>NZ_JAMYSJ010000002.1:0-413277 GCF_040321855.1 Mesorhizobium sp. M0227 | reverse complement strand
GCGCGAGCACAAGAAGCTCGCTCTACGCCAAGCCGCATGACCAGCTTCATGATCGCCCATTTTGCAGAACTTGACGCACACAACCCGTTGTCAGCGCCGACTGGAGTCCCCCTCCCCCTTGTGGGGAGGGGTTAGGGGTGGAGGTCCTCTTCGCAGGAAATCCCTACGCCGCCCTTAACCCCTCCCATGCCGTGAACACCGACACGGCAAAGAGCAGCAGTCCGGCCGCCCGGCCGGCAAAAATGGTCGCCCTCGGATTGGCGATCAGAAGATTGCGGCTGCGGCCGCCCGTGATCGCCAGTCCGCCATAGATCGCAGCCTGGGTCACCACGGTCAGCAGCCCCATGATCGTCGCCTGCATCCAGATCGGACCGTAGTCCGGTTTCAGGAACTGCGGGTAGACGGCAAGCACGAACAGGTATGCCTTCGGGTTGATCAGGCAGGTCACAAAACCCTGGCGAAAGGCCTTCCATGCGGAACGGCTGCCGGCAGGCCCCTCCTGACCGACAGTGATGGAACTGCGCATCAGCGTGATGCCGATAAAGGCCATGTAGGCGGCGCCGGCAAGCAGAAGCGGCTTGAACAGGATCGGCACGAAATGCATCAGCAGGCCGACGCCGACGGCGCCGTTCAGCGTGTGCACCATGCCGCCGACCATGATGCCGCCAGTCGCGGCGAGACCCCTGTCGCGTCCGCCGGTCAGTGCATTGGCGAGCACGAAGAGCATGTCCATGCCTGGAACGGCGATGATGCCGAACAGCAGGATAAAGAAAAGCCAGAGATTTTCCGCATAATCCATGTCAGTTGCCTGCCGCCTCGCTCCGCCAAACCGCAGCGGAACCTGTTGATTTTCAATTCGATAGGCGCTCCTATAGATCAGCCCAACTGACAATGCTGTGTCAGTTGGGCTCGCAACCCGGGGGAAAAAATGCGCAAGGCGTCACGCCTGTTCGAGATCATCCAGATCGTGCGGCTGGCGCGGCAGCCGGTGACGGCGGCGACGATTGCCGAGCGGCTGGAAGTGACGGTGCGCTCGATCTATCGCGACATCGCAGCGCTGCAGGCGATGCGCGTGCCGATCGAGGGCGGACGCGGCATCGGCTACATCCTGCGCCCCGGCTTCGACCTGCCGCCGCTGATGTTCTCGATCGAGGAGATGGAGGCGATCGTCTTGTCGCTGGCGCTGTTGGAGCGCACGGGCGACAGCGAGCTCAAGCAAGCGGCCAAGCGCGTCAGCGCCAAGATCGCCGGCGCGGTGCCATCACCCTTGCGCCAGGTATTCGACGCCAATGCGCTGCATGCCTGGGGTTTCGCCGCGCCTTCTACCGGCGCGATCGACCTGGCGCTGGTGCGACGCGCCATCCGTGACGAGGAGAAGCTCTACCTCTCCTATCGAGACGAAATGGGCCGCGCCTCCGAGCGCCTCATCCGCCCGATCGCGCTCATCTACTACGCCGAAACCGCCAACATCGTCGCCTGGTGCGAGCTGCGCCAGGCGATCCGCAATTTCCGCAGCGACCGGATCGAGGATTGCCAGGCGACGGGGCTGCGGTTCAAGGGCGAAGGCGACCGCTTGCGACAGGTCTGGGTCAACGGCTGGGAGACGAACGCCTCGACCGCCGCGAGTTGAGTTCCAGCGCTTTGGTTCTGCCACCGACCCAAGCTAGATAGTTCTATTGCCCTATCTTCGCCGCTACGCACCCCAACGAGGGCAGCGGAGTGATACCATCCTTTGTTATCTCGTCCTGCCGGGACCTGTTGTCGCCATCGGCAGCGCAGCGATGAATCGCCTCTAAGATAAGCTTTCTGACAGGCTCTTGCGGGAGTGACATATACTCGAAATACGTGTCCTTGGTCGGAAAGCCGTTCACGTAATCAAGAGCTCCAAAGACGCACGCGTTAGTTTCCACCTTGTTGCCTATCCCAAATTTAGTCTTATCAACAAAAACCAAGCCAACCGAGATCCACGTCTTTCTGCTGGTAAATTTATATGCTGTGCAGCCATCACCACTGAGGCGCGCCGTATAGGCAAATGATTTATAACCCTGCAGTAATTTCGAATTCCCCAATAATTTCTCTATGTCATTTGCAAAGACGCCTGGGGAAACTGATATAATGGAAATCTGAGTTGTTCCACTCGTCCGAACTAGGTCGAAAATGCCATCTCGATTAGTTCTATATTCACTTACGGAACCATCTATCTCAGGGCCAGCGTTGATAATCTCATACGTTCTGGTGTAAGATGGCCATACTAAAATTTTCGCCCCTTGATCCAAATGTGACAAATACCTCAATGAGGCGCCTTTAACGCTTTGACCTATACCTTCTTCAGAAGCACCTGTTGCGATCATACTCAAGGAAAGGTAACTTGCAACTGCAAGTAAGAACCAGAAGTTTCTCGCTCCGAGTTTGATCATTTATTTAGCCCGGTGAAATTCCTAAATTTTGCCTTGCATGGGATATCACTTTTCCCATCACGACGAAATCGGCTGCGCCAAGGAGCCTCATCTGCCCGAATTGCGCCTATCCGCTATGCCGAAACCACCAACATCGTCGCTTGGTGAGTTCCGCCAGCCGATCGCAATTTCCGCAGCTGAAGCGCCCATCACCAGTCGTGCTCCCCAAGAATGATCACCTCACATCCACCCAGCGCTTTTCCTCGAACGAGCGCGCCATCGCGTGCACGGTGCGCTCGATCTCCAGCCCTTCGGCGAATTCGATGACCCGCGCAGGCTTACCGGCCAGGCGCGTCAGCAATTCGTGGCACTCGATGATCTTGAGGTCGTTGAAGCCGAGGCCATGGCCGGGCGCCGGCAGGAAAGCGTCGTACGGCTTGTGGTGGGGCGCCACCAGTATGGTGCGGTAGCCCTGCTCGGTCGGTCGATCGGCGGTGACATAGAGCTGGATTTCATTCATCCGCTCCTGGTCGAACAAGATCGACCCCTTCGAGCCGAAGATCTGGATGGCGATGCGGCCCTTGCGGCCCCAGGCCGAGCGGTTGACCAGCAGCGTGCCGGCAATGCCATTTTCCAGATGCATCAGCACGCTGGCGATGTCGTAGGTGTCGACCACGCGACGGCCGCCGCTGGCCAGCTTGCGATCGGCATAGGGTTTGGCCATGTCGCAGATGACGCTGGCGACGCGGCCGAACAGGGCTGAGACCAGCGACAGCGGATGCACGGCGAAATCGTCGAGCGCGCCATAACCGGAGGCCGCCTCGTGCTTCCAGAAGAACAGCGCCTCGGGATCGGCCATGAAGTCCTCGTCCATCTCGATGCGCAGATGGTTGACCTCGCCGATGATCTTCTCTTCCAGCAAAGCGCCGATGTGGCGGATGGCCGGGCTCTGGATGTAGTTGTAGCCGAGCGCCGCGACCTTGCCGGACTTGCTCGCCGCCGCAGCCATCGCCTCGGCCTCGGCAAAGCTCGGCGCCATCGGCTTTTCGCACCACAGATGCTTGCCTGCTTCGAGGATGGCGATGGCCATTTCCGGATGGAACTGGTTGGGCGTGGTCAGCGAGACGATATCGACTTCGGGATCGTTGACTACGGCACGCCAGTCGCCGGACGCCTTGGCGAAACCGAACTCGCCCGCCTTGCGCCGGGCGAGCTCTTCATTGACCTCGCCGAGATGGACCAGCCGTGGCTTGGCAACGTCGGGAAAGACGGCGCTGACGGCACTCCATGCTATGGCGTGACACTTGCCCATGAAACCCGTACCGATGAGACCGACGCCGACCATTTTCCGTTTCTCCACTGCTTGAAGCGTTACGTGGATGAATTAGTCCATTTTCATCCGAAATGGAATGTCTGCCTCATTTTTTATGGCGTTCTTGCGCAGGCTCGCTATGATGATGCAGAGAGGGACGCTTCACGCATGAGCTTGGACACAGCGACGATGGACGAACGGGTACCTCGCGATTTCGAGACGCTGCGCACCACCATCCTGGAGCGGCGCGAAAGCCTGCCGAAGCGCATCGCCCAGATCGCTGCCCATGCGCTCGACAATCCCGACGATATCGCCTTCGGCACGGCCGCCAGCATCGCCGCTTCGGCCGGCGTGCAGCCTTCAACCCTGATCCGATTTGCCCAGCAGCTTGGCTTCGATGGTTTCACCAGCCTGCAGCAGGTGTTTCGCGAACGGCTGCGCGAGCGCAACTCATCCTATGACGAAAGGCTGCAGGCGTTGCGCGCCAAGGCAGAGGGCGGCGCCGGCCATCGGGCGATCTTCGACGGCTTCGTCGCCGCGGCCAGCACCTCGCTCAACGACATTTCGCGCACGCTGGACGAAGCGCATCTGGAAGATGCTATTTCCCTGCTGGCAAAGGCGGAAACCATCTACGTGCTGGCCAAGCGCCGCTCCTATCCGGTGGCGTCCTACATCGCCTATGCGCTGGGCAAGCTGAAGATCCGCAACCAGTTGATCGAATCGGCGGCCGGGCTGAATGCCGAGATGATCGGCTTCGCAACGCCGGCGGATGCCGTCATCGCCATCTCCTTCTCGCCCTATGCGCCTGCCACCATCGAGGAGGCGCGCAGTATTTCGGAACAGGGCGTGCCGATCGTCGCCATCACCGACAGCTCGTTTTCCCCGCTCGCCCAGTTCGCCAAGGTCTGGTTCGAGGTTGCCGAGGCCGATTTCGCCGGCTTCCGCTCGCTGTCGGCGACAATGGCGCTGGCCATGGCGCTGACCGTCGGCGTCGGCGAGAAGCGACGCGACACGGGTCGGAAGCGCAAGGCCTGATCCACCGCCGAAAGGTACTTTTCCCCGAAGGAACGCTCATTCCATATTGACTATGGATTGGAATTATTATTTCATATTCCCGGCGCCACGCTGCCGCTCGCGCGTGTACCCCAACACAACAAGGCCGACGGGAGGTTCCAATGAGCGAAGCCGTGGACGCTGAATACGCGCCGCTCGACGTCATCACCATCGGTCGCGCTTCCGTAGACCTTTATGGGCAGCAGATCGGCTCGCGGCTGGAGGACATCACCTCCTTCGCCAAGTCGGTCGGCGGTTGCCCGGCCAATATCTCTGTCGGCACCGCCAGGCTCGGCCTGCGCTCGGCGCTGCTCACCCGCGTCGGCGACGAGCAGATGGGCCGCTTCATCCGCGAGCAGCTGACGCGTGAAGGCGTCAATGTCGACGGCCTGAAGACCGACAAGGAGCGGCTGACCGCTTTGGTGCTGCTGTCGGTCGAGGACGAAGGCGTTTCGCCGATGATCTTCTACCGCTCCGATTGCGCCGACATGGCGCTGGCGCCGGAAGACATCGACGAGGCCTTCATCGCCTCGGCGCGCTCGATCGTCGTCACCGGCACGCATTTTTCCAGGCCCAACAGCGATGCCGCGCAGCGCAAGGCGATCCGCATCATGAAGGCCAAGGGCGGCAAGGTGGTGTTCGACATCGACTACCGGCCGAACCTGTGGGGCCTTGCCGGCCATGCCGAAGGGTTCGAGCGCTATGTGAAATCGGACCGAGTCTCGGCACAGTTGAAGACGGTGCTGCCCGACTGCGACCTCATCGTCGGTACCGAGGAAGAGATCATGATCGCGTCGGGTGCCGACGATTGCCTGAGCGCCCTGAAGACGATCCGCTCGCTGTCGTCCGCCACTATCGTCCTGAAGCGCGGCGCCATGGGCTGCATCGTCTATGACGGACCGATCAGCGACGATCTCGAGGACGGTGTCGTCGGCAAGGGATTTCCGATCGAGATATACAATGTGCTCGGCGCCGGCGACGCCTTCATGTCCGGTTTCCTGCGCGGCTGGCTGGCTGGCGAAGATCATGCGACAGCGGCGACCTGGGCCAACGCCTGCGGCGCTTTCGCCGTGTCGCGGCTGCTCTGCGCGCCGGAATATCCGACCTTCGAGGAACTGCGGTTCTTCCTCAAGAACGGCAGCAAGCATCTGGCGTTGCGCAAGGACGAGGCGATCAACCACATCCATTGGGCGACGACGCGCCGGCGCGACGTCGCCTCGCTGATGGCGCTCGCCTGCGACCATCGCGTGCAGCTGGAGGATGTGGCGGCGAAGGCCGGCGCCGATCCGGCGCGGATCGAAGAATTCAAGGTGCTGGCGGTCAAGGCCGCGGCGAAGGTCGCTGCCGGCCGCGACGGCTACGGCATGCTGATCGACGAGAAACATGGCCGCAAGGCGATGTTCGAATTCGCCAGGCATTCCTTCGCCTGGCTCGGGCGGCCGGTGGAGTTGCCGGGTTCGCGGCCGCTGCGCTTCGAATTCTCGCAGGACATCGGCTCGCAGCTGGTGGAGTGGCCGGTCGATCACTGCATCAAGTGCCTGTGCTTCTACCATCCCGACGATCCGGCGGCGCTGAAGGACGAACAGCAGCAGAAGCTGCGCGCGCTGTTCGAAGCCGCGCGCAAGGTCGGCCGCGAATTGCTGGTCGAGATCATTGCCGGCAAGCATGGCAAGCTCGACGACACGACGATCCCGCGCGCGCTGGAGGAGCTCTATGCGCTCGGCATCAAGCCGGACTGGTGGAAGCTCGAGCCGCAGGCGTCGGCCGGCGCCTGGGCCAAAATCGAAGCGGTGATCCTGAAGCACGATCCGTGGTGCCGAGGCGTCGTGCTGCTTGGCCTGGAGGCGCCGCAGGACGAGCTGGAAGCGGCCTTCGCCGCCACCGCCAAGGCACCCATCGTCAAGGGCTTTGCCGTCGGCCGCACCATCTTCGTCCATGCGGCCGAGCAATGGCTGGCCGGCAAGATGTCGGATGACGAGGCGATCGCCGATATGGCGCAGCGCTTCGAACAGTTGACGGATGCGTGGCTTGCCGCGCGCGGCCGCAAGGCGGCATAAGAAGGCGCGGAATAGGACTGCGGAGGAAAACACCATGAGCAAGACAATCCGCCTGACGATGGCGCAGGCGCTGACCCGCTTCCTGTCGCGCCAGATGACCGAGATCGACGGTAGCAAAGTCCCCATCTTCGGCGGCGTATGGGCGATCTTCGGCCACGGCAATGTCGCCGGCATCGGCGAGGCGCTCTATCAGCTGCGCGACGAATTGCCGACCTTCCGCGCCCACAATGAACAGGCGATGGCGCATGCGACGATCGCCTACGCCAAGGCCAATTTCCGCCGCCGCTTCATGGCCGCGACCTCTTCGATCGGCCCCGGCGCGCTCAACATGGTGACGGCGGCGGCGCTCGCCCATGTAAACAGGTTGCCCGTCCTGTTTTTGCCGGGCGACGTCTTCGCCAACCGCATCCCAGATCCGGTGCTGCAGCAGGCCGAGGATTTCTCAGACGGCACAGCGACGGTCAACGACTGCTTCCGTCCGGTTTCGCGCTATTTCGACCGCATCACCCGGCCGGAGCAGATCATCCCGGCGCTCAGCCGCGCCATGGCTGTGCTGACCGATCCGGCCGAATGCGGCCCGGTGACGCTGTCGCTGTGCCAGGACGTCCAGGCCGAGGCCTACGACTACCCCGAGAGTTTCTTTTCCGAGCGGGTCTGGCACCAGCGCCGGCCTCGCGCTGATCGCCACGAGCTTGCGGCTGCTGTCGGCGCGCTCAAGGGCGCGAAAAAACCGTTGATCATCGCCGGCGGCGGTGTCCTCTATTCGCAGGCTTCGGACGAACTGGCCAAGTTCGCCGAGGGCGCCGGCATTCCGGTCTGCGAGACGCAAGGCGGCAAATCCTCGCTGCCGGACGACCATCCGCTCAACATGGCGGCGGTCGGCGTCACCGGCACTTCTGCCGCCAACCGGCTGGCTGAGGAAGCCGATGTCGTGCTGGCCATCGGCACGCGCCTTCAGGATTTCACCACCGGCTCGTGGGCGCTGTTCAAGAATTCCGGCAAGACCATCATCGGGCTCAACGTGCAGCCCTTCGACGCCGGCAAGCACCGCGCGCTGCCATTGGTGGCCGATGCGGCCGAGGGCCTGGCCGAACTCAGTGCTGCGCTGAACGGCTGGAAGGCACCTTCCACCTGGACCGACAATGCGGCCACCGGCAAGAAGGCCTGGCAGGCCGAGGCGGCCAAGGTGACGGCGTCGACCAATGCCGCCTACCCGTCCGACGCGCAGGTGATCGGCGCCGTGCAGCGCGCCATGGGCTCCGGTGTGACGCTGCTGAATGCCTCCGGCGGCCTGCCGGGCGAATTGCACAAACTTTGGCAGGCGGGCGCGCCCGGATCGTATCATGGCGAATATGGCTTCTCGACCATGGGCTACGAGATTGCCGGCGGGCTCGGAGCCAAGATGGCGAAGCCCGGCGATGAGATCGTCGTCATGATCGGCGACGGCTCCTACCTGATGATGAATTCCGAAATCGCCACTTCGGTGATGCTCGGATTGAAGCTGACCATCGTGCTGCTCGACAATCGCGGCTACGGCTGCATCAACCGGCTGCAGATGGCGACCGGCGGCGCCAACTTCAACAATCTCCTGAAGGACTCGCGCCACGAGGTCCTGCCCGACATCGACTTTGCCGCGCATGCGGCGAGCATGGGGGCGATCGCCGAGAAGGTGCCGTCGATCGCCGGGCTGGAAAACGCGCTGGAGAAGGCAAAGAAGAACAACCGCACCACCGTGCTGGTCATCGACACCGACCCGCTGGTTTCCACCGATGCCGGGGGCCATTGGTGGGACGTGGCGGTGCCGGAAGTGTCTGTACGGCCGCAGGTCAACGCGGCGCGCAAGGCGTATGACGAGAAGCGGAAGATGCAGACCGTCGGCGATTGATATAGGCGCTGCCACCCCTACCTCCCCCTTGTGGGGAGGTCGGACCGAAGGTCCGGGTGGGGGTCCGGCGCCACCCCCACCCCGCTGCTTCGCAGCGACCCTGCCCACAAGGGGGAGGGTGAACAAGAACCGGAGTGACTACTTGAAAGCCAAACTGGGCATGTCCCCCATTGCGTGGTGGAACGACGATCTTGCGGAACTCAGCGATGACGTGTCGCTGGAAGAATGCCTGCGCCAATCACGGTCGGCCGGCTTCACCGGCATGGAGATGGGCCGGCGTTTTCCCAATGACCCCGAAATCATGCTGCCGATCCTGAAGGCCGCCGACGTCACGCTGTGCGGCGGCTGGTTCTCGGGCACGCTGGTCGATGGGGAGATGGCCGACAACAAGGATCGCATCCAGCCGATGATCGACCTGTTCAAGGCGGTGAATGCGCCTTGCATCGTCTATGGCGAGGTCGGCCGCTCGATCCAGGGCGACCGCTCGAAGCCGCTGGCCACCAAGCCGAAGCTGTCGGATGACGAGATGAAGGCTTATGCCAGGCGGCTCGCCGAATTTGGCGAATGGTGCGCCGAGCAAGGCATGCCGCTCTCCTACCACCACCATATGGCGGCAGTGGTCGAGACCGAGCCGGAACTCGATGCCTTCATGCGCTATTCCGGAGCCGGCATTCCCCTGCTGCTCGATGCTGGACATCTGGCATTCGCCGGCGGCAACGTGCTGCGCGCTATCGACAACCATCATACCCGGATCAGCCATGTGCATGTGAAGGACGTTCGCATGGGGGTGATCGAAAAGCTCGATCGCACCAAACAATCCTTCCTCGACGCGGTGGCGCTGGGCGCCTTCACCGTGCCGGGCGATGGTTCGCTGGATTTCGGCGCCATCGTGCAGCGCTTCGCCGACCATGGCTATGAGGGCTGGTTCGTGGTCGAGGCGGAGCAGGACCCGAAGAAGAACCCGCCACTCAGGATGGCGCAGGTTGGCTACAAGGAATTGATGCGCGTCATGACCGCCGCCGGCTATACGGTCGAGACGCAAGGCTTTCCAAATGTCTAGTTTCCCAATGGCTGGTGCGACGGGTTCCCGGCGAGGCCGATTGCTGTAGATTGGCCCGATGAAAGATTCCGAACACCCCTTCTTCCGGCCTTTGTGGCGGCGCGTCGCCATCGTCGCGGTCTGCGTCATCTGGTCGATCATCGAGTTCGCCACCGGCACGCCGTTCTGGGGCATGATCGCGCTCGGCTTCGCCGGCTACGCCGTCTGGCAGTTTTTTTATCTCTATAAGCCGGCCGACGAGGCGAAGGCCGAGGCCGAACCGAAGGAGTGACTGATCGCATGCGTTGGCGATTGGCTTGCAGTGCTTCTAACTTCGTCATCCTAGGGCGGAGCAAGGAGCGCAGCGACGCGGCGCAGACCCTAGGATCCATGCCATGACTTTGAAGCTGGTGTGACGGTGCAGATTCTGCTCCGCTGTGCCCTTCGGCCGAGGCAACGGCATGGATCCTAGGGTCTCCGCGACGGAGCTTCGCTCCTGCTTCGCCCTAGGATGACGAAGTTGGAAGGGCGCCGGCCAATTTCCGAACGTTACGATGGCCTTTCAAACAAACGACTTGGCTTTACAGGCCTGCAACCGTCAGGCCACTGGAATAGGAGACAAAAATGTCGAAGCTGCTCGTCAAAGCCAATAAAGGCCATGGCCGGGTCGCCCATGTGACACCGCAAATCGCCGGCTGGACCTATGTCGGTTTCGACCTGCACCGGCTGAAGCCCGGCGAGCGCGCGTCCGGAAAAACCGACGATCGCGAAGTCTGCCTGGTGTTCGTCACCGGCAAGGGCACGGCGTCCGCCGGCGGCAAGGATCTGGGCCTGCTTGGCGAGCGCATGTCGCCCTTCGAGGGCAAGCCGTGGTCGGTGTATGTGCCTGAGGGTTCGGACTGGTCGGTGACAGCGGACACCGAACTGGAACTCGCCGTCTGCTCGGCGCCGGGCCTTGGCGGCGGGCTGCCGGTGCGGGTGATCGCACCGGACGATCTCGGCCAGGATGTGCGCGGCAAGGGCACCAACACGCGCTACGTCACCAACATATTGCCGGAGGGCGAGCCGGCCGATTCGCTGCTGGTGGTCGAGGTCATCACGCCCGGCGGGCATACGTCGAGCTATCCGCCGCACAAGCACGACCAGGACAATCTGCCCGCCGAATCCTATCTCGAGGAAACCTACTATCACCGTCTCAACCCGCCGCAGGGTTTTGCCTTCCAGCGCGTCTATACCGATGCCGACAAGAACGGCCATCGCGCGCTCGATGAAGCAATGGCGATCGAGGATGGCGATGTCGTGCTGGTGCCCCGGGGCTATCACCCCTGCGCCGCCTGCCACGGCTACGACCTCTATTATCTTAACGTCATGGCCGGACCGAAGCGGACGTGGAAATTCCACAATGCGCCTGAGCATGAATGGCTGATGAAGGCCTGACCGGTCGCTGCGTGAGCACTCGCTCCCTGGTCCAGCACGAAAAAATCGTCGGCTAATGACCCCGCCGCAGCGTTTTGTTACCTGAAAGCCAGCAAGGCTTCGTCAATTCGTCATGGAAATCACCTATGGCAGCGAAGCTGACAAGGACTTTCCATGCGTTATGCCCTCTATTTCACCCCCCGGCAGGACGAGCCGCTGGCGCGGATCGCCGCCGACTGGCTGGGCCGCGACCCGTTCGGCGCCGCGACGAGGCCGGTCGAAGCGGTGGCAGACCTGTCGGCGGCGGAAGTCGCTTTCCACACCGCTTCGGCGCGCCGCTATGGCTTTCACGCAACGCTGAAAGCGCCTTTCCGCCTGGCTGCCAACGAGACCGAAGCCTCGCTGCGCGCCGCACTCGACCAATTCGCCGAGGCGACGCCGGCGGTGACCATCCCGCGTCTCGTCGTGAGCCAGATCGACGGCTTCTTCGCACTGGTGCCGGAAGGGCCAGTGCCTGCGCTCAACCGGTTCGCCGATGACGTGGTGCGCGATTTCGACCGGTTTCGCGCACCGCTGAGCGAGGCGGAAATCGAGCGGCGCAGCCCGGATTCGCTGAAGCCGGCCGAGTTCCGCAACCTCTGCCAATGGGGTTACCCCTATGTCTTCGAAACCTTTCGCTTCCACATGACGCTGTCCGGCCGGGCGGGGTCACAGGAAAGCCCTCGTTTGCGCGCAGCGATCGACAGCCTGTTCGCGGAAGTGCTGCAACAGAAGGTGCTGGTGGATGCGTTGACCTTGTTTGTCGAAACCGAACCGGGTGCACCGTTCATGGTGCTCTCGCATCACGCGCTCGGGCGCCGCCCGGCCAGAAAAACCGCCTGAAGGACTGCCTGAAATGACCGCCGAGACTGTTCTCCACAATGCCCGCATCGTGCTTGCCGACGAGATCGTCGAGGGTTCGCTGGTGCTGCGCGACGGCTTTATCGCCGGCATCGAATCCGGCATCAGCCGCATCGGCGAGGATATGGACGGCGACTATGTCATTCCCGGGCTGGTCGAATTGCACACCGACCATCTCGAAGGCCACTACGCGCCGCGGCCCAAGGTGCGCTGGAATCCGATCGCCGCCGTGCTCGCCCATGACGCGCAGGTAGCGACCGCCGGCATCACCACCGTGCTCGACGCCTTGCGCGTCGGCATGGACGAAGACGCCGACCTGACATCGGCCGACATCCGCAAGCTGGCCGACGCAATCGAGGACAGTGTGAAGCAGGACCGTCTGCGCGCCGATCATTTCATCCATCTGCGCTGCGAGGTTTCGGCACCGGACTGCCTCAGGGCTTTCGCCAATTTCGACGGCGACGAGCGGGTCAGACTGGCGTCGCTGATGGACCATGCGCCAGGCCAGCGCCAGTTCGTCAACCTCGAGACCTATGCCTACTATTACCAGCGCAAGCTGAAGCTGACCGATCGCGACTTCAAGCTGTTCTGCGAAAAGCGGATGGCCGAATCGGCGCGCAATTCGGCGCCGAACCGGGCGGTGATATCAGCCGCCTGCCAGGAGCGCGGCATCGTGCTGGCCAGCCACGACGACGCCACATCAGGCCATGTCGACGAGGCGATCGAGCAGGGCGTGCGCGTCGCCGAATTCCCGACCACGGAAGAGGCCGCCAGGGCCTCGAAAGAGGCCGGGATGGGCGTGCTGATGGGCGCGCCCAACGTCATGCGCGGCGCCTCGCATTCGGGCAATGTCTCCGCCCGTACGCTGGCCGGCGACGGCCTGCTCGACATCTTGTCATCCGACTATATTCCCTTCAGCCTGATCCAGTCGGCGTTCTTCCTCGGCGATGTCGTCGAAGGCATTTCCCTGCCGCAGGCCGTCGCCATGGTCTCGAAGAACCCGGCCGATGCGGTTGGCCTGACCGATCGCGGCGTCATCGAACAGGGCCGCCGCGCCGATCTGGTGCGCGTGCGCGTCGACGACCATGTCCCGGTGGTGCGCACCGTGTGGCGGCAGGGAAGCCGGGTCGCATGATGGTGTCGGCATCGATCGAGCGGGAATTGTCGGCCGAGACGTTTCCGATCCGCGATGGCGTTTTCGTCGCCGTCGTCGGCCCAAGCGGCGCCGGCAAGGACACGGTGATCGGCTACGCCCGCGCCCGCTTTGCCGATGAGACAAGGCTGGAGTTCGTCCGCCGCGTCATCACCAGGCCGAGCGATGTCGCCAGCGAGGACCACGACACGCTGGCCGATGCCGCCTTCGTCGAGGCCGAAGCCGATGGCGCCTTCGCCATCTCCTGGGAAGCGCACGGCTTGCGCTACGGCATCCCCGTCGATGTCGACTGGTCCGTTGCCAATGGCCGTGTCGCTGTCGCCAATGTGTCGCGCGCGATCATCCCCTCCTTGCGCGAACGCTATGCCAATCTGGCCATCGTCGAGATCACCGCCTCGCCGGAGGTTCTGGCAGAGCGGCTGGCAATGCGCGGCCGCGAGTCACGCGGCGAGGTGCTGGCGCGACTGGCGCGCAGCGCCAATGTGAGCCTGTCGGGACCTGGCGTCACCTCGATCGACAACAGCGGCCCACGCGAGGCGGCCGGCGACCGTTTCGCCGAGGTGCTGCGCAAGGCGATGGCTTTTTCCGACATGTCGGGCCTGATCTAGGCTAGCCTTCAAGCGCAAAAGGCATGAACAAGACGGTGCCGGCAGCACTTTCGCCAGGGGCCAGCACGATCACGCCTTCCTCCGGATCGTCCCACCGGCCCCGGTTGAAAGCACCGGAGGCATTCGTTTGCGGCTCGACGCAGAAATACGGTTTTGTCGGATCGGCGTAGAGCATCAGATGCTTGAAGACCGGGTCGGCCTTGATCCGCAAGCCGGCACCGCGGGTTGGAAAACGAATGATCGCCTCGCCCCTCCAGCCGCCGTAATCACTGTTGCGCCAGCCGTTTGGCAAAGGCCGGTCCTCGGCAAAGTCGAGTTCGGGCGGAAGTGTGATCGGATCACCGGAAATGCCATCCGGCTCTTCGAGGTAGAAGCGCTTCGCCTCGAATTGCAATGTCACGTCCGGATCGCGATCGAACCAGGGATGCAGGCCAAAACCGAACGGCAAGGTAACCGGTCCGGTGTTGGTGAGCGTAATGGTGACGCTCAGCCCCTCTTCGGTGACCGCGAAAGCCTGCGTCGCTCGATAGGAATAGGGCTCGGCTCCGGCGGCAATGTCCAGCGTCAGCGTCGCGTTCGCGGCTGCTGTCTCGGTGACAGTCCAGGCGTGTTGCCAGCCGCTGCCGTGCACGTTGAATTTCTCCGGCGGATTGTTGGGCAGGACCTGCCAGCGCTGCGCCCCGAAGTCGAAAGCGTTCCCAGTGATGCGATTGGCGTAGGGCGTCATTGGAAACATGGCCACGCCAAGCACATTGCCGGTATCGCGATCCCCGTCCGAAAGCCGGCGCAGGAGATCGATGCCGCGCCAGCGCAGCGCGCTCACGCTGCCGCCGATTTGCGGCGCCAGTTCGGCTTCAAGCGCCCCTGCCCTCAACATCAACAGTTCAGGTTTCGCTCTCATGGCTTGCCACTCGTCCGCCACCGACATCCGGCATGATGTGGAGACGTCCCGCAATCGCAGAAGGGCGGCAAGGCCGCAACCATTTCATTCATGCCGCCAGGCGCCGACAAACGCGCGGCGCGTCTTGGCAGGGCGATTATTCCGCGGCCGCGCCGGAAGCGCTCTTGCGCGTGGCGTCGACCATCAGCCGCCGTTCCCGGAACACGCCCCATTGCTGGTCGACCAGCACGCCGATGAGGATGACGCCGCCCATCACCGCGAAGTTGAGCGAGGACGGGATGCCGAGCAGGTTGACGAGGTTCTGCAGCTCCTGCAGCAGCACCGTGCCGAGGATGACGCCGATCAGCGAGCCTTCGCCGCCGCGCAGCGAGAAGCCGCCGAGCACGGCTGCGGCGATGGCGTAGAGTTCGTAGAACTGGCCGTGGCTGGCCGGTGAGATCGAGCGCGTGTACATGGCGAAATAGATCGCCGACAGCGCCGTCAGCACGCCACAGATGACGTAGGCGGCGATGACGACGCGGCCGGTGCGGATGCCGGAATATTTCGCCGCCTCCTCGTTCTTGCCGATGGCGTAGAGATAGCGGCCGAACACCGAGCGGTGCAGCACCACCCACATGACGATCGAAATAACGATCAGCGCGATGAAACTGTTCGGCACGCCATAAGAGCGCCCGGCGGTGAGGAATTCGAGGTCGGGGAAATTCTGGCCGAACGCAAAACCCGCCGTGCCGTCGCCAGTGTAGAAGCGGGCGACGCCGCGGTAGATCAAAAGGCCGCACAGGGTGACGACGAAGGGCTGCAGCTTGAGCCTTGTGATCAGCCAGCCATGTGCCAGGCCGATGATGGCGCCAAGCACCAGGATGAGCACGAAGGCAACCGGCCATCCCATGCCACGCACGGCGATAAAGTCGATGAATAGCGTTCCGAGCAGCGCGACCACCGAGCCGACCGACAATTCGATGCCGCCGGTGATGATGACGAAGGCCTGGCCGATCGACAGGATGCCGAACAGGCCGATCAGGTTCGAGGTGTTGGCGAGGTTGATCGGAAGCAGGAAGCGCGGATTGATGATCGCAACGATCGCCCCGACCACCAGGATCAGGATCAGCAGGCCGAGATCTTTCTTGCTCATCGTCTTCTCCCCAATGCCCGCCCTGGAAGGTTCCGGACCGGAACCCGTGGCAAACAAGAAACTATTTCGGCTGCTTGCCCACTGCCAGCAGCAGCACGTTTTCCTGGCTGAACCGGTCCTTGTCGAGAATGCCGGAGATCTGGCCCTCATGCATGACGGCGATGCGGTCGGACACGCCGATCACCTCTTCCATGTCGGAGGAGATCATCAGCACGGCGACGCCGGCATCGGCGAGCGCCCGCATCAGCCCGTAGATTTCCGCCTTGGCGCCGATGTCGATGCCGCGCGTAGGCTCGTCGAGAATCATCACCTTCGGATTCATGGCCAGCCACTTGCCGAGCACGACCTTCTGCTGGTTGCCGCCCGACAGCGTGCCGGTGCGCGTCTGCACCGAAGGCGCCTTGATGCCGAGATCTTTCTTCTGTTTCTCGGCGGTGGCGGTCTCGGCGCTTGAGGACACCAGGGAGCGGCGCGCATGCGCCGGCAGATTGGGCAGCGAAATGTTCTGCGCGATCGACAGGTCGAGCAGGATGCCGGTCAGCTTGCGGTCTTCCGGGACCAGGAAGATGCCTTGCGCGACGGCATCCGCCGCGGAAGCCAGCGCAAGCGGCTTGCCGTCGAGTTCCAGCGCGCCGCCGAGCTTCGAGTCAATGCCGAAGAACACCCGCGCCAGTTCGGTGCGGCCGGAGCCGACAAGGCCGGCAAGACCGAGGATTTCGCCGCGCCTGACGTCGAGATCGACCGGGCGGCCGGGATAGGCAGGCGTGCGAATGGCCTTGGCCGCAAGCGCTACGGCGCCGGGCGCACGCGCCGCCTCCGAGGCTTTCTCGCGCTCCTTCAGCATGCGGCCGATCATCAGCTTGACCATCTGGTCGTGGCCGATGTCATGCTTGCCCAGCGTGCCGGCCAGCATGCCGTCGCGCAGCACGACGACGCGGTCGGCGACGCGCTCGACCTCGTGCAGGCGGTGCGAAATGAAGATGACGCTGATGCCGTCGGCCTTCAGCGCCTTGATGACGTCGAGCAATTTGTCGGTCTCGGCGAGCGGCAGGCTCGACGTCGGCTCGTCGAGGATGACCAGCCGCGCCTCGATCGACAGCGCCTTGGCGATCTCGACCATCTGCTGCTGCGCCAGAGACAGGGTCGCGACCGGCGTGTCGGCGGAAAAATTGGCGCCGACGCGCTTCAAAAGCGGCGCCACCATGGTGCGCAGCTTGGCGCGGTCGACGAGCCTGAGCGGCCCGGCGCGCAACGGCTCGCGGCCGAAAAAGATGTTGGCGGCGACATCGAGATTGTCGAACAGGTTGAGTTCCTGGTGGACGAAGGCGATGCCCGAACCCAGGCTGCCTTCGACGGAGAGCCTGTCATGCGCGGTGCCGTCGACGGTGATCGTGCCGCTGTCCGGCTTGGTGACGCCGCCGAGAATCTTCATCAAGGTCGATTTGCCGGCGCCGTTTTCACCGACGAGGCCGATGACCTCGCCCGGCCTGACCTCCATGGAGAAGCCGTCGAGCGCGACGACGCCCGGATAGGTCTTGCGCACGTTCTCGAGGCTGAGGAACGGCGTCGTTGCTGCGATGGATGTGTCGGAATAATTCATCATGCCTGACAGCGATTGGCGGGCCGACTTTTTGGCAGACTGACGATCCGCGTGCGGTTCGTCAATGCGAGCAGCCGGCCCAAGCGACGTTGAGCCGGCTGAACTGCTTCAAGTCTTATTTTCCGGCCATCGCCTTCAGATTGGCGGCGTAGGCGTCGACGTCATCCTTGCCGATGATCTTGGTCGGGATGATGATGAGGTTGCCTTCCGGGATGCCCGACTTGTCGCCCTTGAGATAGGCCGCCATCAGCTTCATGCCCTGATAGGCCCATTCGAAGGGCTGCTGCACGACGGTGGCGGCAATGGTGCCTTCCTTGACGCCGCCCAGCGTGATCGGATCGTCATCGAAGCCGACGACAGTGATCGAGCCGAGCTTGCCGGCGTCGCGCAGCGCTTCATAGATGCGCGGCGTATTGTAGGAGTAGAAGCCGACCATGCAGGTGACGTCGGGGCTGGCAACCAGCGCGTCCTCGACGTTCTTCTTGGCGCGCGCCTGGTCGATGTCGTCGCCGCGCACGTCGATCAGCTCGATCTTGGTTCCGGCGAGGCCGTCCTTCATGCCCTGGATGCGCTCCTTGGCATTGTCGGCGCCGAGCAGGCCAACGAAGCCGAGGCATTTTCCGCCATCGGGCATCGCCTTCTTGGCGATTTCGGCCGCCTGCTTGCCGGCATCGACATTGGACGAGCCGATATAGGCGACGCGCTTGGTCTGCGGGGCGTCCGAGTCGGTGGTGAACAGCGCCGTTTCCGAAGCGATCTTGTTGAGGCCGTCGGTCGAGGTCTTGGGATCGACAGCCGAGACCATGATGCCCTTGACGCCGGCGGTGACCAGATCGTCCATCAGCCGCTGCTGGATGGCGACCGAGGACTGCTCGGGATATTTGAGCTCGAGCGTATAGTCGGGCAGTTCGCCCTGCGCCTTCTTGACGCCGGCTTCGGCGGCCTTCCAGAAATCGGAAGCGCCGTTGACGACGAAGGCCAGCGTCGGCTTGTCTTGGGCGCGCGCGATGGCCGTGGCCGACAGGCCAAGCAGCAGCGCGGTCGCGGCTACGGATGCAGTTCGTATCAAGGATTTCATGTTCAACCTCCCGTTTGGCTCAGTCGTTGGACCGGCCGATCTTGCACTGACCTGATTTGCCGTTTGCAGCGTGGACGCCCTCCTCCTCAAAGGGGTTCCCGGCACCGAAAGAATGGCGTCGTTCCAGCCACGATCATGGACCTTAGAGACTCATCCTTCGTTCGTAAATAGTCCGATTTGTCTGACATATCACATATCCGAGACAAGGCTTGCGGAGGTAGGATCCGCTCGCCACCGGGCCATTTTTCGTACTCTCCCGCCGCCCCGGACGTGACCGGCCGGACGCGACGGATTGACGGTACAGCGCATTTTTGTATTAGTAAACAGTATTAGTTCCGAGCCAATGCCGGGGTTTCGCAGTGTGCCCGCCGCCGAGCCGTGGTCACCGCTGAGCCGCAGCCCAAGCCTTTCACCCTTTGAGTTTTGGCTTGTATGGAGATCCACGGCGGATGGACCTCCGGCGTACTAATAGTTATAAACGGCGTTGACGTTATCTCTATGCATCGATGGCGTCACGCCATCTTGCCGGCCTGACCGGCCTGCCAGACTGGGATTTGCCATGAGCGAGACGACGGATCGGGCCAGCGACACAGCGAGGCGGCGCAAGGCGCCGGCCAAGGGCGCCAAGGGCCGCGTCACCATGATCGATATCGCCAGGGCCGCCGGCTGCTCGCAGGCGACCGTTTCCTTCGTGCTCAACAATTCGCCGGGGATCAAGCTGTCGCAGCAGACCCGCGAACGGGTGATCGAAGCCGCGCGGACGCTTGGCTACACCGCGCCCGCCTTCGAGGCGCTTCACCCGGCGTTGCCTGCCTTCGAGGGGCCCGCCTTCGAAGGACTCGACGGGGTGATCGGCTTTGCCGTCGACCAGCTCGCCACCAGCCCGGAAGCCGTGGTCGCCATCGAGGGCGCGCGGCAGGCCTCGTGGAACGCCGGTAACGTGCTTCTGGTGGCGCAGACGCTGGGCGATTCCGTCATGGAGCCGCGCGCCATCGCCGCACTCACCAAGCGGGGCATTTCGGCGCTGATCTACATGACCATCTTCACCCGCGAGATATCAGCGCCCGATTACCTCTACGGCCTCGACATCCCGGTGATCCTGCTCAACTGCTACACGGCGGATTACGCCTTCCCGGCTGTGGTGCCGAGCGAGATCGCCGGCGGCCAGAGCTCGACCCGGCACCTGATCAGCCACGGCCACCGCCGCATCGCCACCATCACCGGCGAGCCGTGGATGCAGGCGGCACAAGACCGGCTGAAGGGCTACCGCCGCGCGCTCGCCACCGCCGACATCCCGTTCGACGGCGAATTGGTGGTCGAGGGCGACTGGTCGGCCAGCGCCGGCTACGCCGCGACCGTCAAGCTGCTGGCGCTGAAGGAAAAGCCCACCGCCATCTTCTGCCAGAACGACCGCACCGCGATCGGCTGCTACGAAGCGCTGAAGGAAGCCGGCCTGCACATTCCTGGGGATATTTCCGTGGTCGGCTACGACGACGAGGAAATCGCCCGCCACCTCTTCCCGCCGCTGACCACCTCGATCCTGCCGCACATGGCGATGGGCCAATGGGCGATCGAGCAGCTGGAGGCGCCGGCGGCGCCTGGGAGGGGGCGGTATCCGATTACGAAGCTGGAGTGCCCGCTGGTGGAGCGGGAGAGTGTGCGGGCGGTGGCGGGCTGAAGGCGGCTCGGCTGGCCAGCCAGCTCCGATCCGGGAGCCATGGACTGGATAAAAGGCCGGCGTGGAATATTTCATCCGTCGACAGGCTACCTAGATGTGATTGTCCAGCCAGTCTTCGGAAAGGTTCCTGACATGGCACTCAACGGTCCACGCCCGACCTGGCTTGCTTTCTGGTCGCTGACTTTGCTGGATCAGTCTAGTCCTTGCTTGCGCACTCATACGCAGTTGGTGACCGCGACGGATGGGCCGTCCACACTATTCTCAGGATGAGCCCAAATTTCGTGCTTGCTAATACTTCAGAATTCCAATGATTTGTGTTCCAATGGAAATGTGAGGCACAAAAGCGCTAGGATTCTCTGTGGCTAAACCGATACATCCATTTCCTGCCCGTATGGCGCCTGAACTGGCCCTCCATGGCCTTTCCGGACTGAATCATGGAGACGTCGTGCTCGATCCCATGACCGGCTCGGGAACAGTCTGTCGGCAGGCGTCGGACAACGGCTTGCGAGCGATCGGCCTAGATATGGATCCACTGGCGGTGCTAATGACCCGCACTTGGACGTCGCCGCAGGCTGACGACGTGTCCCAGGCATTCGCCGCAGAAGTGCTCATTGAAGCACGCACTCTTCCAGACGAAGTCCATTTAGACTGGATCGATGCCGAAACAGAGGCTTTCACCCGTTTTTGGTTTGCAGATCAGCAGAGAGGTCATCTGCGAAAAATAGCTGCAGTTCTCAATCATTACCGCAAGCAGAACCTTACCGGAAACGACGCGGCGGCACTCGACATTGTCAGCCTAGCGCTTAGCCGAATCATTGTGACCAAGGACAATGGGGCCTCGCTTGCGCGAGATGTTTCCCATAGCCGCCCGCACAAGGTTTCTGAGACATCCAACTTCGACGTCTGGCGCGGTTTTGAACTGGCCGCCTCCTCGATAGCCAAGAAACTTCAGGCTGAGCCACCCAAAGGTGGTGTTGGCGTGTTCCGGGGAGACGCTCGGTCGATGTCCGACATAGGCGACGAGACGATCGACGCGGTGTTCACATCCCCACCATATTTGAACGCCATCGACTATCTCCGAGGTCACCGCTTGGCTCTTGTTTGGCTCGGACATTCATTGCGGGAGTTGCGCAGCATCAGGTCTGATAGCATCGGTGCGGAACGGCGTCCGGATCGATCGGATGACGCTGAGGAGTTCCTGCGCGTGCGGGCTGCAATTGGAACTACGGCGCAGTTGCCTTCTCGCTTTAGCAACATGATAGACCGATATGTTCAAGACCTACGTCGCTTGATGGGTGAGGTTGCGCGCGTGCTTAAACCGAACGGACAAACGACATTCGTGATTGGCAATTCATGCCTGCGTGGCGTCTACATCGACAACGCCGGTGCTGTGATGAAGGCTGGGGAAGAATCCGGATTGGTGGTACACAGTCGTGTAGAGCGAGACCTACCAGAGGCCAGTCGATATCTGCCACTGACTTCTAATCAGCTAGAGAAGCGTATGAGACGAGAAGTCATTCTCGCCTTCCGCAAACCAAACCTCAACTGACCCTCAAGTTGCACGATTTTAAAGCAAAATTCTCGGATATATATCCGGTGCGTTGACAGATTATTCGCGCCCCGTGAAAAATAATTAGCGCAATTCCTAATATTTCTTGGAGATTCTTGTGGACAACGAAATGTTCGATCTGACCGCAATCACCGAGGCTGCCTCCCTCAAAGATCGCTACGAAAGCCAGCTGCAGATTATGAGGGACAAGGGCCTGGAGACGGAATTCGTCCAGGCTGCGGTGGAGGATGGACTGAACAATCTGGCAGGCGGCGGGAAGACCGCGTTTGTAATCTACGGAGACCCGCAAAGCGGCAAAACCGAGATGATGATCTGCCTGACGGCGAAGTTGCTGGACGTCGGCCACAAAGTCATCATTCATCTCATGAACGACAGCGTGGACCTCCTTGCTCAGAATCTTGAGCGCTTTGGATCGTCCGGTCTTTCCCCAGCCCCCATGAATTCGGTCGAAGCGATCAAGAAGGGTGTGTTCGACAGCGAGGCAATTATTTTCTGCAAGAAGAATGGTCGCAATCTGGCCAATCTGTTGCAAGCAATTGATGACGCCCGCAAAAATGGCCAAAGCGTCCAGTCGCTTGTCGTTATCGATGACGAAGCCGATTTTGCGTCACCTAACTCAAAGGTTAACATCGGGGGCAAGACACCGATCAACGAATATATCGATACACTAATTGGCCGAAACGGCATCTACATAGGCGTGACGGCGACGCCGGCGCGCCTAAACCTGAATCATACATTCGACAACAAACCAGAGCATTGGGTTCGGTTTCCAGCTCACTCCTACTATACTGGCCAGGATACTTTTTTCCCTGAAAATTTACAGGCATCAGTTGGGTATCGCAGAGTCTGGCTCGCCAATGGTGGCACCGAAGCTGAGGCTCGCACGGCCATCATTCGGTTTTGCGTCACGGTTGCCCATCTCAACCAAGGCACCGTCCAAGACAACTATTCAATGTTGTTCCACACCAGCGGCAAGAAGGCCCAGCACGAAGTGGACACGGCTACAATTGAGAGGTTGATCCAGGATCTTCGCATCAATAATGGGCCTATTTTTAAAGCCCTGGCGAGGGAAGCTTTCGACGTCGCTCAGAAACTCTACCCAAAGGACTCGGCCAATGATTTGGCTAAGTACGTGATCACCAATATATCGCGCTCCCGGCTTTTTGTCCTTAATAGCACGCGAGATAGAAATGCCCTGACTGGTAGCGCCACAAAACCCAGTTCGCCCTTTACATTCTATGTGGGTGGAAACGTTGTTTCGCGGGGCGTGACATTTGACAATCTGCTGGCGATGTTCTTCACACGTGACGTTGCCCATAGGCTTCAGCAGGATACCTATATCCAGCGGGCAAGAATGTTCGGCGCCCGAAATAAATACCTCGAGCATTTTGAACTTTCCATCCCCCAAAATCTCTACAATGATTGGCAGCGTTGTTTCGTGTTCCACCGACTCTCGTTGAAGTCGATTGAGAATAAGTTGGAGGCGCCGGCGTGGGTCGGCGACAAGCGTATCGCGGTAGCAGCACCCTCTAGCATCGACCAAACCACAGTACAGGTCGACAAGGGCGAAATGTCTTTTGCTATGTTTGACTGGGATGTCGCGCTCGACTCAGTGGCCAGCACGGCGCCTCACTCGGTCGCGACGTTGACTGCCATTCAAAAGGTCGTTGGCGAAACTGCCCTGCCGACCTACCTGATCGAATATCTCGCCCGGTACAACGGCAAAGAAACTATGGTCGTTCATGAATCGATGCTTATCACGAGATATCAGCAGGACATCCTTGACAAGATCGAGCGCCGGCAGGGCTTTCTCGGCAACAATCAGTTGGAGCCCAAGCTTTTTCCGGATGGACAGCACCACGTGCGTATAATTCGAAATCCGAACAACAAGGCGCGTGTCTTTTTCAAGATCAAGGACTCTACCTTCACCCGTCATACGCCCTGACGATCTATGAAATTACTGATATCTCTGGATACAAACCCACCTTTTATTTCAACTGTGTCGCCAAGATAGCTTCGCGATTGCGAACGTCTGCTTTGAGAGCCTATCGAGGGTGTCGTGCTGCCTGACATGGAGCGCAAAGCTGCCACCACAAGACACAGTGCCCAGCTTGGTCTGAAATGGACCATCGACACTTGGCGCACCCGACAGGATTCGAACCTGTGACCTCTGCCTTCGGAGGGCAGCGCTCTATCCAGCTGAGCTACGGGTGCTTCCCGGTGATCCGGAAAACGAACCAGCCGGTGGAACCGGCAAGTCACGGCTTCTTAGCGGAAGCAGGCGCAGGCTTCAACGGGCAATTGGAGATTGGCGCAGCGACTTGGCTCGGTGCGCCCTGGCTACGGCCTATGAGGGTCCCGCTTCGCCCTTCGCAGGCTCAGGGCGTTCGTCATTCGGAAAGCCAAGCAATTGGCTTTCCGTCCGCTGCGCGGACCACTCCTCACCCCGCCTCACTCTTCACCGCCCGCCGCCCTCTTACCGCCCGTTTCGGCTTCTTCGCACCCGCCAGTTCGTGCATCGCATCCAGCTGCATCTGCTGCATTTCGGCCAGGCGGGTCCATTGGCGCGAGATGAGGTAGTCGAGCTTTTCGTGCAGATGGCGCACTTCCAGCTCGGCCTTGAGGTTGACGCGGTAGTCGTTGAAGGAGCGCAGGCGGTCCTTGGACTCCTGCCGCCGCTGGCTCATCATGATGATCGGCGCCTGGATGGCGGCGATGCAGGAGAGCAGCAGGTTGAGCAGGATGAAGGGGTAGGGGTCGAAGGCGGCGCTCATGCCGGCGATCAGGTTGATGCCGATCCAGACCAGCAGCACGCTGCCGAACGAGATCAGGAACCACCAGCTGCCGCCGAAGGAAGCCATGTTGTCGGAGACGCGGTCCGCGAACGTCCGGTGCTCCTCGAATTCCTCTTCCGAGTTTTCGGAAATGGTGTCTTGTCTCGCAATCGATTCGACCACCTGGCGGTCGAGCTCGGAGAATTCGCCGTGCTCCTGCTGGAGAAGCTCCTCCATGTAGCGCATGCGGTAGCGGCCGAGCTCGGCGCGGCTGATGCGGGCGCCGGCCGGCAGGTCGGGATGGTCCGACCGGATGCGGTCGGCGAGGCTCGGGCGCAGCGTGTCGATGCGCACCAGATCGCGCTTGCGGAATTTGCGGCCCGATATGGCCGACGGCTTTTTCTTCGGTTTGCCGCGTTGGGCGCCTGGGCCTGCGGGTTCGGAGTCCGGCACTTCGGGCGTCTCGAAGTGCTCGTCCGACACCGGATCGGCCTCAAGCTCACCGATGATCGGCGCCTCGAAATATTCGCCGCCACTGTCGTTCTGATTGTCGGCCGGTTGCTCGGGCGTTTTGGGGACGGTGCTCATGGTGGGCTCCTGATGCTGGGCGACGATAGACAGAGGTGGCGGCGCATAGCCAGCGCCGGGCACGGATTTCGCAGGCCGGACAAGTGGTTTTGATCGGAGAAGGCGATGCGGCTGCTGGCGGCTCGCCCTTCAGGGCGGGTGGAGACGTTTCGAAATTAGCCGAAGCCTCAACTACGTCATCCACGGGCGGAGCAGGAAGAACTTGCCCGATGTTTGCGCCAATCACCCCCTCTGTCCTGCCGGACATCTCCCCCGCAAGGAGGGAGATTGGCTGTCATCCCGGCTTTCGCCAATTTCCACCGTCACATGAGTGAGCGTAGCGCCGAAGCCGCTGATCTCCCCCCTTGCGGGGGTTGAGGAGCGGTCCGCGCAGCGGGCGGAAAGCCAATTGCTTGGCTTTCCGAGCGACGAACATCCGGCAGGACAGAGGGGGTGCTGTCCCGCCAACGTGCACAAGGTTCTGCACGGCGGCGGGCAACAAAAAACCCGCCTTGCGGGCGGGTCACGTTTCCAGTGGGTCAATTGGCGCGACTCAGCACCATACCCAAAATAGTAGCGTAGCTGCCCTCATCGAGTCAAGAAAAAATTCCTATACGCCACCGGGCGCCCCGGCGCGAATCGCGCCGCGGCCTACTACTGCTCGGCGAACATCAGCCTGGTCTTGGCGCCGTCCATGGTCGGCGACAGGCTCCGCTGGATCAGCGCTTCGACATGGTCGTTGCGCTGGCGGGCTGAGTCGGCGCCCATCACCACGACGATCAGATTGCGGCCGTCGGCATTGTAGGAGGTGACGATGTTGAAGCCCGAGGCCCTGATGTAGCCGGTCTTGATGCCGTCGACGCCGCGCACGCGGCCGAGCATGTCGTTGTGGCCGCGCACCAGCCGGCCGCGGAACATGAAGTCGCTTTCGGAGAAATAGTGGAACTGCTGGGGAAAGCGCTGACGCAGCGCCATGCCGAGCACCGCCATGTCGCGCGCGGTCGTCATCTGGCTGTCGTCGGGCAGGCCCGACGCATTGCGGAAGGTGGTGCTGGTCATGCCGAGCTGGCGCGCCCTGGATGTCATCGTGGCGGCGAACTGGACCTCCGAGCCGCCGAGATATTCGCCGACCGCCACGGCCACGTCGTTGGCGGATTTGACGACGATGGCGCGGATCGCCGAATCGACGTCGATACTCTCGCCGCGCCGGAAGCGCAGCTTGGTTGGCGGCTGCGAGGCGGCGTTGTCCGACACCGGGATCTGCGTCTGCTTGCTGACGCGGCCGGACTCCAGCGCCTCGAACAAAAGATACAGCGTCATCATCTTGGTCAGCGAGGCCGGGTAGCGCTGCGCCGTCGAGCTGACCTCGAACAGCTGCTTGCCGGTCCTGGCGTCGACGACGATGGCCGCATATTTCTGCGCTGGCGCCGGCACGGCCAGCACGCTGTCGGGCGGCGTCGTGGTCGAGCAGCCGGCCAGCAGCACCAGCAGGGCCAGTGCCGCAAAAACTCTCGGGATGAGCGGAAGGGTATTGGACAAGGGCTGGACTGTTCTGGGGTCGGCTGTTGCGGAGATGAGACGAAGCTAACGTAACGCAAGTGATGCGTCCATTTGGTTAATGTCTGACAGTCCCCGGATTGTCGAGCCTCGCAAGCTTGCCGGCCGCCCCGAAAACGCCGGTTTTCCCGTGTCTTTCCTTGCCAGGGCCGCGTTTCCCGTGGGAAGGGGCGTGGTATCTCAGGGCTTGGGGGCTTGGCATGACGAATATCGGGGCCGGGGGCGCTGCGCCCTCGCTTATCAGGGCATCGCTCAGCCGCACCGGCAAATGGGCCGGCAGCGTCGCCTTTATCGGGGGTGCGGTATCCGACATCCTCAATCCGCTGGCGCCGTTCGCCGCCTATATCGCGCTGATCGCCGCGGTGGCCGCAATTATCATCGCCATTGCCATCGTGCTCAGGCTGGTGCTGGCGGCCAGAGCACTGCCGGCCTTGATCTTCGCCACAACAGCGGCGGCCGTCGCTGGCGGCGTCTACGGCCTGCAGCAGCAGACCAACGCCCAGAACGGGGTGATCGCAAGCCTGGTGCCGGCCATTGCCGGGCTGCAGCAGTCGATAGGAATCGTGTCCGAAAAAGTGGCCAAGATCGAGCAGACCGTCACGCAGACGCAGAAGACGGTCGAACAGGTCAAGCAGTCGACCGCCACGGTGGCCAAGAAGACCGATGAGATCGCTAACGCCCAGCAGCAGCAGACGCAGCAGACGGCGGAAGTGCAAAAGACCACCGAAGAGGTGAAGAAGCAGACCGAGACGCTGGCCGCCGGCCAGGCGCAGCAGCAGGCCCAGACCGAGAAGCTGCAGGCGACGACGCAGCAAATCGCGGCCTCGATCGACACCATTGCCAAGGGCTTTGCCGCCTTGGCCGTACAAGGCGGGGCGATCGCCGAGCCGAAGCGGCCGGACGAGTTCTACCACAATGCCCGCGTATACGAGCTTTCCGGCGACATGCTCAATGCACGGCGCTCCTACCTCGCCTTTGCCGGTTTCGACGTCGACGCCATCGACCCCTACACGCGCTTTGCCACGCTGCTTCGGGTGCAGGACGGCAAGGCCGGCGCCCGCGAAGTGTTCGGCGCGCTTGCCGACAAGGGCAAGGCGCTGTCGATCAAGCTGGTGCATGTCCAGCAGTTCGACGACGCCCAGCGCGTCGACAAGCTCAACGCCTTCATATCAGCCAATCCAGATTTCGCGCCGGCCTATTTCCTGTTGGCGCAGGAGTTTTCCGAAGACCGGCTCGGCGCCCAGACGCTGGCCGACAAGCGCAACGAGGCCAAGGCGCTGACCAAGTTCACGTCCTACGAGAAGGATGGCGGGCTGCTCACATATTTCGTCGACCAGACGCAGCTGGCCGACTGGCTGGACCGCAGCCGCAGCCGGCTGGCAGCGCTTGCCGACGTGCTCGATCCCGCCCGCTTCGTGCCTTCGCTGACGCCGATGCGCTCCAACCAGGGCTGGTCGATGACCATCTCGCTGCCGGAGCCGGCGACCGCCATCTCGTGGCGCATGGGCGACAGCGGTCCGTTCACCGACACCGGTTTCCTGGCCATGAACGACCAGACCACCGGCAAGCCGATGGCCAATCCGAGCTTCGAGATGCCCGACAGCACCGTGGCCGGCATCATCGCGATCAAATATCTCGACATCAGGGGCCGCGAGACCGGCCCGTTCGACATCCGCTTCGACCCGGAGGCGGCACTCCAGCAGGGCAACAAGCAGATCCTCGACCAGTTCTGGACCTCGTGGATCGCCTTCGATGCCAGCGGCAATCACGGGCTGGTCTATTTCACCCAGATGCTGTCCTACCGCTGCGCCATCAAACAGGTGCACTACAGCCTGAACGGCGCGGCGCTCGACAAGGAGATCAAGATGCCGCGTTGCGACAAGAAGGACCCTTACGCCATCCCCTACGACTACCAGCCCTATTTCAAGGTCGCCGACAGCGTGAAATCGATGTCGGTGCAGGTCACCTACACCGACGGCACCAAGTCACCGGTGCGGGAATACAAGCGGCAGTAGCTGCGCTCACCCTCCCCCTTGTGGGGAGGGCTATCGCACGTGGAATTCTTGAGATGTCTGCCCGGCACGGACCCCCACCCCTAACCCCTCCCCACAAGGGGGAGGGAGACTTCCGTTGGCGCCGACCCAGGCTAGTCGCCTGTCTTTTCGGCGCCAAAGAAAGAACAATTCAGGCACGCGACAGCGTTCCCTCCCCCTTGTGGGGAGGGTTAGGGTGGGGGTCCTCTTCGAAAGAATCCATATGCGATGTGGGAGGGTGAGAACTGATGCAAAATGCCTGTCGCGGTGCTTGCGCAAGTGCCGCCGAACAGGCCAGTTTGCGCCTGCAGAATCGGTGAGAGCGCGATGACCATCCAGACCATCAAGGCCCGAGGAATTTCGGTTTCGCTCGACCTCACGGTCGGCCACATCGCCGACATGGTCGTCGAGGGTGGTGGGCGGCAGCTGAAGCCGCTGCACCGCGCGCCCTGGGTCGATGCGAATGAGACGCTGCCGGACAATTTGCCGGAAGGTACGGTTCGGCTGTCCGGCGATTTTCTCTGCGCGCCGTTTTCGCGCAGCGATGTCGAGGAAGCGCCGCTGCATGGCTGGCCGGCCAACAGCGCCTGGGACATCGCCGAAAGTGCCGCGACGGATGATGGCTGGCGCGCGGTCTACCGCCTGCGGCACAAGGTGATGGGTGCCAGCGTCGACAAGATCCTGACGCTGCGCGACGGCCATCCCTTCCTCTACCAGGAGCATGCGTTTTCCGGCGGCCATGGTGCCATCTCGGTCGCGCATCACCCGATGACGGCGATGACGGGCGGCGGCAGGCTGGCCTTTTCGCCGAAGCGGTTTGCGGCGACGCTGGACGACCCGCTGGAGCCGGATCCCGCGCGCGGCCGCTTCCTGCTGGCCTATCCGGCACGATCCGCCGATCTCAGCCAATTCCCCGCCGCCGGCGGCGGTACGCTCGACCTGACGGAATACCGCATGGACGACCGCCGCGAGGATTTCCTCACGCTGGTCGAGGCGGATCATGGCGGGCCGGGCTGGACCGCGCTTGCACGAGAGGCCGAAGACGATCTGGTGCTGGTGCTGAAGAACCCGGCCGAACTGCCGATCACCATGCTGTGGCTCAGTAATGGCGGGCGCGACTACGCGCCCTGGAGCGGTCGCCACCTGGGCGTGCTCGGCATCGAGGATGGCCGCGCCGCCGTCGGCCATGCCGCCTCGATCGGCGACAACTGGCTGAAGCGCGAAGGGGTCGCGACCGCCTTTGCACTGGGCGAAGGCCAAAGCGTGTCCTTTCGCCATGTCATCGGCGCCATTCCGCTGGCCGGCGGCGAGCCGCCACAGGCGATCACGACGGCGGATGGCCGCATACGACTGGTGACGGGTGGCGCGACGCGGGAGGTTCCCTTCGACAGCGATTTCCTGCGCATTGGCCAGCCTGCGCCCGCTTGATGGGATTGCGCGGCCGCAGGGTTTGAAATTTCCGTGAACTGCCGCCAAGATGTGGCCGAAATCATCATGCGGAACATGGTGGATTTGAAGCTCCTGCCAGAGAGGCTCTCATGTCCGAAATCGCCCATCTCGCCGCCACCATCTTCAAGCGTGCCGGCAAGGCAAACCGCTTCATCGTGGCCATTGCCGGGCCACCAGGCTCCGGCAAGTCGACGCTGTCGGCGCGGCTGCATGAACTGCTGCCCGAAGGTGCTTCGGAAGTCGTGCCGATGGATGGCTTCCACTATGACGACGCCGTGCTCGAGCGGCGCGGCTTGCGCACCCTAAAGGGTGCGCCGGAAACCTTTGACTTTGCCGGTTTCGAAACCTTGCTGAAGCGTATCCGGGCCGGCGAAGCCGATATCGCCATCCCGGTCTTCGACCGCAGCATGGAGCTGTCGCGCGCCGCCGCCTCGATCGTCGCCACGGAAACCAAGTTCATCCTGGTCGAGGGCAATTACCTGCTGCTCGACGAAGAGCCGTGGTCGCGGCTGGCGCCGCTGTTCGATTTCTCGATCTTCGTCGACGTGCCGCGCAACGAACTCGAGCGCCGCCTGATGGAGCGCTGGCACGGACATGGCCGCTCCGACGAAGATGCGCGCGCCTGGATCGCGTCCAACGACCTGCCCAACATCGAACGCGTGCTCGCGCGGCGCCGGGCTGCCGATCTGGTGATCGGCCTTTCCGCTTGATTCGACGGATTGCGCAAGGGGAACCTTAAGACTTTCAGGCCGTTATCCCGACACGGCAATTATGCCAAAAGAGGGATTCGGTCCAATGGCAATCAAGGCAAGAAAGCCCGCGCCCGCCAAGGGCAAGGCGACCCAATCCAAGGCCGGCGCCGGCCCGGCGATGACAGCCCGTTCGAAGGACGCCAAGCCGGCCTTCGGCAAGGCAGCGCCGAAGAAAGTGGTGCCGACCGCAGCGAAAGCCGCGCCGAAAGCCGCAAAGCCGAAGAAGCCCGCAAGCTCCAGCGACTCCGTGAGCGGCAGCGCGATGCGCACGGCCAAGGCGACGGCCAACGTCGCTGCCGGCGCGGTCATGGTCGCCGCCCGAGGTGCTGCGTCGCTCGCTGCTTCCGTCATGGGCAAAGGCGGTTCGAAAGCCAAAGCGAAGGCAAAATAGCCGCGCTTCGGAGGCTGGTTCGGCTATCCCTTGGCGGGGATGGTCAGGCCTTTCTGCACCGCCGGCCGCGCCAGGCCGCGCTCCAGCCATGGCGAGACATTGACGAAATCGTCAAAGCCGACGAGTTCGCGGGCTTCGTAGAAGCCGATCAGGTTGCGCACCCAGCCGAGCAGCGAGATGTCGGCGATGGTGTAGTCATTGCCCATGATCCACTTGCGCCCCTTCAGCCGGCCGTCGAGCACGCCGAGCAGTCGCTTTGACTCGTCACGATAGCGCTCCAGAGGGCGTTTGTCGGCGATCTCGCGACCGGCGAATTTGTGGAAGAAGCCGACCTGGCCGAACATCGGCCCGACCGAGGCCATCTGGAAGAACACCCACTGGATGGTCTCGTAGCGGCGCGCAGCATCGATGGGCATGAGCAGGCCGGTCTTTTCAGCGAGGTAGAGCAGGATGGCGCCGGATTCGAACAGGCCGATCGGCTTGCCGTCCGGACCGTTCGGATCGATGATCGCCGGTATCTTGCCGTTGGGGTTGAGCGACAGGAATTCCGGTGTCCAGCTTTCGTTCTGGCCGATGTTGACCCAATGCGGCTCGTAAGGCAGGCCGAGTTCCTCCAGGGCGATCGAAATCTTCACGCCGTTCGGCGTTGTCGCCGAATAGAGCTGGAGCTGATCCGGACGCTTGGCCGGCCAACGCGTTGCGATCGGAAAGGCGGACAGGTCGGCCATGGAAACTCCTGAATGAGGATTCGCGCCGAGCGGCGCGGTTTTGGCGGGTCGGCCAAGGATTAGACGCGGCGCACGGCACGATCAATGGCGTGCAAGGGTTTCGTTGCGCGCGAACAGTCAACGGAACGGCCTGCTTGGGGCAGATCGCGCGCCCGGCCTTTGCGTTCAGACGGCCTTGAAGGCCAGCACGGCATTGGTGCCGCCGAACGCGAAGCCGTTGCTGATCGCGGCGCGCACCTTGCGCTCGCGCGGCACATTCGGCGTGACGTCGAGGTCGCAATCGGGATCGGCCTCACGAAAATTGGCCGTCGGCGGCACGATGCCTTCGCGGATCGCCATCACGCAGGCGATCATCTCCAGCGCACCCGATGCGCCCAGGCAATGGGCGTGCATCGACTTGGTCGACGACACCGAAAGCTTGTAGGCATGGTCGCCGAAGACGCGCTTGATCGCTGCCGTCTCGATCTGGTCGTTGGCCTTGGTGCCGGTGCCATGGGCATTGAGGTAGTCGACATCCTCGGGATTGAAGCCGGCATCGGCCAGGCAGGCGCGCATGGCCGCCGTCGGCCCTTCGACGGTCGGAGCGACAATGTCGGAGGCGTCGGCGGAGAGGCCGGCGCCGGCGACCTCGGCAAGGATGGTGGCGCCGCGCGCCATGGCATGCTCATACGTCTCCAGGACCGCCATGCCGGCGCCCTCGCCGAGCGACAGTCCCTGGCGGTCGGCCGAGAATGGCCGGCAGGTGTCGGGCGCCAGCACGCGCAATGCTTCCCAGCCCTTCAGGATGCCCCAGACCAGCGGCGCATCGGTGCCGCCGGCGACCATCACGTCGGCGCGGCCAAGCCTGATCTGGTCGACGGCCGAGGCGATGGCGTGGTTGGATGAGGAGCAGGCCGAGGTGACACCGAAGACCGGGCCGCGCAGGCCCAGACTCATGCTGACGTGGCCGGAGGCCGCGCTTGGCATAACCTTTGGCACGGTGAAGATACCGGCGCGGTTCTTGCCCTCGACCAGGATGGCACGATAGCTCTCTTCGATCGCCTCCCAGCCGCAGACGCCGACGCCGACGACGGTGCCCATCCGATAGGTGGTGGCTTCATTCGAAGTCAGGCCGGCCTGCTGCATGGCTTCCCTGGCTGCGATCGTCGCCAGCAGGCTGAAGCGGTCCATCGACACGGTCTGCTTGCGGTCGATGCCGTGATCGGGAAGCGCCTTGATTTCGCAGCCGACCTTGACCTTCAAATCATGCAGTTGGGGACTTGTGATCTGGCCGATGGCCGAGCGGCCGGCGCGCATCTCGTTCCAGATCGCGGGCGCGCTGGTGCCGAGCCCGCAAATGCCGCCCATGCCGGTGATGACAACGCGCTGCCGCATTCAGTTCAGGCTTTTTTCGCGATCAGCGCGCGCACAGCTTCGACCATGTCGCCGACATTCTTCAGATTGCTCCAGGCGTCGACCGTGTTCATCTCGATCTCGATGCCATACTCTTCCTCAAGATCGAAGATAATCTCCGTCAGCTCGAGCGAATGGATGCCAAGCGAGGTCAATTCGGTGGTGGTGGTGATTTCTTCGCCGCCCGGCTCGGCATGAGCCTTGATCTTCGCGATGATATCCGTTGCCAGCTGGTCGGCCATTCGGTTCCTTCCCCACTATCTCGACGTTTCCCGACGCCAACTGAGCAGCGCCCCTTTTTCTCCTGGTATCAAGCCGCCGTCGTCGTTTAATACCCCCGCCAAGCGCAGCATGACCGTACCAAGGTGGTTCCCTCTATAGAAACCGAAACGTTGTCAAGCAACAAGCTATATCGAACTCCATATCGACAAAGCCGCCGGAGTGCTTAACGTGCAGGCATGGATATGGGCGAACATGGCGGGATTTCGACGCAGCGCGTTGCGGGCGTCGCGCGGCTTTCCTGCGCGCTCCGTGAGGGCCGCACGCGCCTGCGGCGCCTCTATCAGGACGGCGCCGCCAAGATAAGAATGCCGGCCGTCTCGGCCGATCCGCTCGAAGCGGTGCTGATCAACACCGCCGGCGGGATGACCGGCGGCGACCGTATCGCCTGGGACGTGGATGTCGGCGCGGCCGCTTCGGCATCGATCACCACGCAGGCCTGCGAGAAGATCTACCGGGCGGCATCCGACCGTGCCGAAGTGCGGGTCAATTTGTCGGTCGGGGAAAACGGCCGCATCGCCTGGCTGCCGCAGGAAACCATCGTCTTCGACCGGGCGGCCTTTGCCCGCACGCTCGACGTCGAGCTTGCCGTCGGCGCCGAGGCGCTGGTGCTGGAAGCCGCCGTCTTCGGTCGCCTGGCTATGGGCGAGCGCGCCACGCAGGGCAACTTCCATGACCGCTGGCGCGTGCGCCAGGATGGCGCCCTCATTCATGCCGAGGATTTCCGCATCGGACCCGATATCGCCGCCAGGCTCGACCGCCCGGCCGTTGCCGGCGGCGCGATCGCGGTGGCGACGCTGCTTCTGGTGTCGCCGCGCGCCGAGGCCCTGCTCGACCAGGTTCTGGAGATCGTCGGCGACCAAGGCAGCGCCAGCGCCTGGTGCGTGAAGAAATCTGGCAAGCTTCTTGCGAGGCTCTACGCCGGGGACGGCTACCGGCTGCGCCAGCGGCTGGTTCCACTCGTCGAATTGCTCAACGGAAGGGCGGGGCTGCCCAAATTATGGTCACTATAGGCCTGTCTCTACCAATCCAGGGAAACGCATGAACCTGACGCCGAGGGAAAAGGACAAGCTGCTGATCGCCATGGCGGCGATCGTGGCGCGCAAGCGGCTCGAACGCGGCGTCAAGCTCAACCATCCGGAAGCGATCGCGCTGATCACCGACTTCGTCGTCGAAGGCGCCCGCGACGGCCGTCCGGTCGCCGAACTGATGGAAGCCGGCGCTCATGTCGTCAGCCGCGCGCAAGTCATGGAAGGCATCGCCGAGATGATCCATGACGTGCAGGTCGAGGCGACTTTTCCCGACGGCACCAAGCTGGTGACCGTGCACGAACCGATCCGTTGAGGAGGACAGGATGCTGGAGCTGCGTCCCAACTGCGAATGCTGCGACAAGGACCTGCCGCCCGAGGCGACGGATGCGCTGATCTGCACCTTCGAGTGCACCTTTTGCGCCGGATGCGTGGAACAGGTGTTGGGCGGCATCTGCCCCAATTGCGGCGGCGGTTTTTCGGCGCGGCCGATCCGCCCGGCAGCGATGCTGAAGAAATACCCGGCGTCGAGTAAACGCGTTCTCAAGGCCGAAGGCTGCGGCCCCCGCAAGGCGGCGTAAACACCAGACCGAGCAAAACGAAAGGCAATAGAATGATCCCTGCCAAACGCCTCTCCCTGTCGGCGATCCTGCTGCTGGCCGCTGCCATGCCGGCCTATGCCCATGTCGGCATCGGCACGGCCTCCTCCTTCACGGCCGGCTTCATGCACCCGCTTTCCGGGCTCGATCACATGACGGTGATGATCGCGGTCGGACTGTGGGCAGCGATCAAGGGCGGCAAGGCGGTTCTTGCCTGGCCGGCGGCCTTTGTCGGTGTCATGCTGGTCGGCGGCGCGCTGGGCATTTTGCATATGCCGCTGCCCTTCGTCGAACCCGGCATACTGGCCTCAATCGTGGCGCTCGGGCTGCTGGTGGCGCTGGCGGTCGATCTGCCGGTCTCGGCCGGCGTCGCCATCATCGGCCTGTTCGCGCTGTTCCACGGCCACGCGCATGGCACCGAGGTGCCGGAGAATGCCGGCGGGCTTGAATACATGGCCGGCTTTGCCATCGCCACGCTGTTGCTGCATGCCACCGGCATCGCCGCCGGTCTCGGTCTCGGCATCCGGTTCCGCGGCTTGGCCCGTACTGCCGGTGCCGCCTGCGCGGCGATCGGCATCGGCCTCGCCTTCGGCATCGTGTGAGGGTGACCATGATCCCCGGTGAGATCATCACGGTGGACGGCGACATCGAGCTCAACAAGGGCCTGCCGACCGTCACCCTGAAAGTCGCCAACAGCGGCGACCGGCCGATCCAGGTCGGCAGCCACTACCATTTCTTCGAGACCAATGAGGGGCTGAAATTCGACCGCGAGCGTGCCAGGGGCATGCGTCTCGACATTGCCGCGGGCACGGCCATGCGTTTCGAGCCGGGCCAGGAGCGCGACGTCACGCTGGTGCCGCTCGGCGGCAAGCGCGAGGTCTACGGATTTCAGCAGAAGGTGATGGGCAAGCTGTGAGATCTCCCGGCGCGCTCAGCTCAGTTCGATGGCTTGGCCGCGGCGTAGATGACGATCTTTCCGGGATTGTCGAATTCGACGGCGAGGACATCCTGCGCCTGCACGCGCCGCGATTCGATGGCGTTGAACAGCAGCGCGTTGGCCTCGATCTCCTTGCGCAGCTCCGTGATGTCGTCTTGATGCTGCTTGACCTTGCTTTCGATCTCCGGCGGCGGGCCGCCTTCGCTGCGCGCGGCGTCGGTGAGGAACACGATGTCGACCTTGTCGAGCTTGGACGTCTTGCGCACCGTACCGATGTTTTCACGCGTGCGGTCGATCGCCGTGTTGACGCTGCGGGCTTCGGCGGTGGCCTTGGCCTCTTCCTGCTTGACCTGCGAGCCGACGATGCGGTTGACGGTCTCCGTGCTTTCCAGCCCTTGCGCTTTCAATCCGGCAACAGACCCTGCCGCCGCCAAGAACGCCGTGGCGGCGACTGCCTGCATTCTGGTCAAGAAAGAAGTGATCGCCATCGCTCGCTCCTGAGAGAAGTCGTTTCGGGGCGCGGGTTAGCGCGAAAAGAACAAAACGAATCCCGCCCGGCGAAGGTTCCTTTCCCGATGCGGCCGGCAGGCCGGATGCCGGCCCGCCGTGCCGTCTCGTCAGCTCGCCTTCTTGGTGATCAGGGTCAGTGCGCCATTGGGTTCCATGCTGGCGGCGACGACTTGCGCCGAACTGAGCCCCTTGGCTTCCAGCGCCGACTTCACCTTGGGCGTGGCGTCGATCGAGCTGCGCAGTTTCTTCAGGCCGTCATCGCCACGCTGGGCGATCACCTGGTTGACCTGCGTCTGGGTGTCCTTCGGCAACTCGGTGATGTCGACGATGTTGACGCTCTGGATCGTCGGCACCGCCGGCTGAGCCTGGGGCGTGGCTGGAGCAGGCGTTGCCGGCGCCGGAGCGGGCTGTGGCGCGGGTTGCTGCTGGGCACTGGCGGCGCCCGCCAGCATCAGGCTGGCAGCGGCGGCAAGAATTATTGTTTTGCGCATGGATTTTCCTTTCCATCGATTGGCAAACGGCCGGTCTGGGGTGACCCCCTAACCTCAACCGCCAAATGGGATCAGAAGGTGTCGCCCAGCGGGTCATTGCGTGACCATAGGATGGCAGCAGTGTGCAGCGGCGCTTCAATCCCACCGCATTTCGGCAAACCGCATTTCAGGAGCAATCGCTGATGGCCAGAATTACCCGCGCCGCCTATGCGCAGATGTATGGCCCGACGGTCGGCGACAGAGTGCGCCTTGCCGACACCGAACTGTTCATCGAGGTCGAGAAGGATCTCACCATCCATGGCGAAGAGGTGAAATTCGGCGGCGGCAAGGTGATCCGCGACGGCATGGGCCAGAGCCAGGTTTCCAGGGCGCAAGGCGCCGTCGATACCGTCATCACCAACGCGCTGGTGATCGATGCTAGCGCAGGCATCTTCAAGGCCGACGTCGGCCTCAGGGACGGGCGCATCACGGCCATCGGCAAGGCCGGCAATCCGGACACGCAGGATGGCGTCACCATCATCATTGGTCCCGGCACCGAGATCATCGCCGGCGAGGGCAAGATCCTGACCGCGGGCGGCTTCGATGCGCATATCCACTTCATCTGCCCGCAGCAGATCGAAGAGGCGCTGATGTCAGGCATCACCACTATGCTCGGCGGCGGCACCGGTCCGGCGCACGGCACGCTGGCCACCACCTGTACGCCGGGGCCATGGCACATGGCCCGCATGATCCAGTCCTTCGATGCCTTCCCGATGAACATCGGCCTGTCGGGCAAGGGCAATGCCTCGCTGCCCGCAGCCCTCGAGGAAATGGTGCTGGGCGGCGCCTGCTCGCTGAAGCTGCACGAGGACTGGGGCACGACGCCGGCGGCGATAGACTGCTGCCTGTCGGTCGCCGACGACTATGACGTGCAGGTGATGATCCACACCGACACGCTGAACGAATCCGGCTTTGTCGAGAACACCGTCGCGGCTATCAAGGGCCGCACCATCCACGCCTTCCACACCGAGGGCGCCGGCGGCGGCCACGCGCCCGACATCATCAAGGTCTGCGGCCTGCCCAACGTCATCCCGTCCTCGACCAACCCGACGCGGCCCTACACGGTCAACACGCTGGCCGAGCATCTCGACATGCTGATGGTCTGCCATCATTTGTCGCCGTCGATCCCCGAAGACATCGCCTTTGCCGAAAGCCGCATCCGCAAGGAAACCATCGCGGCGGAAGACATTTTGCACGACATCGGTGCCTTCTCGATCATCTCATCGGACAGCCAAGCCATGGGCCGCGTCGGCGAAGTGGCGATCCGTACCTGGCAGACCGCCGACAAGATGAAGCGCCAGCGCGGCTCGCTGCCGCAGGAGACCGGCAACAACGACAATTTCCGCGTCCGCCGCTACATCGCCAAATACACGATCAACCCGGCCATCGCGCATGGACTGTCGAAAGACATCGGCTCGATCGCGGCGGGCAAACGCGCCGACCTGGTGCTGTGGAACCCGGCCTTCTTCGGCGTCAAGCCGGACATGGTGCTGATCGGCGGCATGATCGCCGCCGCCCCGATGGGCGACCCCAACGCCTCGATCCCGACGCCGCAGCCGATGCACTACCGGCCCATGTTCGGCGCCTATGGCAAGGCAAGGACCAACTCGTCGGTGACCTTTGTTTCGAAAGCCGCGCTCGAATCAGGCCTGCACGGCAGGCTTGGCGTCGACAAGCAGTTCGTCGCCGTTGAAAACACCCGCGGCGGCATCGGCAAGCATTCGATGGTGCTCAACGACGCCACGCCGCATGTCGAAGTCGACCCGGAAACCTACGAGGTCCGTGCCGACGGTGAATTGCTCACCTGCGAACCGGCGACGGTGCTGCCGATGGCGCAGAGGTATTTTCTGTTTTGAAGCGGCGATTCGACCGGGCGAGCCTTATCCGTTGCAGCCCTTGGTGGGAGGCAGCAATATGCGGCCGACCACCAGTTGCATTGTGATCGAGCATGGCCACCGAAATCGCTTCCGCCCACGACATCTTCCCGCATATCCGCATCGTCATGGGCATGGTGATCGGGCTTGGCGTCGCCCGCCTGCTGTCGGGGGTGGCGCGGATCGTCCAGCATCCCGGCCAATACAAGCTCTATCCCGTGCATCTGGCCTGGGTCGTCTCGGTGCTCCTGATGCTGGTGCATTTCTGGTGGTGGGAGTTCGGCCTCTACGCCATCGAAACCTGGACCTTCGGCAAGTATCTGTTCATCATCTTCTACGCGATCACGCTGTTCCTGCTGTGCGCGCTTTTGTTTCCCGATTCGATGCTGGACTACACCAGCTACGAGGATTTCTTCTATTCGCGCCGGGCGTGGTTCTTCGGCCTGCTGGCGGCGACCTATATGCTCGACGTGGTCGACACGCTGCTGAAGGGGCCGGAGCATTTCGCCCGCTTCGGCAGCGAGTACCTGTTCCGCACGCCGGTCTTCGTCGCGCTTTGCATCATTGCGATCCTGGTGCGCGACCGCCGCTTCCATATCGCCTTCGTGACGGCGGCGCTCATCTATCAGATATCGTTCATCCTGCGGCTCTTCGACACCATCGTCTGAACGAACGCGATGGTCTAGCTTGTTGGGGAAAGGCAGGGTTCGACATGTACAAGGCCGTTGGATCGCGCGGATCCCGGGGCAGCCGCGTTCTCTGGATGCTCGAGGAGCTCGGGCAGCCTTATGAATTCGTCGAGGTCAGGCTGCGCTCACCGGAAGCCTATGCGCTCAACCCATCGGGCAAGGTGCCGATCCTCATCGATGGCGAACTGACGGTGACGGATTCGGCGGCGATTTGCGTCTATCTCGCCGACAAGCACGCGGACATGGGCATGAGCGCCAACCCAGGCCTAGCCGGTCGCGCCGAAATGGATTCCTGGATGCATTTTGCGCAGAGCGAGCTTGAAGCGCCGCTGTGGAACAAATTGCGCCATCGCTTCCTGCTGCCGAAGGACGTACGCGTCGATGTCGGTCCTGCGGCGGCTTACGATTTTGCCTCGGAGCTGAAGGCGCTGGAGCGGCGGCTGGGCGACAAACCGTTTGCGCTGGGCGCTCGGTTTTCCGCCGTCGACGTGCTGCTCGGCGACATGGGCGGCTGGGCGCGTGCCGGCCGGTTTGAGATCGAGTCCGAACGCGTCAACGCCTATTTCGACCGCGTGCTGGCGCGGCCTGCGCGTGTGCGGGCACAAGCAAATGGAGGATCCATGAAATGAAGCTCAACCTCAACACCGACTTCACCAAATTCCCGCGCGCCGTCTCCGTGCTGTCCGCCGGCAATGCCGGAACCACCCTACCGTCCGGCCGGGCCATTCTCGCCCATGACGAACGCCATCTGCGCCGCCGCGCCATCGAGCTTGCCGACGGCAGCAAGGTGCTGGTCGACCTGCCCGAGCCCGTCGCCTTGAACGATGGCGACCGTCTGGTGCTGGAGGATGGCGGCCATATCGAGATCATCGCGGCGCCGGAAGAGGTCTACGACATCCGCGCCCGCGACGGCGTGCATCTGGCCGAGCTCGCCTGGCACATCGGCAATCGCCATCTCGCGGCGAGCATCGAGGCCGGGCGCATCCTCATCCTGCGCGACCATGTCATCAAGGCGATGCTGGAGGGGCTGGGCGCCACCGTGACCGACGTGTCCGAACCGTTCAAACCGGTGCGCGGTGCCTATTCCGGCCATGATGGGCAAAGCCATGATCACGGCCATGCGCATGCGCACAGCCACGCGGAAGCGCACAGCCATTCTCATGGCGAAGCGCATTCCCATTCGCACAGTCATGCCGGCCATCGCCACGATCATGACTGACCAGCCTTCGAACATCGCCCTGCTGCGGCTGATGGCGTGGCTGTCGCCTGCCTTTCCGGTCGGCGGCTTTTCCTACAGCCATGGTCTCGAGCGCGCGGTGCATGACGGGCTGATTGCCGATGCCGACAGCCTCGCCTGCTGGCTGGAAACGCTGGTCGAGATGGGCTCCGGCTGGAACGATGCCGTGCTGTTCGCCGAGAGTTGGCGCCGCGCGCGCAACGCAGGCGATCTCGATGAAGTAGCGGCACTCGCGGAGGCGCTGGCCGGCTCGCGCGAACGCCACACCGAAACCATGCTGCAGGGTGCGGCCTTCCTCAAAGCGGCGGCGGCCTGGCCAAATCCAGTGCTGGAGCGCTTGCCGGCTGAATGCGCCTATTGCGTCGCCGTCGGCGCCATTGCCGGCGGCAACGGCATCGGGCTTCAGCACGCGCTGTCGGCCTTCCTGCAAACCTTCTTCTCCAACCTCGTGCAGGCAGCGATCCGGCTTGGCATCGTCGGCCAGAGCAAAGCCACAGCTCTGTTGGCCGGCTTCGAGCCACTGGCCCTGGCGACCGCGACCCGCGCCGCGCGCTCGACACTCGACGATCTCGGTGGCTGCGCCTTCGTTTCCGATGTCATGGCGATGAAGCACGAAACCCAGTATTCGCGATTGTTCCGTTCATGATCCTTCTCGCCTTCTCGCTTTCGACCGTTCTACTCCTGATTACCGCGCTGCACGCCTATTGGGGCCTTGGCGGCATCTGGCCGGGCCAGGATGCGGCCTCCTGCGCCCGCGCCGTCGTCGGCTTTCGCGGCGTCGATGAGATGCCGACGCCGTTCGCCAGTTTCGCCGTCGCCGCGTGCCTGTGCCTGGCGACGCTGTGGCCGCTTGCGCTCATAGGCGTCTTTGCCTCGCCCTTCCCCCAGGAGGGGCTCGCCGCCACCTCGCTGCTCATCGGTCTGGTGTTCCTGGGACGCGGCATAGCCGGCTTCACGCCGTGGTGGCGGCGGCTGACGCCGGAACAGCCTTTCGCGCGGCTCGATGTCCGCTATTATTCGCCGCTGTGCCTGTTGATCGGGCTCGGCTTTGCCATCCTCGCCATCACGGAGTTTCCGACATGACACAGACAAATGGTCCGCTGCGCGTCGGCATTGGCGGCCCGGTCGGTTCGGGCAAGACGACGCTGACCGAAAAACTGTGCAAGGCGCTGCGCGACGAGTTTTCCATCGCCGTCGTCACCAACGACATCTACACCAAGGAAGACGCCATGATGCTGGCGCGGCTGCAGGCGCTGCCCGAGGACCGCATCATGGGTGTCGAGACCGGCGGCTGCCCGCACACCGCCATCCGCGAGGACGCGTCGATCAATCTGCAGGCGATCGCGCAGATGAACAGGAAATTCCCGGATCTCGACATCGTCTTCATCGAATCCGGCGGCGACAACCTCGCCGCCACCTTCTCGCCCGATCTCGCCGACCTGACGCTCTATGTCATCTCGGTTTGCCAGGGCGAGGAGATCCCGCGCAAGGGCGGGCCGGCAATCACCCGCTCCGATTTCCTGGTGATCAACAAGAGCGACCTTGCTCCTTACGTGAACGTCAACCTCGATGTCATGGAGAGCGACGCCGGCCGCATGCGCGGCAAGCGGCCGTTCGGCTTCACCGACCTGTCGCGCGGCAAGGGGCTGCAGGAGGTGATCGATTTCATCATCGAGCATGGCGGCCTGCGAGCCGGCGCTGCCGCTGCCAGCACGGCGGCGTGAGACAGCTATCCCTGCACCAACCAAAACCGGTTGCGGGGATCGACTGGCCACGGCATTCTTGCCGAAACCGGAGGATTTTTCGATGAGCCTTGCCCGTCTGCAAAAGGAAACGCTGACCAACCTGCCCTACTATGAGGAGCGCGTCGATCTCGCCTGCGCCTTCCGCTGGACGGCGCGGCTCAACATGCACGAGGCTGTGGCCAATCATTTCTCGCTGGCCGTCAATGATGGCGGCACACAATTCCTGATGAACCCCAACCAGGTGCATTTCTCGCGCATCAAGGCGAGCGACCTTTTGATGATCGATGCCAACGATCCAGAAACGCTCTCCGGCCCCAATGCGCCCGACCCGACGGCGTGGGGGCTGCATGGCGCCATCCATCGCAATGTGCGTCACGCGCGCTGTGTCATGCATGTGCACTCGATCCACGCCACGGTGCTGGCATCGCTCGCTGACTCGACATTGCCGCCGATCGACCAGAATTCGGCGATGTTCTTCAATCGCCATGTCGTGGACGCGCACTATGGCGGGCTGGCCTTCGAGGAGGAGGGCGAGCGCTGCTCGCAGCTTCTCGTCGATCCCAAGGTCAAGGTGATGGTGATGGGCAATCACGGCGTGCTGGTCATCGGCGATACGGTCGCCGATGCCTTCAACCGCATGTTCTATTTCGAACGCGCCGCCGAGACCTACATCAAGGCGCTTTGGACCGGCCGCCCGCTGCGCACGCTGTCAGATGCGATCGCCGAAAAGGCCGCGAGCGAGATGGACGACTATCCCGGCCAGGCCGAACGCCATCTCAGCGAATTGAAGGCGATCCTCGACGAGCAGGAACCGGCCTACCGGAACTGATTGCCTTACAGGCCCAGTTCAGCCCGCAATTCCTCGGCGCTGTTGATGACGACGGCGCCGGGCGGGCCCTCCATCGGCTTTTCCGGCCAGAAGATCGTCTTCATGCCCGCCGCCAGTCCCGCCATGGCGCCCGGCCAGCTGTCGTCGATCGCCACGGCGTGCGCGGGGTCGACACCGGCCAGATACGCGGCGCGCAGGAACGGCTCGGCATGCGGCTTGCCTTCGCGCACGTCGTTGCGGCTGATCGTCTTCATGCCGGGGTAGATCAGGCCGACCATGCTCAGATTGGCGTCGACGATCATCCGGTCCGAATTCGAGACCACGGCCTGCTGGATGCCTCTTGCACGCAGCTCGTTGAATATCTCGATCGCGCCGGGGCGCGGCTTCAAGCTCTCCACCAGCGGCAGGTAGTGTTCGTATTTGCGCACGATCCAGTCGTCGAAAGGCAGGTCCAGGCCGAACTCGTCGCGCATCATCTCGTAGACCGGCCAGGCGGCAACGCCGAGCACGCGCTCATGCAGATCGTCCGGCGGGACAAGGCCGACATTGCGCATCGCCGCCATCAGGGCTGCTTCGTGCAGCGGTTCGCTGTCGACCAGCGTGCCGTCCATGTCCCAGAAAACCGCTTTCGGCATCATGTGAGGCTCCTTTTTGCCATCCCTTAAAGGGTTTGAGCCGGGAGATAAACCTTCGGAGCGCAAGAACCTGCCGCCTGCCGGGACCGCGGCCAAGTCTCTTTGGCGACAGAGACTTCGTGGGAGAAGAAAAACTGGGCCGTGCTTACGTCGATGAACAGCAAGCAATTGCTCCCGAGATTGACAATTGCGCAGTTGGCCGTTCCCTGCGAAAGTGGGGCATGGGCCGCTCTCACAACCGGCGGTCTCGGGAGGCAGGACTTTGAATAGCCGGCAGGATGGTGGCAGCAACAGGCTGGACGATGCGGCGCGCGCCGGCTGGCTTTATTATGTTGCCGGCAACACACAGGACCAGATCGCTTCGACGCTCGGCATTTCGCGGCAGACGGCGCAGCGGCTGGTATCGCTGGCGGTGTCGGAGGGCTTGATCAAGGTTCGCGTCGACCATCCGATCGCCAACTGCCTCGATCTGGCGGCACGGCTGAGATCGCGCTTTGCGCTCGATCTGGTCGAGGTGGTGCCGAGCGACCCCAATTCGTCCTCGACCACGATCGGCATCGCCGAGGCGGCTGCCGCCGAGATCGAGCGGCGGTTGCGGTCTCCGACCCCGATCGTCATGGCGATCGGCACCGGTCGCACGCTAAAGGCGGCGATCGAGCAGCTGCCGCCAATGGAATGCCCGCAGCACAAGGTGGTGTCGTTGACCGGCAACATCTCGCCGGACGGCTCGGCCGCCTTCTACAACGTCATCTTCACCATGGCCGACAGGGTCAAGGCGCGCTCCTTCCCGATGCCGCTGCCGGTCATCGCCTCGTCGCCGGAGGAGCGCGAGATGCTGCTCAACCAGCCGATGATCCAGCCGACGCTGGCGCTGGCGGCGGAAGCCGACGTCACCTTCATCGGCATCGGCGATCTCGGCCCCAAGGCGCCGCTCTACGAAGACGGCTTCATTTCGGAGAGCGAATTGAAGGCGCTGCAGAAGGCCGGCGGCATCGCGGAGATCGTCGGCTGGGTGTTCGATAGGGAGGGCCGCATGATCGAGGGCATCACCAACGACCGGGTGTCGTCGGCTTCGCTACCGTCACGCGAGAAATCGCTGGTCATCGCACTGGCCATGGGCGAACGAAAGCTGCCAGGCATCCTAGCGGCCGCGAACCGGCGGCTGATCAACGGCCTCATCACCGATGAACGGACCGCCGCCGCCCTGCTGGCTGGCATCTGACCGGACCCACAACCGGTTTGCGATAAGGCCAACCGCACTAGCCGTGCCGCCCGAAAGGGTCGTTGCCATCGAGAAACCCGAGATCGCGCTGCAGATGCGGCGACAGGTCCCTGATATCGAGATGTGCCCGTTTTTTGGTGGCGAACCAGCCGAATCCATCCGTCAGCCACGAAAACCAGCGGTGATCCGGTGCGGGAGTGCATTTTTGCTGCGCCATGGTCATGATCGTCAACCTTCGCTATCCTGGACCCGAATGACGGGTTGACTGGGAATGTCGGTCTTGCCGGCGGTCTTTGCCAATCGAACATCGATCATGATCCATAAGGAGGCCTTATGCCGGACCTCGGCTCGCGACAGGTTTCGCCACTCCCGCCGCTGCAGGCGATCCGGGTGTTCGACGCGGTGGCGCGGCATCTTTCCTTCACCAAGGCCGCCGGCGAACTCGCCATGACGCAAGCGGCGGTCAGCTATCAGATCAAGGTGCTGGAGGAGCGTGTCGGCGCGCCGCTGTTCCTACGCCGGCCGCGGCAGATCGTGTTAACCGAGGCCGGGCAGCGCCTGGCACCTGCGGTCAGCGAGGCCTTCGCCATCCTTGGCCAGGCCTATGCCGCGGTGCGTGGCGGGGCCGACGGCTTGCTGTGCGTCACGACGGTGCTGACATTCGCCTCGAACTGGCTCGCGCACCGGCTGGGGTCGTTCCAGATCGCCCATCCGTCGCTGGCGGTGCGGCTCGAAACGTCGAGCCGCCTGACCGACTTTGCCCGCGAGGATACCGATATTGCCATCCGCTCGGGCGGCGGCAAATGGCCGGGCCTGGAAGCGCACAAGCTGCTCGATGCCGACTTCACGCCGATGCTGAGCCCGAAACTCGCGGCGACCATCGGCGGCGTCAGGGAACCGGCCGACCTCTTGCGGCTGCCTATCCTCGATCCCGGCGACATCTGGTGGACGGAATGGTTCTCGGCTGCTGGCGTGCACTCGCACGATCTTGCCAAGCGGCCCGGCAGCAGCATGGGCGCGCAGGCCTATGAGGCCAATGCGGCGATCGCCGGTCATGGCGTCGCGATCCTGACCAGGGCGCTGTTCAAGGCGGAACTCGCGGACGGGCGCCTGATCCAACCTTTCGATCTGGTTGGCGACGACGGCCATGCCTATTGGCTGGTCTATCCCGAGGCGCGCCGCAACGTGCCGAAGATCCGTGCCTTCCGCGACTGGCTGCTGGCCGAGATCGCCTGCTGACCGGCAAGCTTCCGGGCTGCACCTGGTTCTCGCAGATGTATCCGCCGTTGCCTCACTGTATGCGGCCGGGACGATCCGCGCCCTGGCAATTTCGCTCGTCCCGGCCTGCGGTGTCGCCCAAGTGCTGCGCTGCAGCATCGAATCCGGCTTGACATAATTCACGCCAAGTGAGTAATTGCCCAAAGCCAAGGCAAATGCTCATCTTGGTTCAAGGGAGGAATTTGATGAAACTTCGCACGCTCACCCTGGGCTTGTTGACGGCCAGCACGCTTGCGTTCGCCGCACATGCCGAATCCATCACCATCGCCACCGTCAACAATGGCGATATGGTCCGCATGCAAAAGCTGACCGAGGACTTCACCAAGGCGAACCCCGACATCCAGCTCAACTGGGTTACGCTCGAAGAAAACGTGCTGCGCGAGCGCGTCACCACCGACATCGCCACCAAGGGCGGCCAGTACGACGTGATGACCATCGGCACCTATGAGGTTCCGATCTGGGCCAAGCAGAGCTGGCTGCTGCCGCTCGACAAGCTCGGCGACGACTACGACGCCAAGGATATCATCCCGGCCATCGCCGGCGGCCTTTCGGTCGACGGCAAGCTCTATGCCGCGCCCTTCTACGGCGAAAGCTCCTTCGTCATGTACCGCAAGGACCTGATCGAGAAGGCCGGACTGAAGATGCCCGACGCGCCCACCTGGGACTTCATCAGGCAGGCCGCCGACAAGATGACCGATCGCGCCAATGGCGTGAACGGCGTGTGCCTGCGCGGCAAGGCCGGCTGGGGCGAGAACATGGCTTTCCTGACCGCGATGTCGAACTCCTTCGGGGCGCGCTGGTTCGACGAGAACTGGAAGCCGCAGTTCGATCAGCCGGAATGGAAGAACACGCTGCAGTTCTATGTCGACCTGATGAAGGCCGACGGCCCCGAGGGTGCTTCCTCCAACGGCTTCAACGAAAACCTGGCGCTGTTCCAGCAGGGCAAATGCGGCATGTGGATCGACGCCACCGTCGCTGCGTCCTTCGTCTCCGATCCCAAGGCATCGCAGGTCGCTGACAAGGTTGGATATGCGCTGGCACCCGACAATGGCCTGGGCAAGCGCGGCAATTGGCTGTGGGCATGGTCGCTGGCGATCCCCGCCGGCACGCAGAAGGCCGATGCCGCCCAGAAATTCGTCACCTGGGCGACCAGCAAGCATTATGCGGAACTCGTCGCTTCGAAGGAAGGCTGGGCCAACGTTCCTCCGGGCACGCGCTCCTCGCTCTACGCCAATGCCGAATACCAGAAGGCGGCTCCGTTCGCCAAGATGACGCTGGACTCCATCAACGCCGCCGATCCGACGCATCCGACCGTCAAGCCGGTGCCCTATGTCGGCGTGCAGTTCGTCGCCATCCCTGAGTTCCAGGGTCTTGGCACCACTGTCGGCCAGCTCTTCTCGGCGGCTCTTGCCGGCCAGTCGAGTGTCGACGATGCCCTGAAGCAGGCCCAGGACGCTGCCACCGCGGCAATGACCGAAGGCGGATACATCAAGTAAGGCTCCTCCCGGTGCCGAATGCCGGTCGCCTCCTGACCGGCAACGGCCGCCCGAATTCCCAGTTCGGGCGGCCGCCTTTAACGCCTTTTGAAAATTCCGTCTGACCAGTGAAGGGTGACCGTCATGGCTACTCAGCAGACCCGTTCGCTTGCCCGTTTCATGATGGCGCCATCCGTGGTGCTGCTGTTCGTCTGGATGATTGTGCCGCTGGTCATCACCATCTGGTTCTCCTTCCAGCAGTACAACCCGCTCAATCCGATCCGCGACGGCTTCGTCGGCTTCTCGAACTACGCGCTGTTCTATTCCAACCCGGCCTTCCTGCAATCGATCCTCAACACGCTCACCTTGGTGGTCAGCGTGCTCCTGATCACGGTGATCGGCGGCATCCTTCTGGCGCTGCTGATCGACCAGCCGATGTGGGGCCAGGGCATCGTGCGCATTCTCGTCATCTCACCGTTCTTCGTCATGCCGCCGGTGGCCGCACTGGTCTGGAAGAACATGATCATGCACCCGCAATACGGGGTGTTCGCCGATATAGCCCGCTTCTTCGGGGCCCAGCCGATCGACTGGTTCGGGCAGCATCCGATGCTGGCGATCATCATCATCGTCGCCTGGCAATGGCTGCCTTTCGCGACGCTCATTCTCTTGACCGCGTTGCAGTCGCTCGACGGTGAGCAGAAGGAAGCCGCCGAGATGGACGGCGCCGGCTTCATCAGCCGCTTCATCTATCTGACGCTGCCGCACATGTCGCGCGCCATCACGGTCGTCATCCTGATCCAGACGATCTTCCTCCTCTCCGTCTATGCCGAGATCCTCGTCACCACCAATGGCGGCCCGGGATACGCCTCCACCAACCTGCCCTTCCTCGTCTACCAGAAGGCGTTGCTGGAGTTCAAAATCGGCCAGGCATCCGCCGGCGGCGTGATCGCCGTCATTCTCGCTAACATCGTTGCCTTCTTCGCCATGCGCGCGGTCGGCAAGAACCTGGACAAGTAAGGGAGGCTACGATGGCACGCTCAGTCACCACCCAGCACAAGACGATTGCGACAATTGCCGCCTGGATCGTCGCCCTGCTGATCTTCTTCCCGATCCTCTACACGATCATCACCTCGTTCAAGTCGGAGCAGGAAGCCATCCAGGGCTTCAGCATCATCCCGTCGGGAACGTTCGAGAGCTATGCCGAGGTTCAGGCGCAAAGCGGCTACTTCAAGTTCTTCTTCAACTCGGTTCTGCTCTCGGTCGGCTCGACCATCCTGGCCCTGCTGGTCGCCATACCGGCGGCATGGTCGATGGCCTTCTCGCCGACCAAGCGGACCAAGGACATCTTGATGTGGATGCTGTCCACCAAGATGATGCCCGCGGTCGCGGTGCTGTTCCCGATCTACTTGATCTTCCGCGATACCGGACTGCTCGACAGCCGCATCGGCCTGATGATCATGCTGATGCTGATCAACCTGCCGATCGTGGTGTGGATGCTCTACACTTACTTCCGCGAAATACCGGGCGAGATCCTGGAAGCGGCGCGCATGGACGGCGCCTCGCTGTGGAACGAGATCGTCTATGTGCTGACGCCGATGGCGGTGCCGGGCATCGCCTCGACGATGCTGCTCAACATCATCCTGGCCTGGAACGAGGCGTTCTGGACAATCCGGCTGACGACGACGGAAGCCGCACCGCTGACCGCCTTCATCAGCTCGTTCTCCAGCCCGCAAGGCCTGTTCTGGGCCAAGCTTTCGGCCGCCTCGACACTGGCCATCGCGCCGATCCTGATCATGGGCTGGTTCAGCCAGAAGCAGCTGGTGCGCGGCCTGACATTTGGTGCGGTCAAATAATTGGTGGTGCGGTGAAGTAACGGAATTGCCCGAAGCAATCGGCAGAAATAACCCCTCGGGGAGGAAATCATGGGAAACATCACGCTCAAGAACGTCTCCAAATCCTTCGGAGCGACGTCCATCATCCCCGGTCTCGACCTGGTGATCGAGAATGGCGAGTTCGTCGTCTTCGTCGGCCCGTCGGGTTGCGGCAAGTCAACGCTGCTGCGGCTGATCGCCGGGCTTGAGGATACCAGCGGCGGCTCCATCAACATCGACGGCCGCGACGTCACCGGCGAGGCACCGGCCAAGCGCAAGCTGGCCATGGTGTTCCAGTCCTATGCGCTCTATCCGCACATGACGGTGGCCAAGAACATCGGCTTCCCGCTGAAGATGGCCGGCGAGGACAAGGCGACGATCGACAGGAAGGTGGGAGACGCGGCGCGCGTGCTCAACTTGACCAACTATCTCGAACGCCGGCCCGGCCAGCTTTCCGGCGGCCAGCGCCAGCGCGTCGCCATCGGCCGCGCCATCGTGCGTCAGCCGACCGCCTTCCTGTTCGACGAACCGCTGTCCAACCTCGATGCGGCACTGCGCGGCACGATGCGGCTGGAGATCAGCGAGCTGCACCATCAGCTCAAGACGACCATGATCTACGTTACCCATGACCAGGTCGAAGCCATGACCATGGCCGACAAGATCGTCGTGCTGAACGCCGGCAACATCGAGCAGGTCGGCTCGCCGATGGAGCTCTACAAGACGCCGAAGAACCTGTTCGTCGCCGGCTTCATCGGCTCGCCGAAGATGAATCTGATAGAAGGCGCGCCGGCTGCCAAAAACGGCGCCAAGACCATCGGCATCCGTCCTGAGCACCTGGAGATCTCGACCACGGCGGGCGAATGGAAAGCCACTGTCGGCGTCGCCGAACATCTCGGCTCCGACACCTTCCTGCACGTCCAGTCCGATGGCGTCGGTCCGCTGACGGTGCGCGCCGACGGCGAACTCGCCGTCCGTCACGGCGACACCATCTATCTGACAGCGGACAAGGCCAAGCTGCACCGCTTCGGCGCCGACGGAAAGGCGATGTGAGCATGAGACTGGCCAGCAAATCCGCGCTGATCACGGGTTCGGCCCGCGGCATCGGCAGAGCCTTCGCCGAAGCCTATGCCGGCGAAGGCGCAACCGTCGCCATCGCCGACATCAATCTCGAGGCGGCGCAGAAGACAGCCGCCGAGATCGGCGGCAAGGCCTATGCGGTCAAGCTCGACGTCACCGACCTCGCCTCGATCGAAGCGGCGGTGAAAGCCGTCGAGACGAAGACCGGTGGCCTGGATATCCTGATCAACAACGCCGCCCTGTTCGACCTGGCGCCGATCGTCGAGATCACCAAGGCAAGCTACGACAAATTGTTTTCCGTCAATGTCGCCGGCACGCTGTTCATGCTGCAGGCTGCCGCCCGCTCGATGATCGCCGCTGGCCGGGGCGGCAGGATCATCAACATGGCGAGCCAGGCCGGACGCCGCGGCGAGGCGCTGGTCGGCGTCTACTGCGCCACCAAGGCCGCCGTCATCTCGCTGACCCAGTCGGCGGGGCTCGACCTCATCAAGCACCGCATCAACGTCAACGCGATTGCCCCTGGCGTGGTCGACGGCGAGCACTGGGATCACGTCGATTCGCTGTTCGCCAAATATGAAAACCGGCCGAGGGGCGAGAAGAAGAAACTGGTCGGCGAGGCGGTGCCCTATGGCCGCATGGGCACGGCGCAGGACCTTACCGGCATGGCGGTTTTTCTCGCCAGCGCCGACGCCGAATACGTCGTCGCCCAGACCTACAATGTCGACGGCGGCCAGTGGATGAGTTGAGGGCGGGGGACGGCCTCTGCTCCTCGTACCTCCGCGAGGAGCAGAGGCCGACATCAGCGGGCGCGTAGCAAGTGCCACCCCTTATCCTCTCCCCGACCGGGAGAGGAGCGTAACGAAGGCCGAAATCCGGCCAAAGGGTAAAACAGATGACCGTGAAACTCTCGTCCTCAAACCTCTCCAAGCTGCCCACTGAGGTCGCCGGTCCGAAGTATGACCGCGCAACATTGAAGGCCGGCATCGTGCATTTCGGCGTTGGCAATTTTCACCGCTCGCATCAGGCCGTCTATCTCGACGATTTGTTCAATGCGGGCATCGGCCATGACTGGGCGCTGATCGGCGCCGGCGTGTTCGACGGTGAAAAGATCGGTCGCGGCAAACTGGAAGAGCAGGATTGGCTGACCACCGTGGTCGAGCAGGACAGCGGCCATATGAGCGCACGCGTCACCGGCGCCATGATCGACTTCCTGATGCCCGGCGATGCGGCCGGCATCATCGAACAGCTGGCCGACCCGGCCATCAAGATCGTTTCGCTGACCATCACCGAAGGCGGCTATTTCATCGACCCGGCCTCCGGCGTGTTCAACCCGACCCATCCCGACATCGTCGCCGATGCGCAGCCCGGCGCGACGCCGAAGACGGTGTTCGGCATCATCCTTGCCGGGCTGGTGCGCCGCCGCGACGAGGGTACCGTGCCGTTCACGGTGATGTCGTGCGACAACATCCCCCACAACGGCCATGTCACCTCGGACGGGGTCATCGGCCTGGCCCGTTTGATCGACGAGGATCTGGCGAACTGGGCCAGCGAGCATGTCGCCTTTCCGAACGGCATGGTCGATCGCATCACGCCGGCGACCACCGATCGCGAACGCGGCATTCTCGCCAAGGATTTTGGCCTTGAGGACAACTGGCCGGTGTTCTGCGAGCCGTTCCGGCAGTGGGTGCTGGAGGACCATTTCACCGGCGGCCGGCCGCCACTGGAAAAGGTCGGCGTGCAGTTCGTCAAAGACGTTGCGCCCTACGAATTGATGAAGATCCGCATCCTCAATGGCGGCCACGCCACCATCGCTTATCCGGCCGGGCTGATGGACATCCATTTCGTCCATGAGGCGATGCAGGAGCCGCTGGTGAGCGGGTTTCTGGCCAAGCTCGAACGGGACGAAATCATCCCGACCGTGCCGCCGGTGCCGGACACGGTCCTGGAAGACTATTACCAGCTCATCGAGAGCCGCTTCTCCAATCCCAAGATCGGCGACACGGTGCGCCGGCTCTGCCTCGACGGCTCCAACCGCCAGCCGAAATTCATCATCCCGACCATCGCCGACCGGCTGAAGGCCGGGAAAAGCGTCGTCGGCCTGGCGCTGGAATCAGCGCTCTGGTGCCGCTATTGCTTCGGTACGACCGACAGCGGTGCCGTCATCGAGCCCAACGATCCGAGCTGGGACCGGCTGCAAGCGACGGCAAAGGCGGCAAAGGATGCTCCCGCCGCCTGGCTTGCCATGGAGGACATCTATGGCGATGTCGGCCGCGCAGCGGCGTTTGTCGAGGCCTTTGCCCATGCGCTCAACGTGCTGTGGGCGAATGGCGCGCGCGCGACGCTGACTCGCTACCTCGCCGGCAAGCTCTGAGAGCCATTCTCCATCATGACGCCTGAGCTGGTCATCTTCGACTGTGATGGCGTGCTGGTCGACAGCGAGGCGCTCTCCGTCTCGGCGCTGCTTGGCATGGTCAAACTTGCCGGCGGCAGCGTCAGTGAGGACGCCGCCTACGAGCATTTCCTCGGCAAGAGCATGAAAAGCGTGCGCGAGATCCTCGGCCGCGACTTCGGGCTCGATATCACCGACCTGCACCTGACCGAGATGCGCGTCGAATTGATGCGCAAATTCCGCGAGGAGCTGAAGCCGATCGCCGGCGTCAGGAAGATGCTGCCCAAGCTTGGGCTGCCGTACTGTGTCGCGTCCTCAGGCACGCTCGACCGCATCCGCTACGCGCTCGACGTCACCGGATTGCTTGGGCTGATGGAGCCGCATCTGTTCAGTGCCACCATGGTGGCCAAGGGAAAGCCGGCGCCGGATCTGTTCCTGCATGCCGCCGCCAGCATGCGGGCCCATCCGCGCAAATGCCTCGTCATCGAGGACAGCCCGGCCGGCATCGCTGCTGCGCGGGCGGCAGGGATGCGCGTGCTCGCCTTCACCGGCGGATCGCATGCCGGCAATCCCGCCTTGAAAGCGCGGCTTGCGTCGAGTGAACCGGACTTTATATTCGCTGACATGCTGCAATTGCCCGATCTGATTGCAGGCTTGGGAGCGAGAGACAGAGCATCTTGACGAAACAGTTCGTTTGCGCGGTCGATGTCGGCACCGGGAGCGCTCGCGCGGGCATTCTCGACACCAGTGGCACCTTGCTCGGCCGCGCCGAGCGGCCGATCGCCATGAACCAGCCGAAGCCCGATCACGCCGAGCATGATTCGCGCGATATCTGGTCGGCCGTCTGCACCGCCGTGCGCGCTGCCCGCGAAAAAGCCGGTGTCGAGCCTGAGGACATTGTCGGCATCTCCTTCGATGCCACCTGTTCGCTGGTGGTGCGCGACCGGCAAGGCAGCCAGCTCAGTGTCTCGGTCACGGGCGACAAGCGCTGGGACACCGTCGTCTGGCTCGACCACCGCGCCATCGCCGAGGCCGACGAATGCACGGCAAGCGGCCACGCCGTGCTGAATTACATCGGCGGCGTCATGTCGCCGGAAATGGCGACGCCGAAACTGATGTGGCTGAAGCGCAATTTGCCGGAGACGTGGAATGAAGCCGGCTATTTATTCGACCTGACCGATTTCCTGACCTGGCAAGCGACGGGTTCGCTGGCCCGCTCGCAATGCACGCTGACCGCCAAATGGACCTATCTGGCACATGAGGACACAGGCTGGCGGCGCGATTTCTTCGAACTCGTCGGCCTCGGCGATCTTTTCGAGCACGGCAACCTGCCGGAGAGGGCCAGCCCGGTCGGCACCGATATCGGGCGATTGACGGCGCAAGCGGCGGCCGAGCTTGGGCTGAGCGAGAAATGCCGGGTGGGCTCCGGCGTCATCGATGCCTATGCCGGCGCGCTTGGCGTGCTCGGCGGCTTTGCCGGCGACGAACAGGACATCGGCCGGCATTTGGCGCTGATCGCCGGCACGTCGAGCTGCGTCATGGCGATGTCACCGGATCCGCAGCCTTTCGCCGGCGTCTGGGGGCCGTATTACGGCGCGGCGCTGCCCAGGCTGTGGCTGTCGGAAGGCGGCCAGTCGGCGACCGGCGCCCTGCTCGACCACATCATCCGCTGGCACGGCGCCGGCGGCGAGCCGGATGCCGCCATGCATGCGAAGATCGCCAGGCGTGTCGCCGAGCTGCGCGCCACCGAGGGCGACAACCTCGCCGCAAGGCTGCATGTGCTGCCCGACTTTCACGGCAACCGCTCACCGCTCGCCGATCCGCATGCCGTCGGCGTCGTCAGCGGGCTGACGCTGGACTCCTCCTTCGACAGCCTGTGCAAGCTCTACTGGCGCACCGCCGTCGGCATCGCGCTCGGCGTGCGCCACGTGCTGGAGGCGCTGAACGAGAACGGCTATCTGATCGACACGCTGCACGTCACCGGCGGCCACACCAAGAACCCGCTGCTGATGGAACTCTACGCCGACGCCACCGGCTGCACGGTGATCGAGCCGCTGGCCGACGAGGCGGTGCTGCTCGGCACCGGCATGATCGCCGCCACCGCGGCCGGGCTGTTTCCCGACCTCAACGCGGCCTGTCTTGCCATGCAGCAGGGCGGCCGGACACGCCCGTCGAACCCGAAATCATCAGGGCGTTTCGAGCGCGACTACAAGGTTTTCCTCGAAATGCACCGCCAGCGGCGGATGCTGGACGCGATCCGCTAGAGCATCGTGGCCGGTCGCTGGCTCAATCCGTTCCCGTCCCTCCTCTCTTGCCTTCATGTCGCGTTTCGTCCAGAAGCTGACGCAAACGCCGCGAAACCGAAGGTTTTGCCGTTTGAAATGCGGCTTCCGGCTCTGGCCGATGTGCCGTAGCTGGAAAGAGCGGAACAATGTCTGCGATAGAAGCCGGCGCTCGCGCGCCGGAAAATCTTTGGCGTCAGGAAATCAGGGCGACGCTGGCGCTCGCTTGGCCGATGGTGCTGACCAATCTCGGCCAGACCGCGATGACGGCCACCGACGTCATGATGATGGGTCGTCTGGGTCCGGATACGCTGGCCAGCGGCGCGCTTGGCGCCAACCTCTATTTCATGCCGCTGATCTTCGGCCTCGGCCTGATGCTGGCGACCTCGCCGATGATCGCCACCGAGCTTGGCCGCCGCCGCTATTCGGTGCGCGACCTGCGCCGCACCGTGCGCCAGGGCCTGTGGCTGGCGATCCTGATCTCGATCCCGATCTGGCTCGTGCTTTGGCACGGCGAGGGCATTCTATTGGCCATGGGCCAGAACCCGGTTCTGGCGCATCAGGCCGGCATCTATCTGCGCTGGCTCGAATGGGCGGTGCTGCCCTTCTACTTCTATATCGTGCTGCGCTCGTTCATCTCGGCGCTGGAACGGCCGGGCTGGGCGCTGGTCATCGTCTTCGTCGCCGTCGCCTGCAACGTCTTCTTCAACTGGGTGTTCATGTTCGGCAATCTCGGCGTGCCGGCAATGGGCATTGCCGGGTCGGGCCTTGCCACCTCGCTGTCCTCAATGCTGATGTTCATCGGCATGGCTGCCGTGGTGATGCTGGAGAAGAAGTTCCGCCGCTACCGTCTGTTCGGACGTTTCTGGCGCGCCGACTGGCCGCGCTTCAAGGGCCTGTTGCGGCTCGGCCTGCCGATTGCCGGCATCCTCGCCTTCGAGGTGACGATCTTCAATGCGGCGGCCCTGCTGATGGGCCTGATCGACGCGGATTCGCTGGCCGCGCACGCGATCGCCATCCAGATCGCCTCGATCTCCTTCATGGTGCCGCTCGGCCTCAACCAGGCGGTGACGGTGCGCGTCGGCCTTGCGCACGGCGCCGGCAATCCGGAAGGCGTCTCGCGCGCCGGCTGGACCGCCTTTGTCATCGGCGTCTCGTTCATGGCGCTGATGGGGCTGGTGATGATCCTGTGGCCGCATCCGCTGATCAGCGCCTTCATCGATCTGGGCAATCCGGCCAATGCCAGGGTGATCGAACTTGCCGTGTCGTTCCTGGTCTTCGCGGCGCTGTTCCAGGTCTTCGACGGCGCCCAGGCGGTGGCCGCCGGCATGCTGCGCGGCCTGCATGACACCAAGGTGCCGATGATCTATGCCGCGATCGGCTATTGGGGCGTCGGCCTGCCGCTCGGCGTGCTGCTCGCCTTCCATTTCGGCCTGCATGGCGTCGGCATCTGGATCGGCCTGTCGACGGGGCTGGCCGTGGTGGCCGCGCTGCTGCTGGCGCGCTGGCTGCGGCGCGACCGGTTGGCGCCGCCGCTCGCGTTCGGGCATTGAAACAGAACGGCCGATGGCCCGGCGGCTGTTGTCCTGTGGGCGTTGGCTCATTGAACAACGCCTTCACAACTCCGCGATAGAGGCGGTCAGAATGTCGGCGGCGTGTTGACCCAGAGGATACGGACCGTGGTCGAACCGATATTGCGGTAGCCGTGGCCGAGTTCGGAGTTGAAATAAAACGCGTCGCCTGCCTCGAGCGCCACCACGTTCGTCTCGACCAGCAACTCGACGGAACCTTCGAGCACGTAGCCGAATTCCTGTCCCTTGTGGCTGATCAACTCGAGGCTGCCGCCGCCGGCCTCGATCACGTGGACATTGATCTGCAGCAGATATTCCGGACCGGATGGCACCAATTGCTCGAGCACGACATGGTTGCCCGAGCGCCGATGTCCCGTCTCCATGTGCGGACGCTCGTTTTGCCGCAACACGAACACTTCCGAGGCATTGTGCTGCAGCGTGCCGAACATAGCGTTCATGTTGATGCCCAGCGCCTGCACCAGCCGGTGCAGAGCCGCCATCGAGGGCGTCGCGCGGTCGTTTTCGATCTTCGAGAGATAACCCTCTGTCAGCCCGATGCGGGCGCCGAGCTCTTCCAGGCTGAGGCCAAGCACCTGTCTGGCATGGCGCAGCTTGACGCCGATCCTCGGGGTTCCGTTTCTGTCGCGCATGTCAGGTCCGCGTCTTCATCCAGTCCGCCAGCTTCGCCAACAGAAAATCGACTTCCGCCTCGGTGTTATAATGGGCCAGCCCGATGCGGACGACGCCGTTGCGGTCCGCAAGCCCCAGCCGCTTGATTGGCTCCAAACCGTAATTGTGGCCATGCCAGAGATAGATGCCTTCCTTTGCCATCGCCTTGGCGATATCGGCGGGATCGGTTCCGTCAACGGTGATCGACACGGTAGGCACCCGGCGCCCCAGCGCCGCCACATCGGTTATACCCTGGATGACGACGCCATCAATTCTGGACAGCCCGGCAATCAGCCGTGCTGTCAGGACACGTTCATAACGGTCGGCGACTTCAATGCCGGCGACGATGCGCTCGCGCCGCGTCGCCTGCGGGTGGACGTTGCCGAAGGACTGTCCGAGCCAGGCATAGTGCTCGACGGCGCCAAGCACCCCGGCAAGCGCCTCGCGGCTTGTCGTCCCCGTCTCGAATTTTCCAGGTGGCGTGTCCGAAGCCGCGCGCACCTTGTAGGCGGTCAGCGCCTGCAGCAGATCGAACCGGCCCCACAACACCCCGTGATGCGGTCCGAAAAATTTGTAGGCCGAGCAAACCAGGAAATCACAGCCGATCTCCTGGACGTCGATCACTCCATGCGGCGCGAACTGCACCGCGTCGATATAGCTCAGCGCCCCGACCGCGCGTGCGCGCTGCGCGATCCGCTTCACGTCGTTGATCGTGCCGGTAACGTTGCTGGCATAGCCGACGGCGACCAGCTTGACCTCCTCGTCGATAGTGGCCTCCAGCGTCGACAGGTCGAGTTCGAACGTTTTTGGATCGAGGTCGATCCAGCGTACTTCAAGCCCGCGATCCTCCGCCAGCATCAGCCAGGGTGCGACGTTGGCGTCGTGATCCAAGCGCGTCAACACGATGGCGTCGCCGGCTTTCAGATCGCGGCCGATGGCGCGCGAGACGGCGAAAGTCAGCGTCGTCATGTTCTGGCCGAACACCACCTCACGCCGGTCCGCGGCATTGAAGAAATCGGCCATCGCCTGATGCGCGTCGTCGACCATCGCCTGGGCCGCGAGTGAGGTTTCGAAATAGCCACCAAGATTGGCGTTGGTCTCGATCATGGCACGCGTCATGCGCTCGATCGAACGGCTCGCCATCTGGGTTCCCGCGGGATTGTCGAAGAAAATCCGCTTCTTCGGCTCGGCACCTCTCGCCATCGCCGGAAAAGCATCGCGGACTGTGTCTATATCCATGTCTGAATTCCGTGTGTCTGGTGATCGTTGTGTGGCGGCCCCTAGACGCCGCCAGCTGCGGTTTCACGCGTTCAGCCGGCCGCTTCATGGATGGCGACAGCGCGAGCCGGGAAGCCGGATCCGGCCTTTGGCTTTGGCCAGCTTGCCATTATCAACGCGCCGGCGTCAGGCACCTTGTCGAGATTGGCCAGGAGCTCGATCTGCCAGCAGTCGCGGGACAGCACATAGTATTCCAGGCTTGCGTCACCCGCGGAAGTGGCGCGGCCGGGATCGGTGTCCATGCCCTCGTGCCCGATGGCAGCGACACCGCGGCGTTCCAAAAGTTCCTCCAGCACCGGCTTCGACCAGCCCGGCGCATGCGAGATACCGTCGGCCGACTTGTTCTGAAACGCCACGGGGTCTGGCCAGCGCGGCCACCACCCGGTGCGAAGCGCGACAAAACACTTTTCCGGGATACGGCCGTTCCGTGTCTCCCAGGCGGAAATGTCGTCGAGCGTCGGCGTCGCGTCGGGATCGGCGGCGACCCTGTCGCTGATGTCGAGGATGACCAACGGCAGAAGCATCTCCGCCACCGACAGTTGGTCGATCGAGCGGCCGCCGTCGATGAAGTGCACCGGCGGATCGACATGGGTGCCCCACTGTCCGACGAAGGCGTAGTGGTGGACCTGGAAGGCGTCGCCCTTCGAAAAATCGAGCAACGCACGGCGCTCCTCGTCCGGGAAGGCCGGGAAGTGCGGCTGGCCCGGATGAAACGCATGCGTCAGGTCGGTGAAGGTCGCGGCGGAGAGCCGCGACCTGTAGATGTCCCAAAGGGAACCCGGAGTGGACAAGATCACGGCTCCGCGACGAAGGTCGGTGCCGCTTCACTTGCAAGGACAAGCTTGCCGTCCTTGACACCGATGACCGAGACCGATTTGTCCGGCACCGAAATGCCCGGGCGGTAGGTGATCGTTCCGGTCACGCCGTCGAGCCCGGACGTAGCGGCCAGCGCGTCACGGATCTTGGCCGGATCCGGCGCACCGGCACGCTTGATCGCGTCGGTCATCAGCTTGACCGAATCGTAGCCGAGCGCAGCGAACGCGTTCTCCGGGGCATTGCCGGCCGACTTGGTGTAGGCGTCGATGAAGGCCTGCACCTTCGGGGTGGCGCCCTCACCGATATAGGCATGGGTGGTGAAGTAGGTGTCCTTGGCCGCGTCGCCGCCGACCTGGATCAGCAAGGGCGTGTCGTAACCGTCGCCGCCGACCACCGGCAGGTTGATGCCGGCCTGGCGCATCTGCTTCAAGATCAGGCCGATTTCCTCGGCATTCGACGAGGCATAGACGAAGTCGGGCTGCGGTGACAGCGCCTTCAGTTTGGCGATCTGCGCGGTAAAGGTCTTGTCGCCGATCTTGTAGGTGTCGCGCTCCAAGATCTTGCCCCCGCCATGCTCGTAGGCGGTGACGAAGTAGTCCGACAGCAGCGTTGTGTATTCGGTGCCGATGTCGGTCAGCAGGTAGGCGGTCTTGCCGTTCAGCTTGTTCAGCGCAAATTCCGCGCCAACCGCAGCCTGAACGTTGTCGCCGAAGGCGGCGAGGAAGATCTCGTTGCCGAGCTGGCTCGGCAATTTCGGCGAGGTCGCGCCGGGCGTGATGAACGGGATCTGCGCCTTCTGGACCTGCGGTCCGATGGCCAGCACCGAATCGGAATCGGCGAAGCCGATGATGCCGACGACCTTGTCGCTGTCGATCAACTGGCTGGCGACGGTCGAGATCGTCGTCGAATCGCTCTTGGAGTCGTAGATCACCAGTTCTATCTGTTGGCCGAGCACGCCGCCGGCGGCGTTGATTTCGCTTGCCGCCAGCTTGGCGCCATTCAGCATCGGACCGTCGAGCGAGGCCTGAATGCCGGTCAGGTTTGCCGGATAGCCGATCTTGATCGTGTCGGCAGCAAGTGCCGTGCTGGCCGAGGCAAGCGCGAAGAATGCGCCCAGTCCTAGGCCGATGGTGTCGCGTCGAGTGAGTTTGATCATCGTTTTCGTTCCTCTGTCTGGTTCACCGTTGCCGATCTTTGGGTTAATCCGAACGTAAGTTCCCGGTCCCCCATGATCCCCTTCGGCCGGAAGATCATGACTAGAATGAAGATGAAGCCAAGCACGATCTGGCTGGCGCCAAACAGGGCCGGCACCGCGAAATCGCCGATCGTGAAGCCGCGTTCGACCGAGCGCAGGACCTCCGACAACAGCGAAACGCAGATGACGCCAACCACCGCGCCGGTCAGGGAGCCCATGCCGCCTAGCACCAGCATTGTGATCAGGCTCATGGTCAGCGCGAAGTAGAAGGTGTTCGGCGAAAACGAGCCGAGATAATGTGCGTAGAGCGACCCGCCGACGCCTGAGAAGAACGCGCCGATGACGAAGGCGATCAGTCTGGTCCGCAACACGCCGATGCCGACAGCGCTGGCCGCGATTGTGTCGTCGCGCACCGCCTTCATGGCGCGCCCGAAAGGCGAATAGACCAGGCGCGCCAGAACGAACACCGTGATGGCGAGCCAACCCATCACCCAGGGCAACGTCGTCTCCAGCGGCACACCGGTGAAAGTGCGGGCGCCTCGGGTGAAATCCGACGCATTGATCAGCACCACGTTGACGATAATCAAGAATCCCATCGTCGCCACCGAAACGAAATAGCCCGACAGGCGCATCAAGGGATAACCGACGACCACGGCAAGCAGCGCCGTCAGAAGACCTGCCACCAGCGTCGCCGGCAGGAAGGGGAGGCTGAAAGCATGCAGAAACGCCGGCAGATGCGGCAGCAGTGCCATCTTCTGCTGTACGGGAATCGACAGTATCCCCGATATATACGCGCCGGCGCCGATGAAGCCGACATGACCGAGCGAAAACACGCCCGTAAAACCGTTGCTCAGCGACAGCGCCAGCACCAGGATTGCATTCAGCGCGATCAGCAGGATAATCCGGACGAAATAGTCGCTCAGCACGTGCGGTGCACCGAAAGCGACAGCTGCTCCCGCCACCAGGGCGACGAGGACGAGGAGTGTGATCCGCGCTTCCCGGCTCACAGCTTTATCTCCCGGTTTGGCTGGAGCAGCCCGCCCGGGCGCACCAGGAGAAAGGCGATCAGCACGGCGAAGACGATTGCGTCGCGATAGGACGAGACGCTGCTCGGCAGGAATGCGACGATGAATATCTCCAGCGCGCCCAATATGTAGCCGCCCACCAGGGCGCCCGCGATCGACCCGAAGCCGCCGATGATCGCCGCCACGAAAGCCTTCAGGAGCGGCGTGAAGCCCATCTGCGGCTGCACCACGCCGGCCTGTGCCGCCCACAAAATGCCGGCAAGGCCGGCATAGGCGGATGCGACGATGAAGGCGACGATGATCAGCCGGTTGACGTTCAGACCGACAAGGTGTGCCGCCGACATGTCCTCGGCTGCGGCGCGCATGCCGAGCCCGGTCGTGGTGCGCGTGATGAACCAGCCGAGGAGCAGCAGCGACACGAAGGTCAGCGCGATGGTCAGGAGATTGATGCTGGTGAAGGTGATGGCGCCGTTCGACATTTCCCAGGAGGTGTTGAGAATATCGGGGAGTGGAAAATTGCGCGGCGAGGAGGTGAACACCAGGATGCCGACGTTCTCGATGATGTAGGTGACGGCGAGGCTGGTGAGCAGTCGCGCAACGTCGGGCGCGTCGCGGATCGGACGATAGGCGATGCGTTCGATGAGGAGGCCCGCGACGGCCGCCGCGGCGATGCCGCAGATCACGGCGACAGGGAACGGAACGCCGATCCCCGCCAGCAGAGCTACCCCGAATGCGCCTACCATCATGACGTCGCCATGCGCGAAATTGGTGAGCTTGAGGACGCCGAAGACGATCGACAGGCCGACCGCCACCAGCGCGTAGAGGCTGCCGAGGCTCACCGCGTTGACGATCTGCTGCAGGATATAGTCCAGCTGGGTCATATTGCCGCCCCGAGATATGCCTGGGCCACGCGTTCGCTGTCGCGCAGTTCCGCGGACCGGCCCGACAGCGCCACCTGACCCGTGCGCAGCACATAGGCGCGGTCGGCGAGGTCCAGCGCGAGCGTGATGTTCTGTTCCACCAGCAGCATCGTCATGCCCTGGCGCTTCAGTTCGGCAAGCGCGCTGAAGATGTGGCGCACCAGCAGCGGCGCAACGCCGAGCGAAGGCTCGTCGAGCAGCAGCAGGCGCGGCGCCGCCATCAGCGCGCGCGCCAGAGCAAGCTGCTGCTGTTCGCCGCCCGACAGCGTGCCGGCCAGTTGCTTCAGCCGCTGCTTGAGAATCGGGAACAGCATGAACATGCGCTCGCTATCTCTGACGACGGCCTCCTTGTCGGTGCGGGTGCAGGCGCCGAGCCGCAGATTGTCGGCCACCGTCAGGCCGCCGAACAGGCGCCTGCCCTCCGGGCTCTGCGCGATGCCCAGAGTTACGATACGCGACGGAGCGATACCTCCGATCGGCTTGCCATCGAAGATGATCTTGCCGCCGCGCGGCCGCGACAGGCCGGAAATGGTGCGCAAGGTCGTGCTCTTGCCGGCGCCGTTGGCCCCCACCAACGCCACCACCTCGCCGGTATGGACGTCGAGCGAAATGCCCTTCAACGCACGCACCGCGCCGAAATTGACCTCGAGGTTCTCGACGCTGAGCAGAACGGGGCTAGGCGTGGCCAAGATACGCCTCCCGCACTTTCGGGTGTTCGCGTACCTGCTCCGGTGTTCCGACGCAGATCACCTCGCCGGTCGCCAGCACCTGGATGCGTTCGCACAGCGCCATGATCAGGTCCATGTCGTGCTCGACAACGACCACCGTTACGCCGTAGCGGTCACGGATCGTCCGAATCAGCGCCGCCAGCACCTTGGTCTCGTTGGAATCAAGCCCGGCTGCGGGCTCATCGAGCAGCAGCAGCTGCGGGCTGGTCGCCAACGCACGCGCAATCTCCAGCCGCCGCTGATCGCCGTAGGGAAGATCCGCGGCGACCCTGCCGGCCTGATCTGTCAGGCCCATGAGGTCGAGGAGTTCGTCGGCCTGCTGCCGCGTCGCGGCCACCCGCTCGCGATAGCGCCGACCGCGCAGCACGGTATCGGCGGGCCCGACAGGATGGCGCAGCTGCGCCGCCGTCAGCACGTTCTGTGCGACACTGAGGCTGCCGAATAGGCGAGAACCCTGGAAGGTGCGGGCGATGCCCATCGCGACGATCTGCGATGTGCGCAGGCCGACGATCGAACGGCCCTCCATCTCGATGCTACCGGAATTCGGCTGGGAGAAGCCGGTGATCAGGTTGAAAAGCGTGCTCTTGCCCGAGCCATTCGGCCCGATTACCCCAACGATTTCACCTTCGTGCAGCTCGATGGAATGATCCCGCAGGGCAACCAGCCCTCGAAAGGCTTTTGTCAGCCCAACCGTCTTCAACAGCACTCGACTCGACTGTCTATCCACGCGCCGGTTTGCCCCTGTCCGCCCTCGCCGCCCCGTTCGGCCCGGTCAAGCATCAAATGGACAATTCGAACGGCAAGATGTCAAGGCCTATTCCTAGCAGGAAAGCTATATGCCTGCCTCGGCTCGACCGTTGCCGCGACAGCACCGGCATCGATGCAGCGCTGCGCTCCCGCACTGGGTTTCCTGGCTTGCAGTCCAGCGCCGGCGCTCGCTTCCCGACCCTCCGCGCATACTGCGCAGGCGGAAGGCACGCGACGAAAAAGATCAGCGCGACCGGCCCTTAAACCTTGGCCGTCCTCGGACCGCGCTTCAGCTAGCTTGTTATCTGTTCGGCGACAGCTTCTTCGAGGCCGGCTGCGGCCTGGGCGGCGAGACCGCGCGCCGCCGCCTGTGAATCGTAAAACTCCTCGAGCGCATGAACCCTGCCCCACCGTAGCGTGAACACGTGGAGACCATGGTTGACGTAGGACGTATCGCCGTTGAGCAGGGTTGCGGTGCCATCCCACTGGGCAAACACGGTGGTATGCCACGGCCAGCCCTTCACCCAGACGTGGTTGACCGTGAGATGGAGAGTGGGCAGAACACGGCCGAGGCGCTCGAACCACCGGCGCAGGGCTTGCTTGTCGTGGCGCTCCCCACCAAGCGCGTGGGCGCCACCAACCCGGTGATGGACATGCGGCGCGATGGCCTTCACCGCCGCGTCCCAGCGATGGTTGTTGACGTCGTCGAAGCTCTGCCGGATCGATTTCTCGACAAAATAGCTGTAAAGCATGTGACCTCTCCAGGCTCATTGGGATGGCGTGATCGGACGCGAGAGCCCCGGCCAGCATCGCGCGGCCGCGGCCTGCGCGCCAGGTCAGGGCGTTGTCGCATCGGCTCGCAGGGATGTGCCGGTCCCGGTCGAGACCGTCACTTCCTTACCGGACCTTGAGAACGCGTAGAGCGAGCCCGGGTGGCCCGGTATGGAAAACGCCACGGCGTCACTGTTGGCGAGGCCCATGACGAACCGCAGCGGATCACCCCCGGTCTTCGGTGCGAAAGTGGCGGTGACCTCAAGCAGGTCGCCGCGCGGAACGTAGTAGGCCACCATGTCCAGGTGTCCCTGGTGCAGGCTGCCACCTTCGATCGGGCGTCCGATGGTGGCTTCCTCGGCGAGAGCCGGGGTTGCAAGAAACAGCGCCGCCAGGAGCGAGGCGCTCAGGGTTTTGCGGATCATCTCATTTGTCCTTTTTTAGATTGCGTTCACCCTCTATATAGGGTATAGATTACGAATGCAATCTAAAAAAGGAGATGACGATGCGTGTGAGTCGCACTCAGGCCGCGGAAAACCGCGAGACCGTGATCAATGTGGCAAGCCGGCTTTTTCGGGAGCGCGGCTTTGACGGCATCGGCCTCAAGGATCTGATGAAGGGTGCCGGGCTGACCCAGGGTGCCTTTTACAAGCAATTCGAGTCGAAGGACGATCTGGCGGCGCTGGCGTCCAGGCGGGCGATGGAAAGCGCCACCCACAAATGGTCGGCCGCGACCGCAGCACATCCTGGGAACCCGCTCGACGGGGTGATCTCATTCTACCTCAGCATGGACCATCGCAGGGAAAAGATGGACGGCTGCCCGGTCGTTGCGCTCGGTTCGGATGCAGCCAGGCAGGGTGCCGAGGTGAAGGCGTCATTCGAAGACGGCATCAAGGCGTACCTTGAGATGCTCGGCGGTTGGGTTGGCGAGGGCGACAGCGAAAAGAGCGGAAAAAAGGCAATGGCCGTTCTCTCGACGATGGTCGGCGCGGTCGTGCTCTCGCGGGTCGTCAACGATCCCGACCTTGCGCGGGCTTTTCTGGATGCGGCGGCCGATCAGGTTCGCGAAGCAGTCGCCACTTGAACGGCGCGAGCAGCGCCGCCGGCACACCAAGGACAGGAGAGCAGATGCAACGGATTGTCGTCACGGGCATGGGAGCGGTCACGCCCCTGGCCGCCAATGTCGAAGCGTCCTGGTCACGCCTGCTTGCCGGCCGGTCCGGCGTTCGCAGGCTTCCGGACGATGTGGTGGGAGAGCTGCCGGTTAAGATTGGCGGCGTGGTTCCCTCCCTGGGCGAAGATCCGGAGGCTGGTTTCGATGCCGATGCCGTCCTGTCCGCGAAGGATCAGCGCAAGGTGGACCGGTTCATTCTGTTTGCGTTGGCGGCGGCGGAAGAGGCGCTTGCGCAGGCGCAATGGAAGCCTGCCCTGGAAACGGAGCGCCTGCGCACGGCCACGATCATCGCTTCAGGAGTCGGCGGGTTCCCCGCCATCACCGAGGCGGTGCGCACGGTGGACCTGCGTGGCGCCCGCCGCCTGTCTCCCTTTACGGTGCCGTCCTTCCTGGTGAACCTCGCGGCGGGCCACATCTCGATCCGTCATGGTTTCAAAGGTCCACTCGGCGCACCGGTGACGGCATGCGCGGCGGGCATCCAGGCGATCGGCGACGCCGCCCGCCTGATCCGCGCCAACGAAGCCGACATCGCCGTGTGCGGCGGAACGGAAGCGTGCATCAACACCGTCAGTCTCGGCGGGTTCGCCGCGGCTCGCTCTCTTTCAACCGGCTTTAATTGGGCGCCGGCTCAAGCCTCGCGCCCTTTCGACACATCGCGGGACGGCTTCGTCATGGGCGAAGGGGCCGGCGTGCTGGTCATCGAGGCGTTGGACCACGCGTTGGCGCGCGGCGCAAAGCCGCTGGCTGAGTTCGTCGGCTACGGCACGACCGCGGATGCCCACCACGTCACCTCCGGGCCGGAGGACGGCGACGGCGCGCGCCGGGCCATGCAGATCGCGATTGCCCAGGCAGGGATTTCGCCACGCGAGGTTCGTCATCTCAATGCGCATGCGACCTCCACGTCAGTCGGCGACCTGGGTGAGATCGAAGCGATCAAGAGCGTGTTCGGGCGCGATTTCGCGATAGCTGTCAGTGCGACGAAATCGGCGACCGGACATTTGCTCGGAGCGGCCGGCGGGCTTGGTGCGATCTTCGCAATCCTGGCGCTCAGGGATCAGGTCGCTCCGCCAACCCTCAACCTGGGCGAGGCCGATCCGGCCGGCGACGGAATCGACTTCGTCGCAAACGCGCCCCGGCCGATGGAGATGGAGTACGCGATCTCCAATGGCTTCGGCTTTGGCGGCGTGAATGCCAGCGCCCTGTTCAGACGCTGGAACTAACCTGTGGCCAGACGCGAGCGCCAGACGCAGTCATGACCAACGCCCTTTGCCCCGGCCCCTCATGCTTTTCCCAATCCAATCCAACGCAAAGAAGGATATGATTTCCATGAACAAGACCAATCCTGGCGTCGCCCTGGTGACAGGGGCATCTTCCGGCATCGGGCGCGCTACCGCCGACGCCTTGCTGGGCGCCGGCTTTCGCGTCTTCGGAACCAGCCGTCGCACGGCCTCCCAGCAATCCGCCGGCGTGACCATGCTGACCTGCGACGTGACCGACGACGCGTCCGTTGCGACAATGGTCGATGACGTTCTGGCCAAGGCCGGACGCATCGACCTGCTTGTCAACAATGCCGGTATGGGCCTGTTTGGCGGCGCGGAGGAGTCCTCGACCGCCCAGGCCAAGGCGCTGTTCGACGTGAACGTCTTCGGCGTCTTGCGCGTGACCAACGCGGTGCTGCCGGCAATGCGAAGCCAAGGGAAGGGCAGAATCGTGAATTTGAGTTCGGTGCAGGGGTTCATCCCCGCTCCCTATTTCGCGCTTTACTCAGCGACCAAACATGCCATCGAGGGGTATTCCGAGTCGCTCGATCACGAATTGCGCCCGTTCGGCATCCGCGTTTCGCTGGTGGAGCCCGCCTATACCCGAACGGCATTCGAGGACAATCTTGCCGCCCCCGACCGGTCGCTCGAAATCTACGACTCCGCGCGCGCCGGGATGACTGTATCCGTGCGGAAATCGATGGAGAAAGGCGATGCGCCCGAAGTGGTCGCCAACACCGTTTTGGCCGCGGCGACAGATCCCGCGCCGAAGAAGCGCTATGCGGCGGGAAAAATGGCGCGCCAGGTCAGTTTCCTGCGCCGTTTCGTCCCCGCGTCCGCATTCGACAAGAGCCTGCGCAAGCAGCTTGGGCTGCCGGCCTGAAATCGAGCGCTAACCGCAAGGACATCTGCCTTGGCGCGTCAGCGGGCAGCCGCCTGTTTCTCGAGCCTGCGGGCGTATTGCGTCAGCGGAAAGCACATGACGAAGAAGATCAGAGCCACCAGCCCGTAGACCTTGAACGGTTCGAAGGTCGCATTGTTGATGGCATTGGAGGTCCGCACCAGTTCCTCGAAGCCGATGATCGAGGTCAGCGCGGTCGATTTGATCAGCTGAACCAGGAAGCCGACGGTGGGTGCGCGGGTGATCGAAAAGGCCTGCGGCAGGATGATCAGCCTCAGCTCCTGCAGATAGTGCAGGCCAAGGCTGGCGCCGGCGTCCCATTGGCCGAGGGGTAGCGCCGCGACGCCCGAGCGCCAGATCTCGGCGAGATAGGCGCTGGCGAAGAAGGTGAGGCCGAGCGCCGCCGCCGTCCACGGTTCGATGCGCAGGCCGAGCATCGGCAGGCCGAAGAACATCAGGAACAGCTGCATCAAGAGCGGCGTTCCCTGGAACAGGGCGATGTAGCCGGAAGCAACACGCCTGCTCCACTTGTTCTTGGCGATCCTGAAGAACAGCACGACCAGGCCGACGATGCCGCCGCCGATGAAGGCGGCCAGCGATAGCAGCACCGTCCAGCGGGCGGCGAGCAGCAGGTTGCGTACGATGTCCCAGAAGGTGAACTCGATCATGACACGCCGGCTCCGAGCGCACGGCGTCCGCCTGACACCAGCAGCCGGCGCAAGGCCATCGACAGAGCGAGATAGACCAGCGTCACGACGAAATAGGTCTCGAAAGAGCGGAAGGTGCGCGCCTGCAGCATATCGGCCTCGTAGGTCAGTTCACGCACGGCGATCTGCGACACCACGGCCGACTCCAGCATCATGATGACGATCTGGCTGGTGAGCGCGGGATAGATGATCTTGAGTGCCTGCGGCAGCACGATCTTGACGAACACCTGGCGTGGCCGCAGCCCAAGTGCGAGCGCTGCTTCCGTCTGTCCGCCGGGCACGGCGTCAAGCCCGGCGCCGACGATCTCGATCGTGTAGGCCGCCATGTTGAGCGTCATCGCCAGCATGGCGGCCAGGATCGGATCGAGCCGGATGCCCAGGCTGGGCAGGCCGAAGAAGATGAAGAACAGCTGCACCAGGAACGGCGTGTTGCGCATCACCTCGACATAACAGGCGATTGCCCGCTTGAGCAGAACCGGGCCGTTTCGTCGCCCCGCGGCACCCAGGATGCTGAGGGCCGTTCCCACCAGCGTGGTCACGGCGATCAACAGAATCGTCGTGAGCGCACCGTGCGCGATGTCGCCGACAGCACCTGGAAGCCAGGCAAAGGCCACGGAAACTCAATCCTTGAGGTTTTCGGGATTGAGCGGCGTCTTCAGCCAGGTTTTCGAGCTTTCGTCCAGCTTGCCGTCGGCCAGCATCTTGGCGATGGCATCGTTGACGGCCTTCTTCAGGCCGTCCTCATTCTTGTTGAGGCCGATATGCGAAGGCGAGGTCAGAAGCTGGAACTTCTGCTCGGGCTTCAGCGCGTCCTGCTTGGCCAGCACCTGCGCGCCGACATCGTTGCCGACGACCATCAACTGCGTCTGGCCGGAGATGAAGGCCTGGATCACGGAATTGTAGTTGTCGAAGCGCTTGATGTCGGCCGACGCCGGTGCTGCCTCGGTGAGCGAGGTGTCCTCGAGCGTGCCACGATTGACGGCGATCGACTTGTCGGCGAGGTCTTCCTTGCCCTTGACCGCAAGTGCCGCCGGACCGATCACGGCGATGTAGTAGGGCGCATAGGCAGCGGCGAAATCGATGACCTGTTCGCGTTCCTTCGAGTAGCCGACGCTCATCAGGATGTCTACGCGCTTGTCGTTCAGATACGGGATGCGGTTCTGGCCGGTGACGGCGATGGGGTTGAGCTTCACCTTGAGCGTATCGGCAATGTATTGCGCGACATCCATGTCATAGCCCTTGAGGCTCATATCGGCGCTGGCCGAGGAGAAGGGCGGAAAGTCGGCGAAGACGCCTACATTGATGGTGCCGGCCTTGGTGATGTCCGCCAGCGCATCGGCGCTTGCGGCTTGTGTGGCGAGGCCGAAGCCGGCCGTGCCGAGCATCAGCACGGCGGCGATGGAGGCAAATGTCTTTCGGATTGTCATTGTCATTCCCCTGTCTGGAAGCTTTGTTTGTTGGGAGTCGACCGCCGGCTCCAGCGCGGCGGCCGCCTTTGCTTTCTGAACGTCAGGCTCCCTTGCCCGTGATTGCCGGGCTGAACACCATAAGGCTCAATATCTCGAACAGCACCTGTGCGGCGGCATGCGCCGTGTTGGTGGTGGCGTCGTATTGCGGCGCCACTTCGACAACGTCGCCGCCGACGATGTTGAGCCCCTTCAGGCCGCGCAGCAGTTCGAGCACTTCGCGCGTCGTCAGGCCGCCGACTTCCGGCGTGCCGGTGCCGGGCGCGAAGGCCGGATCGACGCTGTCGATGTCGAAGGAGACATAGGTCGGCCCGTCGCCGACTATTCTGCGCGCCTTCTCGATGATGTCCGGAATGCCGAGACCGGTCACCTCCTCGGCATGCACCACGGTCATGCCGGACTCGTAGGTGAACTCCCACAGATATTCGGCCGAGCCGCGGATGCCGATCTGGATCGTGCGCGTCGGGTCGAGCACGCCGTCAAGCACCGCGTTGCGGAACGGGCCGCCATGGTGGAACTTGGTCATGTCGAACAGGCCACTGGTGTCGCAGTGGGCGTCGATATGGATCAACCCGACCGGAGCTTTCTTGCCGACGGCCTTCAGGATCGGATGGCTGATCGAATGGTCGCCGCCGATCGAAAGCGGGATGACGCCGGCATCGACGATCTGGTTGGTGCGGCGCTCGATATCCTCATGGCTGATCTCCAGCCGGTAGCGGCTGCGGAACGGCGTGTCGCCGATATCGGCCACCCGAAGTTCATGCGTCGGCGCGCATTCCAGCACGTGATTGTAGGGACCGATGCGCTCGATGGCGCGCAGCGCCCTTGGCCCGAAGCGGGAGCCTGGCCGGTTGGTGACGCCGAGATCCATCGGCACGCCGATCATGGCCACCTGCAAATCGCCGAAATCCGGATTGTCGGCCGATATTTCGCGGTAGGGCGCGGCGAGGAAGGTCGGGATGCCGGAATAGGGCGCCAGCCGCGTGCCGCTCTTGGAAAAGATCTTGTCGGCGACCTTGCGGAATTTCGGGTCGAACATCTCGCCGCCATGGCTTTCACCATATTTGCGACGCAACGCGTCGAGCTTGCCGCGATCGTATCCCATGTCCGCTCCTCCTGGGCTGATACAGTGCCGACGCGGGTGACGCCTGCGAACCGACCGTCATCCGGCCGGGCCGCTGTCCCGCTGGCTGCCTGCAGATTTCACGTCTTGATGCTGTTCCAGGCCAGTGTCTGGCAGCGGCATTGAAAAATCAATTGATATTGTTAGGGTGCTTTCTGTGAGAAAATCTCACAATAAAGTTGATACCCATGACCAAACGCCTGCCACCGCTTAATCCGCTGCGCGCCTTCGAGGCAACGGCCCGGCATGGCTCGCTGACCAAGGCGGCCAATGAGCTGAATGTCACGCATGGCGCCGTCAGCCATCAGATCAAGGCGCTTGAGCAGTCGCTCAGTGTCAAGCTGTTCGAGCGGGCCGGCCAGCGGGTCAAACTGACACCGCATGGCGCGGAGCTTCTGCCGGCAGTGTCGACCGCCTTCGACGGCATCGCAGCCGCCACCCAGCGCATGACAAGGCCGGCGAGCAGCGGCACACTTTCGGTCTCCTGCGTGCCGGCGCTTCTGTTGTTGTGGATGACACCGCGGCTCGGCAGTTTCATGGCGCAATATCCCGACATAAGGCTGACGCTTATTCCTTCCAACGATCCCAAGGATTTGCGGGCGCCCACCATCGATGTCTGCGTGCATTATGGCGACGGCAGCTGGACCGATTGCTGGATGCGCAAATGGTCGGGCCTCGAACTGTTTCCCGTGGTCAGCCCGACCTTGATCAACAACCGCCCGATCCGCAGCGTCAGGGACCTTGCCGACCATGTCTTCCTGCATGGCGACGACGGTCGCGAATGGCACACCTGGCTGGCGGCGGCCGATGCGCTGGACCTGGAGCGGGGTCGCCGCCATCACCTCGGCGATGCGCGTATGGCGACCGAGGCGGCGGTGCACGGCCATGGCGTGGCGTTGGGCGACTCCGTGACGGCAAGCGCGCTGCTGGCCAGGGGCATGCTGGTCGCGCCGTTCAGCCTGTCGGTGCCGGCGGTCGACGATTTCTATGTCGTCTGCCGCAACGAGATGCGGACGACGCCGATCGTGCAGGTGTTCATCGACTGGCTGTTCGCCGAGAAGGCCGGGGATGACGGGCGCGCCGACGCCCCGGTGGCCGGCCGCATCGTCAGCCGCCGCAAGCGTCCGGCGCTCAGGGTGATGGGCGGCAAATCCGCAAGCTGATGCCAGGCTGCGCGCCGCCGCGTGCAGGCAGCTCTTTTTGTCGGGCCAGCCTGAAAGCGGGCAGCGTTCTGGCCGATTCGATGCTATGAGGCCTGTCGCGATTGTGGATGGCAGGCAGCGAAGGCGGTGTTGAGACATGGCTAAGACCGATATTGCGCGGCGGGTCTACAACCACACCTGGAAGCTCGATCCGATCGTGCGCAGCCTGCTCGACACGGATTTCTACAAGCTTCTGATGCTGCAGATGATCTGGGGCATGTACCCCAAGGTCGACACCACCTTCTCGCTGATCAACCGCTCGACCTCGGTGCGCCTTGCCGATGAGATCGACGAGGGCGAACTGCGCGAACAGCTCGACCATGCCCGCACCTTGCGCTTCTCCAAGAAGGAGATGATCTGGCTCGGCGGTAACAATTTCTACGGCCGCAAGCAGATCTTCGAGCCGGAATTCCTCGCCTGGCTGGAAGGCTTCCGGCTGCCCGAATATGAGCTGTCGAAGCGCGACGGGCAGTATGAGCTGACCTTCAGCGGGCCGTGGATGTACACCACGCTGTGGGAAATCCCGGCGCTCGCCATCATCAATGAACTTCGATCGCGCGCGGCGATGCGGGCGTTCGGGCCTTTCGCGCTCGACGTGCTCTATGCCCGCGCCAAGTCCAAGATGTGGGCCAAGACCGAGCGGCTGAAGGCGCTGCCCGGCATCCGCATCTCGGACTTCGGCACGCGCCGGCGCCATTCCTTCCTGTGGCAGCGCTGGTGCGTCGAGGCGCTGAAGGAAGGCATCGGCGAAGCGTTCACCGGCACCTCCAACGTGCTTCTGGCCATGGACAACGACCTCGAAGCGCTCGGCACCAACGCACATGAGCTGCCGATGGTGTTCGCCGCGCTTGCCGACTCGGAAAAAGAGCTGAGGCAGTCGCCCTACAAGGTGCTGCAGGACTGGCAGCGTTACTATGGCGGCAATCTGCTGATCGTGCTGCCCGACGCTTTCGGCACCGCGTCGTTCCTGCGCGACGCGCCGGACTGGGTGGCCGACTGGACGGGCTTTCGCCCCGACAGCGCGCCACCGATCGAAGGCGGCGAAAAAATCCTGTCCTGGTGGCGCGACAAGGGCAAGGATCCCCGCCAGAAACTGCTGATCTTCTCCGACGGGCTCGAGGTCGAAACCATCGAGGAGACCTACCGCCATTTCAAGGGCAAGGTGCGCATGTCCTTCGGCTGGGGCACCAATCTGACCAATGATTTCGAAGGCTGCGCGCCAACGGAAACCAACAGGCTGGACGCGATATCGTTGGTCTGCAAGGTCACAGAGGCCAATGGCAAGCCGGCGGTCAAGCTTTCCGACAATCCGGCCAAGGCGACGGGTGATGTGAAAGAGATCGAGCGGTATCTCAGGATCTTTGGCGAGAAGGACCGCGTGGAGCAACTGGTCAAGGTGTGAGCGGTGATGGACGACCTTGCATCGCCGGCAAAGATGGAATCTCGGATAGCTTGAGTTCCCGCCCACCCCCCTCTGTCCTGCCGGACATCTCCCCCGCAAGGGGGGAGATTGGCCGCTTCAACCGGTCCGCCTTTTTCTCCGATGTTGAAAATTGGCGAAAGCCTGGGCGACATCCGATCTCCCCCCTTGCGGGGGAGATGCCCGGCAGGGCAGAGGGGGGTGTGAAGGATCGCGGCGGCGAAGGTTGTCGCCTCTTAAAGACAAGCTTCATCTGCTTATTTGCATCCCTCCCCACCCCCGCCTTCGCCCACGCCTCCGACCGTGGCCACGTCCTGCTCCTGCCGACCGGCTACTATCTGGTCGGCGGGGCTTTCGCCGTGGCCGTCAGCTTCCCCGTCCTGGCGCTGCTACCTGCGGATTCACTTGACCGTTTCTGGCGCCGGCGCCTGCCGCTGTTCACCTTCGGCGACGGCGCCCGCGCCGTCATCGGCCTGATATCCTTTGCCGGCTTTGCAATCCTCATCGCCGCCGGCCTTTTCGGCAGCCGCGACCCGCTTTCCAATCCTCTGCCACTGGTAATCTGGACGCTGCTATGGGCCGGCGTCACCCTGCTGCAGGGCATCTTCGGCGATCTCTGGTCATGGCTCAATCCCTGGCATGGACCGTGGCGCCTTGCCTCGCGCCTGTCGGGTGGAAACGATGAAGGGAGATGGCCCCTCCCGCGATGGACCGGCTGCTGGCCAGCTGTAATCTTGTTCTTCGCCTTTGCCTGGTTCGAACTCATCGATCCGGCGCCCGACGATCCGGCACGGCTGGCTTTTGCCGCCGGCCTCTACTGGCTGCTCTCGTTCCTGGCCATGCTGGCATTCGGCTATCGCGCCTGGAGCCGCAGCGGCGAATTCCTGGCGGTTTTCTTTTCGATGCTGGCGCGCTTCGCCATCGTCGAGCGCAGCGAACACGGCCGGTTGGCACTCTGCTGGCCGGGCGCCAAGCTGCTTACCGCCGAGCCGTTGCCGATCAGCGGCATCGCCTTCCTGCTGCTGGCCCTGTCGTCGGTGTCCTTCGACGGCCTGTCGAAGACCTTCTTCTGGCTCGGCCTGTTCGTTATCAATCCGCTCGAATTTCCCGGCCGCACCGCGGTCATCGGCAGCGGCACTTTCGGGCTCGTCCTGACATTCGTGCTGCTGGCGGCGGTGTTCCTGCTCGCCGTCTGGCTTGGCCAGCGTCTCGCCGGCAGCGTCCACACTCTCGGCAAGGCGGCTGGCCTGCTGGTGTGGTCGATCGTGCCGATCGCGCTCGCCTATCATGTCGCGCATTATCTGACGGCGCTGCTTGTCGACGGCCAATATACGCTTGCGGCACTTTCCGACCCGTTCGCGATGGGCTGGAACTTGTTCGGCACCGCCGACATGCAGATCGAGGCCGGCATCGTTGCCGGGGCGGACTCGGCGTGGTGGCTGTGGAATGTCCAGGCCTGCGCCATCATCCTTGGCCATGTGCTCGCCGTCCTCGTCGCCCACGGCTTCGCCTGGCGCCTGCATCCGCAGCCCTCCCGCGCGGCACTCAGCCAGTTCCCGCTTACCTTGCTGATGATCGCCTATACGGTGTTCGGCCTCTGGTTGCTTGCCACGCCGACGGTTGGATGAGAAAAGAGCGGCCTCGATATCGTTGGGGAAGCTCGCTTGCCACATCGAGGCTTTGATGATTTAGTTTGTACACATGCAATTTTTTGCGTCCTCTAAGCGAGGATGCCGAAGCCGCCTTATCGTTGGTCAAAACTGAAAACAGGGGAACGAACATGGCTGACAAGAACGGATTTTTCGACCTCTCCAAGACTGGCCTCACCCGCCGCACGGCGCTGAAGGGCCTGGCCGCGGGCGCCGGCCTCGCCGTCGCGCCGGGCTTCGTCCGCTATTCCCAGGCGCAGAGTTCCGCGCCGGTCAAGATCGGCTTCCAGTCGCACCGCACCGGCATCGGCGCCGCCTACGGCCGCTGGTATGAGAAGACGACGGCTGCCGCGGTGAAGGCGATCAACGCCGCCGGCGGCATCAATGGCCGCCAGGTCGAGGTGATCATCGAGGATGACGGCACCGACCCCGGCCGTGGCGCCGAGGTGGTCGGCAAGTTCGCCACCCAGCACAAGACCGACATCGTCTTCGGCACGCTGTTCTCGCATGTCGTCATCGGCTCGGCGCCCGCCGCCGGCGAAAACAAGATGCCCTATTTCGTCGTCAGCGAAGGCCATCACGTCGCCTCGACAAAGCTGAACCGCTATGTCTTCCAGCCCGGCATCACCGACGTGAAGAGCCAGATCCAGTCGATGGCGCCGTGGATCGCGGCCAATGTCGGCAAGAAGGTGACGCAGATCTTCCCCGATTTCGCCTTCGGCTACGACCATCGCGACTACCTGCCGCCGGCACTGAAGGCGCAAGGCGCCGAGGTCATCGCGCAGATCGCCATTCCGCCGACGGAATCGTCCTTCACCAAATACTTCCCGCAGATCCCGGCCGAGACCGAGGTGATCTACCACGTCATGGTCGGCCCGGCCGTGCTCACCTTCGTCAAGGAGCTCGGGGAGTTCTACGGCTCCAACCGGCCGCAACTGTTCGGCTTCATCGATTCGCTCGAGGCCACCGACATCAACAGCCCCGGCCTCGAATTCCTCGACGGCAGCCATTTCTGGGAAGGCTCGCCGCGCTATGCGCAGGCCGATGATTCCGAGGCGCAAAAGGCCTATCGCACCGCCGTCGGCATCGACGACGATGGTGCGGCCGTCGGCGACCCCAAGGACGTCTCCACCGCAGCCCACATGTTCGGCTGCTGGGAGACGCTCTACGTCGTCAAGAAGGCGATGGAAGATGCCGGCTACAAGGGACCGGAAGACCGCGCCAAGCTGGTCGAGGCGACCGAAGCCCTGACCGAATTCGCCGAAGGTGCCGAGCATCCGCAGGGGCCGAAAACCTTCAACGGCAAGATCCACCAGTGCTTCGGCATCCAGAACATCTCCAAGGTCGAAGGCGGCAAGCTCAAGGTCGTGCACAAGACCAAGATCGAAGACGGGCTTTACGAGGCCGAGGGGGATTACACGACGCAGGCGCTGTGAGGCTTAGCTTCAGCAGCGTGAGCGCCAAGGCACCCCCCTCTGTCCTGCCGGACATCTCCCCCGCATGGGGGGAGATCGGCAGTTCGTGCGGCGGCGCCCATCTGCGAGCGTTGATGGTTGGCGAAACCAGTGAGGACATCCAATCTCCCCCCTTGCGGGGGAGATGTCCGGCAGGACAGAGGGGGGTGCCTCGCGCATCCGCCGGTGCGTAGCCGATGCACTTCGGTCCCCACCTTCTCCTCGCCGCCCTCGAAGGCCTCGTCACATCCGCGGTGCTGGCGCTGACCGCGCTCGGGCTGTCCCTGGTGTTCGGCGTCATGCGGGTGGTCAATGTCGCGCATGGCGAGTTCTTCATGCTGGGCGCGGTGCTCGCCTGGGCGATCACCACGGCCATCGGCGGTCACCCTGTGCTCGGCTTCCTGGCGGCGCTGGTGATTGCGCCGCTGATCGTCGGCGCCATTGCGTTGGTCGCCGAACGGCTGGTGCTGCGCCGGCTCAATTACAATCCGGAAGCCACCATCGTCGCCACCATCGGCATGCTCTACATCATCCAGCAATTGGCGCTGACTTTTTACGGCCCGGAGGCGCGGCCGGTGGAGCCGCCGTTCAGCTACCGCATCCTTTTGCCTTGGTTCGGTTACTCCGGCTACAAACTGTCTGTTATCGCCGCTTCCGCGCTGCTGCTCACCGCGACATGGCTGGTGCTGACGCGCACCAGGATCGGCCTCGTCATGCGCGCCACGCAGTATGACAGCGAAACGGCGCAAGCCTTCGGCATCCCTGTCGGCCGTGTCTATGGCGGCGTCTTCGCGCTTGGGGCCATGCTGGCGGCCATTGCCGCGGTGCTGATCGTGCCGATCAGCCAGGCGCATTATCTGATGGGACAGGATCCGCTGCTGCTCTCCTTTATCGTCGTCATCATCGGCGGCCTCGGCTCGCTGCGCGGCACGGTCGTCGCCGCCGTGCTGATCGGCCTCTCCGACGGCATCATCTCGATGTTCTTCTCGCCGACTTTGGCCAAGATCATCGCAACGCTGCTGGTCGCCATGGTGCTGGTGTTCCGCCCGCAAGGCCTGTTCGGGACGGCATCGCGATGAGCGAAGCTTCGCCGGCAAAAGCCTATGCCCTGCATCTCGGCGTCATCGCGCTGCTCTTCGTGCTGAGCTTCCTGCTGCCGGAGTACTATCACGGACTGCTTGCCCGCATCATGGTGCTGGCGGTCTTTGCCATGGGCTACAACATGCTGTTCGGCTATGTCGGCCTGCTCAGCCTCGGCCACGCCATGTTCTTTGCCGCCGGTCTCTATGGCGCCGGCCTTGCTGTCATCCAGCTTGGCTGGGGCGTACCAGCGGCTTTCCTCAGCGGAATTGCCTGCGGCGCTGTGCTGGCGCTGGTGATCGGCCTGCTGGCGCTCCGCGCCTCGGGCGTCGCCTTCATGATCGTCACCATGATGTTCGCCCAGGTTTTTTATCTCCTCATTCTTTATTTCGCGACGTGGACTGGCGGCGACCAGGGCATGGTCGTCCCGCAGCCGGCGCGGGTGCTTAGCTTCGGCACGACATCGCTCGAACTCACCAATCCAACGGTGCGCTACTTGACAGCGCTCGGGCTGTTTTCGATCGTGCTTCTCGTCAAGTTGGCCATGGTCCGCTCCCGCTATGGCCGCGTGCTGGTCGCCATCCGCGAGAACGAGGAGCGGACGAAGATGCTGGGATACGACACTTTCTCCAACAAGCTCACCGCCGTCGTCATCTCCGGCACCATCTGCGCTGCCTCGGGCGCCGCCTACGCGCTGCTGTTCGGCTATGTCGGATCGAGTTTCGCTTCGGTGCAGTATTCGATCCTGCCGCTGCTGTGGGTGCTGCTGGGGGGTGCTGCCACAACGCTCGGGCCGCTGATCGGCACGCTGTTCATGTATTATGTCATCGATATCACCAGCGGCTACACCTCCGCCTATCTGCTGATAGTCGGCATCGCGCTCATCCTTTTGGTGCTTTTTTTCCCAAAGGGCATTCTGGGCAGCATCCGCCAGCGCTGGCTCGGGTGGCTGCCATGATGCCGCTTTTGACCACCAAGGGCCTGTCGCGCAACTTCGGCGGCCTGCGCGCCGTCGACAATGTCGATTTCGCGCTGATGCCCGGCGAAATCCGCGCCGTGATCGGCCCCAACGGGGCGGGGAAAACCACCTTCGTCAGCCTGGTCAGCGGCCGCATCCAGCCGTCTGCCGGCATGATCGTCTTCGACGGCGCCGACATCACCAATCTGCCTGCCTATGTCAGGGTCCGCAGGGGTATCGCCTACACCTTCCAGCTCACCAGCGTCTATGCCAACCTGTCCGTTTACGCCAACGTCGCGTTGCCCGTGCAGCTGACGCTGCGGCATGGCCATTCCAAGAGCGCGATACAGGCCGCTGTCATGACCGCGCTCGAACGCACCGGCCTGGCCGATCGTGCCCACATGCCGGCCGGCCAATTGTCCTACGGCCATCAGCGCCTGCTGGAAGTGGCGATGGGCCTGGCGCTGAAGCCGCGCCTGCTGATCCTCGACGAACCGACGCAAGGCCTGGCCGACTCTGAGATCGACAATTTCATCACGTTGGTGCGCGAGATCGCCAAAAATGCCACCGTGCTTCTGATCGAGCACAACATGCCCGTGGTCATGCAACTGGCCGACCGCATCACCGTCTTCAACGCCGGCAAGATCCTCGCCGAAGGCACGCCCGAAGCAATCCGCGGGAACGTGGCGGTGCAGGAAGCCTATCTAGGGACCGCCCCATGACCGAGACAAACAAGGCCGAGGCGACGTCTCAAGCACTCACCATCTCGGGGCTCGACTGCTTCTATGGCGAGGTCCAGGTGCTCTATGGCCTCGACCTGGTGCTGAACAAGGGCGAGGTGCTGTGCCTGTTCGGCCGCAACGGCGCCGGCAAGACGACGACGCTCAAAGCCATCATGGGGCTGGTTCCCTCGAGCGCCGGCTCGATCAGGCTCGACGGTCAGGAATTGACTCGGCTACCGGCACATGAAGTGCCCAAGGCCGGCGTCGCCTATGTGCCGCAGGGAAGGCGGCTGTTCGCCGAGATGACGGTGGCGGAAAACATCGAGATCGGCCTGATGGCGCGCGGCAAGGGCAAGGCGACGCGTGAAAATGTGCTCGACCTCTTTCCGCTGCTGCGCCAGCGGCTGCGGCAACGTTCAGGCACACTGTCCGGCGGCGAACAGCAGATGCTGGCGATGGCACGCGCACTCTGCCTCGAACCGCAAGTGCTGCTGCTCGACGAGCCGACGGAGGGCCTGATGCCGTCGATGATCGCCAAGATCCGCGAGACGGTGTCGAAGCTGCGCGACATGGGGGTCTCGACGATCCTGGTCGAACAGCGCGTCGATGCGGTGCTTTCGGTCGCCGACCGCGTTGCCTTCATCGAGAACGGCCGCAATCGCGAGACGGTCGATGTCGAGGAATTGCGTGCCGACCCGTCGGCGGTGCGCCGTTATGTCGGCGTGGGCTGATCAGCCGAAGAACAGAAAACCCGTTACCAAAAATGTCGGGATCAGCACCAGGCCCGACCATGCCATATAGCCGAAAAAGCCCGGCATCTTGACGCCGCGATGCCTGGCGATGGCGTAGACCATGAAGTTCGGCGCATTGCCGATATAGGTGTTGGCACCCATGAACACCGCGCCTGCGGAGATCGCCGCCAAAGTCGAGGCGAATTCCGTCATCAGGTGCCGGGGGTCGCCGCCGGCAAGCTCGAAGAACACCAGATAGGTCGGCGCATTGTCGAGGAAGGATGACAGCGCCCCTGTCAGCCAGAAATAGGCGAGGTCATTGGGCCCTCCCGAGGGCGAAGTGACGAGGGCGACCAACGGCGCCAGCGCGCCCTCATGGCCGGCCCTCAGGATAGCGACGACCGGCACGATGCAGATGAAGATGCCGGCAAACAATTTGGCCACCTCTGATATCGGACCCCAGTTGAAGCCGTTGGCTTCGCGGTATTCCTTGCGCGAAATGGCAAGTGAAACGAGGGCAAGCGCCAGGATGAGAGCGTCGCGCACCAGATTCTGCAGTTCCAGGCTGACCCCGAACACGGAGAAGCTGACGCCCGGCTTCCAGGCCGCCGACAGCAGGATGGCGCCGATCACGCCCGCCAGCAGCGGAAGGTTGGCCAGGCCGCGCAGACGCACCTTGGTATCCGGTGTCGGATCCTTGATCTTCGGCGCGCCAGCCTCGCGCCGGTGCAGGATGATGTCGATGCCCAGGAAGACGGCCAGCACGACGCCGCCGACGAACAGCGTTTCGCGCCAGAGGTTGGCGGTCGTCCAGAAGAAATCGACGCCTCTGAGGAAACCGACGAACAAAGGCGGGTCACCCAAAGGTGTCAGCGAGCCGCCGATGTTGGAGACGAGGAAGATGAAGAAGATGACAACATGGGCGTTGAACGGCCTGTTATCATTGGCGCGGATGATCGGCCGGATCAGGATCATCGAGGCACCGGTCGTGCCGATCACCGAGGCCAGCAGCGCGCCGACCAGCAGCAGGCCGGCATTCACCAGCGGCGTGCCGTGAATGTTGCCGGCAATGAGAATGCCGCCCGAAATGGTGAACAGCGCAAACAGCAGGATGATGAACGACATGTATTCGGTGAGCAACGCATGCAGCACCGCTTCGGTCGCTGTGGGGACACCGAAGGCAACCGCCAGCGGCAGGACCACCAGAGCGCCCCAAAGGGCCGCGATCTTGCCGTAGTGATGCTCCCAGACATGAGGAAACAGCAGCGGACCGGTGGCGATCGACAACAGCAGCCCGGCAAAGGGCAGCGTCCACCACAGCGACATCGAAGCGCCGGGCAGGCCGTGTTCCTCCGCCGCGAAAGCTTGTGCCGGAAACAGCGTAGCGGCAATTATCGCAGCGCATGCAGCCAACAGGGGAATCGGATATGAAAAAGGCCCCCTCATCCGGCCGCTACGCGGCCATCTGCTCCCCGTTGGGGAGAAGAGACGAGCTTCGGCGCCGGCAGCCTCCTCTCCCCTAGGGGAGAGGTCGGATCGCCCCGAATTGCCCTTCGCAATTCGGCTGGCAATCCGGGTGAGGGGGACCTTCACCGAAGGCGACAATCCTGCCTTTAAACATCGGATCTCTACCTGTTGCCCCACGATCCGTTCAATCCGACAAAGGGTCTTCGAGCGTCACGCCGGCGTCGCGCATGCGCTGCAGCATGGCATGGAGCGAGCCGTTGAGATCGATGCCGCGGCAGGCATCGAGCCGCACTATGGTTTTAAAGCCCTGGCTAACGGCGTCCAGCGCCGAGAAGGCAACGCAGAAATCGGTCGCCAGCCCGACCAGGGTCAGCGTGTCGATGCCGCGCTCCCGGAGGTAGCCGGCAAGGCCGGTCTGTGTCGTGCGATCGTTTTCGAAGAAGGCCGAGTAGCTGTCGATATCAGGCCGGAATCCCTTGCGGATGACGAGTTCGGCCTTGGTCCAGGCGAGGCCGGAATGGAAATCGGAGCCCAAGCTGCCCTGGATGCAGTGGTCCGGCCACAGCGTCTGCTGGCCGTACGGCATCTCGATCATGGTGAAGGGATGCGCGCCCGGATGGCTCGAAGCAAAGCTGGAGTGACCGGCGGGATGCCAGTCCTGCGTCAGCACGACATGGTCGGTTCGCCGGATCAGGTCGTTGACCAGCGGCACGATCTCATCGCCGCCAGCAATCGCCAGCGCGCCGCCCGGACAAAAATCGTTCTGCAGGTCGATGACGACAAGCGCTTCGTCGGCCATGGGCTTTCCTCTTCCGTATGCAGGCTCCAGTGGAAAATGCCGCTGACGCGACCGGACGCAGAAACTTGACCAGATGGCCGGCGGCGTCAACCTCTCGCGACATAACAGACCGGACGCAGAAACTTGACCAGATGGCCGGCGGCGTCAACCTCTCGCGACATAACAAATGCGTGCCGGCCGGGTCGCTGCAAACTCCGGCTTTGACAAATCCTGCGGGCTTGATATCATTTGCATACGAATGAATTTCTCGGCTTGAACGCCGGAAATACCGGATTCGGAAAGTTCCTTTTCTGGAAGGCAAAGCGTGATCCGTTACGCGAAACCCACCTCGGTCGACGAAGCGCTCGCTTTGCTTGGCGAGGGCGCCTGGCGCATCCTTGCCGGCGGCACCGATTTCTATCCGGCACAGGGCAGCAAACCCTTCCGCGACAATGTTCTCGACATTAACGGCCTGGGTTCGCTGCGCGGCATTGCCGAGACGAGCGACCATTTCGTCATCGGCGCGCGCACGACCTGGACCGACATCGTCCGCCACCCCTTGCCGCCGGCCTTCGATGCCTTGAAACAGGCGGCGCGCGAGGTCGGCTCGGTGCAGATCCAGAACGTCGCCTCGGTCGCCGGCAATGTCTGCAACGCGTCGCCGGCCGCCGACGGTGTGCCTGCCCTGCTCGTCATCGATGCCGAGGTCGAGCTGCGCTCGGTGGCAGCCACGCGGCACCTGCCGCTGCAGGACTTCATTCTCGGCAACCGCCGAACGGCTCTGCTGCCCGGTGAGATGGTCACGGCCATCCGCGTGCCGAGACCCGCTGCTACGGGCATGTCGGCTTTCGTCAAGCTCGGCGCGCGCCGTTATCTCGTCATTTCCATTGCCATGGTGGCGGCACGTCTGGTCGTCGAAAACGGCCTTGTCCGGCAAGCGGCGGTCGCCGCCGGCTCCTGCTCGGTGGTGGCCAGGCGGCTGGCCGGCGTCGAAGCCGCGTTGTGCGGGCTGCCGGCGGATGGCGGACTTGCCTTTGCGGTCCTGTCCGCGCCGATGAGCGAACTGTCGCCGATCGCCGATGTGCGCGGCAGCGCCGAATACCGGCTCGATGCGGTGCGCGAGATTGTTGCCCGCGCCGTGCTCGCGGCTGTGGGCCGGACGACTTGCGAAGAGGTGGCGGCATGAGCCAAATTCAGCCTGACGCGCGTGAAGCCTTGCCCGATCCGAGCAGTGCCCAGCCAGGCTTCGGCGCTGCGCGCGCCGATATCGTCTTCGAGGTCAACGGCGCCGCCGTCTCGGTCAATGTGCCGCCGCTGCGCCGGCTGTCTCTGGTGCTGCGCGACGAACTGGGGCTGACCGGCACCAAGGTCGGCTGCGATGCCGGCGATTGCGGCGCCTGTACGGTGCTGGTCGACGGCGATCCCGTCTGCGCCTGCCTGATGCCGGCGGCTTCCGCTGCCGGCGCATCGGTGACGACAGTCGAAGGGCTTTCCAACGGCCGGCTGTCGGCGTTGCAGGCCTCTTTCCTCGCCTACGGCGCCGCGCAGTGCGGGATCTGCACGCCCGCCCTGTTGGTTGCGGCGACGGCGTTGCTGGAGAAGAAGGCGAGCCCCACCGAGGTCGAGGTACAGGACGCGCTCGGCGGAATTCTGTGCCGCTGCACCGGCTACCGGAAGATCATTGCCGCAGTGATGGATGCCTCGCTGCAGGCAGCAAGCCTGGATTTCCGCTTGCCCCCATCCGGCCACGCGATCGGCTCCTCGCCGATCCGACTCGACGGCGTGCCGAAGGTCACCGGGGCTGAGAAATTCGGCGGCGATTCCTTCCCCGCCGATGCGCTGGCCGTGCTGGTGGTCCGCTCGCCGCATTATCACGCCAGTTTCGCCTTCGGCGACCTCGACGGCTGGGCGAAACAGCATCCTGGCATCGCCGGGGTCTTCACCGCCGCCGACATTCCGGGAAAAAACTGTTTCGGCGCTATCGGCCCATTCGCCGACCAGCCGGCGCTGGCCGTAGGTTTTACTCGTCTTCGCGGCGAGGCGGTGGCGCTGGTCGCCGGCGAGCGCGAGGCGATCCTCGATCTCGACCTGTCGGATTTTCCTATCCGCTGGAGCGAACTGCCGCATTTTCTGCAACCCACTGAGGCGCAGGCTGAGGGTGCTGCGCTGATCCATGAAAGTCGGCCGGCGAACCTGCTCACCTCCGGCCTGGTCGAACGCGGCGACCCCGAGACGGCGCTTGCCGGCGCTGCGTTCACCGTGTCCGGCGCCATCGACACCTCCTATGTCGAGCACGCCTATATCGAACCGGAAGCCGGCTATGCCTATCTGGACGGCGACACGCTGGTGGTCGTCGCCTGCACCCAGGCGCCTTATATGGACCGCGACGAGACGGCGAAGGTGCTCGGCCTAGCCGTCGACAAGGTGCGCATCGTGCCGACCGCGACCGGCGGCGGTTTCGGCTCCAAACTCGACGTTTCGCTGCAGCCGCTGATCGGCCTTGTGGCGATGAAGACGGGGCGGCCGGCGGCACTCGCCTACACCCGCAACGAATCGATGATGTCGACCACCAAGCGCCATCCGGCCGAGATGAAAGCGACTATCGGCACCGATGCCGATGGCCTCGTCACCGGCATGATCTTTGAGGGCGATTTCAACACCGGCGCCTATGCAAGCTGGGGCCCTACCGTGGCCAACCGCGTGCCGGTGCACGCCTCCGGACCCTACGCGACGCCGAACTACCGCGCCGAAGGCCGCGCCATTCACACGCATGGGCCAATTTCCGGTGCCTTCCGCGGCTTCGGCGTCCCGCAAGCGACGATCATGCAGGAGACGCTCTATGACGAGCTGGCCGGCAAGCTCGGCATGGACCGGCTCGACTTCCGCTTAAGGAACTGCCTTCGGAACGGTTCCGAAACGGTTACCGGGCAGCTTCTGGAGTCCGGCGTCGGCATTGCCGAATGCCTCGAATCGCTGCAGCCGCATTGGGTGCGCGCGACGGCTGATGCGGATGCATTCAACAGTGCCAACAGGGATAGAAAGCGCGGCGTTGGCGTCGCGTCCTGCTGGTATGGCTGCGGCAACACCTCGCTGCCCAACCCGTCGACAATCCGGGTCGGCATCGCGGCCGACGGCGCGGTCATCCTGCACCAGGGCGCCGTCGATATCGGCCAGGGTTCCAACACCGTCATCACCCAGATCTGCGCCGACGCTCTCGGCCTGCCGTTGGAGAAATTCCAACTGAAGAGCGCCGACACAGCCATCACTCCCGACGCCGGCAAGACCTCGGCCTCGCGCCAGACTTTCGTCACCGGCAAGGCAGCCGAAAAGGCCGGCCGCGCCTTGCGCGAAAAGATCCTGCGATTTGCCAATGTTTCCAAAAACGCAGCCCTGCAACTCGACGGCCCCGCGATCGTCATCCGCGAAGGCGAAGCCACGCGCCGCATCGATCTCGCGACATTGGATGTGGATACCGAAGGCTTCGTCTTCCGTGCTGAGGAGACCTACGATCCGCCGACACTGCCGCTCGATGCCAAAGGACAGGGCAAGCCCTATGCCGTTTACGGCTATGGCGCGCAGATCGCCGAACTGGAGGTCGACCTCAAGCTCGGCACGGTGAAGCTGCTGAAAATCACCGCCGCGCACGATGTCGGCAAGGCGATCAACCCGCTGCTGGCCGAGGGCCAGATCGAAGGCGGTATCGCGCAAGGCATCGGCATGGCGCTGATGGAAGAGTACATCCCCGGCCGCACCGAGAATCTGCACGACTATCTCATCCCGACCATTGGCGACGTGCCGCCGATCGAGACCATTCTCATTGAAGTTCCGGACCCGGAAGGACCCTTCGGTGCCAAGGGTTTGGGCGAGCATGTGCTGATCCCGACGGCACCGGCAATCCTCAATGCCATCCGCCACGCCACCGGCGTCCTGGTCACCAAGATACCGGCGACGCCGACGCGTATCCGCGCTGGCATCCGCGAAAAAGATGGCATCCGCGAAAAGGAGGCACGCCGATGAGCGAGCTTGCCGAACGCTTCGAAACCCATGATCCCGGCGAGAAGCTGGTGGCGGAGAAGATCCGCTGCGATGCCTGTCCGGTGATGTGCTACATCGCGGATGGGCGCACGGGCGCCTGCGACCGCTACGGCAATGTCGGCGGCAGGATCGTGCGGATGGACCCGCTGACGATCCTCGACCATGCGGCCGAGACCGGCGCGGCAATCGTGCCGTTCATTGCCGAAGGCGAGGCCTGGGACGGCGAACTGGTCAACACCGGCCGCCGCTTCGTCACGGCAATCGGCGCCGGCACCACCTATCCCGACTACAAGCCGGCCCCGTTCATCGTCAGCCAGGAAGTCGAAGGCGTCGATCTCGTGACCGTGGTCACCGAAGGCATTTTTTCGTATTGCGGCGTCAAGGTGAAGATCGACACCGACCGTCATATCGGACCCGAAACGGCTGTCGTGCGATCGCAAGGCGAAGCGATCGGCCATGTCACGACGGGAGAATATGGCTCGCAGATGCTGTCGCTGGGCGGTGTGCATCACCTGACCGGCGGCTCCAAGGCCGAGGGCCGCGCCACCTGCGACGCTCTGCTCAATCTGTGCAACCGCAAGCCGGTGGAACTGGCCATCGACGGCGGCGCCACCATAACAGTCGAAGCCGGCAAGGCGCCTGTCATCGACGGCAAGCAGGAACACCGCATGCGCGTCGGCTGCGGCTCGGCGACCATAGGCATGTTCGCCACGCAATGGCGCGGCCTGGTCGACGAGGTGGTGGTGGTCGACGACCACATCACCGGCGTCGTTTCCGAGCACCAGGCTGGCAAGGTTCTGGGCTGGCAGGATACGGGCATCAAGATCATTGGTCGCCGTTCGACGCCGGGCCGCTATTTCAAGGTCTCCGAACCCGGTCTCGGCTGGGGCGGCACCAGCATTTCCGACCCACTGTCGATCCTCGGCGAGTGGAACGCCAAGAAAGGCGCGCGGCCGGGTCTGTCGCTGCTGATGGTGTCGACCACCGGCGAGCAGTTCGCCTATTACGAGCTCGATGACGAGCTGAAACCGGTGCAAAAACCTTTCCCCGAACGGCTGCAAAAGTCGGTCGGCCTGATCGAGGACAATTGCGAGCCGGCTTTGTGCACGGTGCTGTTCATCGGCGGTGCCGGCGGTTCGCTGCGGGCCGGCGTCACCGAAAACCCGGTCAATCTCACCCGCTCGGTTCAGGGCCTGAAGACCTATGTGACGGTCGGCGGCGCGCCGGTCTATGTTTGGCCGGGCGGCGGCATCACGCTGATGGTCGATGTCACACGAGTGCCGGAAGGCGCCTTCGGCTATGTGCCGACGCCGGCGCTGGTGGCCCCGATCGAGTTCACGCTGCGCCGCGACGACTATGTCAGGCTCGGCGGCTACGAGGCCGAGATACGCAGCGTCGAGGACATTGTCGCAAAAGGCGGTGAGTACCTGAATCCGCGCCGCGGCACCGGCGCCGAAGCCAACAATCCATGGCCGCCACTCGCGCAGCTACGTCGTGCCGGCCCGAACGGGGCCGGGTGATGCAAGGTCCGCAAGCCCATTGGCTGCAGGACGGCAGGCGGCTGCATCTCAACCACGGGCCGATCGACCTGATCGTCGAGGTTTTTGGTGAGGCGGATGAATGCCGCCGAGCCTATGAACAAGCCGTAGCGCGGTTCCAGACGATCCTGATGGAGCTGGTCGAGGAACTCCCCGAATTGCGGCTGCCGGCGTTTTTCCTGGTGCCGCGCACATTCGCCGGCCCGACGGCGCGCCGCATGGAGGCAGCTGTTATGCCCCTGGCGGAATGCTTCATAACACCGATGGCCGCCGTCGCGGGATCGGTAGCCGACGAAATGCTCGCCGCATTGCTTGAGGGTCGCAAGCTCGATCGCGCCTATGTCAACAACGGTGGCGACTGCGCAATCCATATCGGCAGGGGACAGTCGATGGGATTGGCGGTCGCCGGCACCGGCAACGGCATGGCCGACCGGATCACGATCCGCGCGGAAGATGGCGTTCGTGGCGTTGCCACCAGCGGCTGGCGCGGCCGCTCCTTCTCGCTTGGCATTGCCGACGCCGTCACCGTGCTCGCGCGGACCGGCGCCGAGGCCGATGCGGCGGCGACCCTCATTGCCAACGCAGTGGACCTGCCTGGCAATCCCGCCATCAGACGCATTTCCGCACATGAACTGTCGCCCGACAGCGATCTTGGCTCGCTACTGGTGACCCAACACGTCGGCACGCTTGCACCTGGCGAAGTGGCGCAGGCGCTGGACAATGGCCTTGCCGTCGCCGAAGATTTTCGCCGGCGCGGCCTCATTGCCGGATCGGCGTTGTTTCTTGGCGGTGAGGCCCGCATCAGTGGCTCGGTTGCGCTTGCCGCGCCCAACAAAAGTTCGAGGGAGGAGGTTGCCCATGCCTGAGTTTCCGATCCGCAAGATCGCGGTGCTGACCGAAGAGATTTTTCACGAGGGCGGGCCGGTGGCCAGGGTGCCGCGCCGCCGCGCCGCCGCCATGGCGCTCGTGAAAAACTTGTTCGCCGGGCGCTATGTCGAGGAGCTGCAGAGCGCCATGGACGATCTCAAGCCGCTCGGCCTGCTGCTCGTCGACCGGCTGATCGCGGCGCTCGGCGGCGACGTCAAGCAGATCGACGGCTACGGCAAGGGCGCCATTGTCGGCACGGCGGGTGAGCTGGAACACGGTGCGCTGTGGCATGTGCCCGGCGGCTACGCCATGCGCGAACGGCTCGGCGACGCCAAGGCGATCGTGCCGTCGGCGAAGAAGGTCGGCGCTTTCGGTTCGAAGCTCGACGTCCCGCTCGGCCACATCAACGCCGCCTATGTGCGCAGCCATTTCGACGCCATGGAAGTCGGCATGCCCGATGGTCCGCGCCCCGACGAGATCCTGTTCTGCCTCGCCATGACCTGCGGCCCGCGCATTCACGATCGGATGGGTGGTCTCGCGGCCGATGACATCGAAGCCTGGGATGGCTTGCGGTGAGCGGCGAGGACAATCTGCTCAAGCTGGTCGAGGTCGAGACCTCGGACGACCAGGATTACCTCCTGCAGGAGCAGGTCGGCTTCATCCTGCGCAAGGCGCATCAGCGCCATGTCGCGATCTTTGCCGCGCATATCGGCGACCTGACGCCGCCGCAATTCGCGGCGTTGGCCAAGCTGCGTGACGTCGGCGAGACCTCGCAGAACCAGCTCGGCACGCTGATCGCGATGGATGCGGCGACGGTGAAGGGCGTCATCGACCGGCTGAAGGCGCGCGGCCTGGTCGAGCTTTCCAAGCACGAGGTCGACAAAAGACGGCTTCTGGTCAATCTGACCGCGGCAGGCCGCGATGCGATCGAGCGCCTGATCCCGCTGGCGCGCGAAATCACCCAGGAGACGCTGGCGCCGCTCTCCGCCAAGGAGATCGCCACCTTCATGAAGCTGCTGGTGAAGCTGGCTTAGACCGCCGGGCACCATAAAGGCACCCGGCAGGAAGCTTGGCTCAGAGGCCGTTGTCCTTCAGCACCTGGGCAGCGTTTTCCTTGGTGATCTTCTCGGTCGGCAGAGTGATGGTCTTTTCGACCTTCTCGCCGTTGAGGAACTTGATCGCCTGGCGCAGGCCTTCGGCGCCGGGAGTGACATAGGTGAAGGTCGCCGTCAGCTCGCCCTTGTTGACCATCTGCACGCCTTCATTGGGCAGGCCGTCGATGCCGATGAACTTGATGTCCTTCTCGCGGCCGACATCCTTGGCGGCGAGATAGGCGCCATAGGCCATCGGGTCGTTGTGGCCGTAAACGAGATCGATCTTCTCGTTGCTCTTCAGCGCGTTGGCCATCAGATTGTAGGCCTGGTCCTGCTTCCAGTCGCCCGATTGCTGGTCGAGCAGATATTTGATGCCCGGTTCCTTGTCGGTGAATTCATGGAAACCGTCATGGCGGTCATGCGCCGGCTGGGTGCCCATGCCGCCCCAGATCTCGACGACGTTGCCTGCAGCCTTGCCCTTGCCGCCAAGCAGTTCGACGGCATATTCGCCGGCCGCGCGACCGATCAGCGCGTTGTCGCCGCCGACGAACTGCGTGTAGTCCTTGGTGTCGACATTGCGGTCGAGCACGAAGACCGGGATCTTGGCGTCGATCGCCTGCTGCACGACGCCGGTCAGGCCGGCAGATTCCTTCGGTGACACCAACAGCGCATCGACCTCCTGGCGGATCAGGTTCTCGACATCGGCGACCTGCTTTTCGGTCTTGTCCTCGCCGTCGGTGATGATCAGTTCGACCTCGGGATGCTTGGCGGCTTCGGCCAGGATGTCCTTGTTGAACTGCGCGCGCCAGGGCTCGATGGTCGTCACCTGCGAGAAGCCGATCTTCCACTTCTTGTCCTGGGCGAAGGCATTGCCGGTGGTCAGAAGCGCGGTGGTGGTCAGCAGCGCCGCGGTCAGGGCGGCAAGCTTCAGCATGTCACGTCGTTTCATTTTTTGTTTCCTCCGAGATTGAGAGACGGTGTCTCTTGCGACGGCCGCTTTGCCGCGGCCGTTTCCTTATGCGCCGATTGCCCGCCGGGCAGGCGCAGATAGGCCAGGAGATCACCGGCATTGCGCTCCTGCACGAGCACGGTGCCGATGATGATCATCCCCTTCAGCACCAGCTGAAGGTTCGAATTGATGTTGTGGAGCTGCAGGATGTTGGAGAGCAGGCCGAAGATCAGCACGCCGCAGAACGTGCCGGTGAGACTGCCGCGGCCGCCCATCAGGCTGGTGCCGCCGATGACCACGGCGGCTATGGCATCGAGCTCCAGCCCGGCGCCGGCATCCGGCTTGCCTTGCCGGTACTGCGCGACATAGAGCACGGCGGCGATGCCGGCGAGCAGCCCGGAGACAGCATAGGTAGCGATCTTGACGCGGCCGGCGGCGATGCCGGAGAGGCGCGCCGCCTCCTCGTTGCCGCCGATGGCGTAGACATAGCGGCCGAACGGCGTGAAGCGCAGCACCGCGCCATAGATCAGGATGGCGCCGAGGAAGAACAGGCCCGGCATCGGGATGATGCCGAACACCAGCGAGCGCAGGATCTCGAAATCGGCGGTCGCGTTGGAGCCGGTATAGACCGGCAGCACCGCATTGTTCTGGCCGGCGGTCAGCCGTGCGATGCCGAGCGCCGTCACCATCATCGCCAAGGTGACGATGAAGGGTTGCAGCCGCCCGGCAACGATGATGAAGCCGTTGAGCGCGCCGAACAGCAAGCCGACGCATGGCGCCACCAGCAGCACGCCGAGCACGCCGAATTTCGGCTCGATCTGCGGCAGCAGAAACCACAGCGACAGGCAGCACAGGACCACGCCGACGACGGCGGGCGTGACCACCCCACGAATCCCGTCCAGCCTGATCTCGCGGAGGAGATCGGCGCCGGCGCGGGATTTTGCCAGGTTCTGGAAGATGAAACGGGTGACGACGAAACCGAGGCAAAGCGCCACCAAAGCGACGGTCGGCACGCCCAGCACGACGCCTGGTGTCACGCCTGGAACCGTCAGCAGCATGGCGCAGACCACCGAGCAGATAGCCATCAGCGAGCCGACGGAGAGATCGATGCCGCCGGTGATGATCACAGCCGTCATGCCGGTGGCGATCAGGCCGGTGGTCGACACCTGGCGCAGCACATCGAGCAGATTGCCGTAGGAGAGGAAGATGTTGTTGCCCTTCGAGCTCATCGGCGAGCCGAGCACGCCGATCAGGAAGATGGCGATCAGGCCCCAATAGAGCTTGGTTCGGGACAGGAGTTTCAGGGCAGTCATGCGGCTGGTCTCGATATGGTCCGGCGCGGGGCGGCGAGGCGCATGATGGCCTCCTCACTGGCCGCGTCGCGGGAAAGAATGCCTGTCTGGCGGCCATCGGCCATCACCAGGATGCGGTCGGAGAGGTGCAGCAGCTCCGGCAGTTCGGAGCTGATGACGGCGATGGCGAGGCCGTCGCGCGCCAGCCTGAAGATCAGGTCGTAGATCTCGCGCTTGGCGCCGACATCGATGCCGCGCGTCGGCTCGTCGAGCAGCAGCACCCTTGGCCTGGTTGCCAGCCACTTGCCGATGACGACCTTCTGCTGGTTGCCGCCCGACAACGTACCGGCGGGCTGATCGATGTCCCGGCAGCGGATGCCGAGGGCCTCGACCGCCTGCCGCGCCAGCCCCTGCTCGCCGGCCAGCGAGCGGATGCCGAAGCGGGCCAGCGAGCCGACCAGCGGCAGCGCGACATTGTCCGCGATCGAAGCCTGCAGATGCAACCCTTGCGTCTTGCGATCCTCGGTCACCAGCGCGATGCCCAGCCGCCTTGCATCGCGCGGCGAACGGATATCCATGCGCTGGCCGTCGATACGGATTTCGCCGCCGGTGCGGCCATCGCTCGAACCGAAGATCGCTTCCAGGATCTCGGTGCGGCCCGAACCCAGCAGCCCGCCAATGCCAAGGATTTCTCCAGCGGCAAGATCGAAGCCGACGCCGTCGATCACCGTGCGCCAGCCATGCGCATCGGGCTTCGACAGCGACAGGTTTTCGACCGAAAGCACGGTCATGCCAGTGGTGTTGCGCTCTTCCTGGGAGGAAGCAAGCAGGTTGCGGCCGACCATCGCCGAAATGATCGCATCTTCGTCGAGCCTGGCCATCGGCTCGGTCAGCACATGGCGTCCGTCGCGAAACACGGTGACGCGACCGGCCAGATGCACGACCTCGTCGATGCGGTGCGAGATGTAGACGATGGCGACTCCGCTGTCGGCAAGCTGGCGGATGATGCGGAACAGCCGCTGGCATTCGGCCGGCGACAGCGCCGAGGTCGGCTCGTCCATGATCAGGATGCGCGCCGACATCGACAGCGCCTTGGCGATCTCGACCAGTTGCTGCTCGCCGACACGCAAGGCGCCGACGCGGGCTTGCGGATCGAGTTCGATGCCGAGCCGCTGCAACAAAGCACCCGCCGCGCGGCTGCTTGCCTTGCGGTCGACGATCAGCCCTGCGATCAGCTTCTCGCGGCCGAGGAAGATGTTGTCGGCGACGCTGAGTTCGGGCACCAGGTTGAGTTCCTGATGAATGATGGCGATGCCGGCATCCTCGGCATCGCGCACTCCGGCGAAGCTGACGGGGCGGCCATCGACGCTGACCGTGCCTTCATAGCCGGTATAGACGCCGGAGAGGATTTTCATCAGCGTCGACTTGCCGGCGCCGTTCTCGCCCATCAAGGCATGAACCTCGCCGCGACGCAGCTCAAAGCTGACATCGACAAGCGCGGCGATGCCGCCGAAGCTCTTGGAAATGCGCTTGGCACTCAGAACGGTGTCCGACCGATCAGCCGCACCGTGCTGCGGGGAAAGGGAATTGCTCTCTTGCATGACAATGGCGGCCTCCCTTCCGTCGTCGTCAATTTCCCGCAAACGCTAATCTAAACGTTTCGATCATGTCAAGCCGATATAAGGTGCCGGGCGTTTGATGCAATTCGATTCTTGCTTAAAAGGACAGGATTCCGTACGTATTGGCCAGCAAGGGGTGGCGAAACGTTTCGAAAATGACAGCGTCAGGGCAAAAAAGACACCGCAAATCCACCGCGCCCACCATGCTTCATGTGGCTGAAGCGGCGCGTGTTTCTGTCGCCACCGTTTCGGCGCTGATCAATGGCACGGCGACGGTCAGCCCGGAGCTTAGCCAGCGCATCGAGCAGGCGATCCGCGATATCGGCTACAAGCGCAACGCGATCGCCCGCAGCCTGAAGATGGGCACGACCCGCACCATCGGACTGACCGTGCCGCACATCACCAACCCGTTCTTCACCGATGTCGTCTCGGTCATCCAGCAGGCCTTCGACCGGGCCGGCTATGCCGTCATGCTGTGCTGCACGGACGAGGATTTGAACACCCAGGACGACCAGATCAGGCTGCTGCTCGACCGCATGGTCGACGGGCTGATCGTGGCGCGCGTCGGCGACGGCGCGATCCTCAAGCGGATCGTCGACGACGCCAACGTGCCGGTCGTGCTGCTCGATCGTATCTGCAAAGGCGTCGACACCGATGCCGTGGTGCTGGACAACCAGCGCGCGGTGTTCGACGCCATCACCTATCTGATCAATCTCGGCCACCGGCGCATCGGTTACATCACCGGCACCTCGGACATCTCGCCGATGCATGACCGCATGGCGGGATATCGCGAGGCGCTTCACGCCGCCGGCCTGCCGATCGCCGAAGAACTGATCCGCTTCGGCAATTTCCATGAGATCGACGGCTATAACGAAACCATGCAGATGCTTTCCTCGCATGATCGGCCAAGTGCTATCTTCTCGGCCAACAACCCGATGGTGATCGGCACCATGAAGGCGATCCGCGACATCGGCCTGTCCTGCCCGGAAGACATTTCGGTCGCTTGCTTCGACGACTTTCCATGGTCCGACGTGTTCCAGCCGCAGTTGACCACGGTGGCCCAGCCGGTGCAGGCGATCGGAGAACAGGCGGCCAATCTGCTTCTCGACCGTCTTGCCGGCAACAGGGACGCGCCGCCGCGCAAGCTTTTGCTCAAGGGCCGGCTGATGATCCGCAATTCATGCCGTCCGCTCGGCGCGATTGCGCAGAGCGTGAGCGCGTAGCCTTCCCCCGGCGTAAGTCGTACCAGGATTTGTCAGGCCGCCTGCGACAGGGATTTGTGCGCCTCGGCCAGGATCTCGAACGATCGCACCCGCGCCGCATGATCAAAAATCTGCGCGGTGACCATCAGTTCGTCGGCGCCGGTGCGGCGCACGAAGGCATCGATGCCTTGCCGCACCGTTTCCGGGGAGCCTACGACGGCGCAGGACAATGCCTGGCCGAGCATTGTCTTTGCCATGGGATCGAGATCGCGGTCATAGTTCTCGACAGGTGGCGGCAGCCGGCCGGCCCGGCCGGTGCGCAGATTGACGAAAGCCTGTTGCAGCGAGGTGAACAACAAACGGGCCTCCGCATCGGTGGGCGCGGCGAAGACATTGAGGCCAAGCATGACATGCGGCTTGTCGAGCTGCTCGGACGGCTGGAAGCGCGAGCGGTAGACATCCAGCGCGTGATCCAGCTCCGCCGGCGCGAAATGCGAAGCGAAGGCGTAGGGCAGGCCGAGCATGGCGGCGAGCTGCGCGCCGTAGAGGCTGGAGCCAAGAATCCAGACCGGCACGTCCTCGCCTTCGCCGGGCACGGCGCGGATACGCTGGCCTTCCTCAGCCGGCTGGAAATAGCCCATCAGCTCGACGACATCCTGAGGAAAATTGTCGACCCCGGCCTCGAGATTGCGGCGCAAGGCACGGGCGGTGCCCATGTCGGTGCCGGGCGCCCGGCCGATGCCGAGATCGATGCGGCCCGGATGCAAGGCGGCCAGCGTGCCGAACTGCTCGGCAATCACAAGCGGCGAATGGTTGGGCAGCATGATACCGCCGGCGCCGACGCGAATGGTCTTGGTGCCGCCGGCGACATGGGCAATGACGACGGCTGTGGCCGCGCTGGCGATACCCGGCATGTTGTGATGCTCGGCCAGCCAGAAACGCTTGTAGCCCAGGCGCTCGGCATGGCGGGCAAGATCGAGCGAGTTGGCCAGCGACTGCGAGGCATCGCTGCCTTCGACGATCGGCGACAGGTCGAGAACGGAAAGAGCGGTCATGGGTGGGATCCTGTGTCAGGACCGCATGTAGGAAGCATCCGGCGGCGCCGCAAATTCAAAAATATTGATCAGCCTTTGACAGCTTCGGGGTCGGCGATGTCGTCCTCCTCGACGACAACCGCGTGCTGCGCGGAGAGAAAGTTGCCGACATGGCTAAGCCCGTCGAAATGATCGCAGAATACCTTGATGACGACCAGCAGCGGCACCGCCATCAGGGCGCCGACGAAGCCCCACAGCCATGACCAGAAGGCGATGGCGATCAAGATCGCCACGGCGTTGATCTCCAGGCGCCGGCCGACCACCATCGGCGTCACGAACTGGCCTTCGACGATGTCGCACAAGATCACGAAGGCCGGCGCCAGAAGCGCGTAGAAGATGGTATCGAAGCTGATCAACGCCATGACCGTGACAAGCGCAATGGTGATCAGCGCTCCGACATAGGGCAAGAAGTTGAGCAACGCCGCGGCGGCTCCCCAGACCAGCGGATTGGGCATGCCAAGCGCCCACAGACCGAGAGCGATGACTGTGCCAAGGCCGGCATTGATGATGGTGACGGTGAGCAGATAGTGCGAGATTTCGCGCTCGACGTCATAGACGACGCGCAGCGCCCGTTTCTTTTCGCTGAGGCGGGCGAAGGACTGGATGATCTTTTCATAAAACATCGTGCCGGAGGCGAGCAGGAACAGCGACAGCACGAAGATGATGGTCAGGCCTGTTCCCGCCGACAGGATGTTGCTGGCGGCCGCCGACAGGATGCCGGACTGCGCCACCGCCACCCTCTGAATGCCCGGCTCCTGCGAAGTCTGGGTCAGCTGTTCGATCTGATGCGAAATCTGCATGATCTTCTCGAGCGGGCGGCGCAATTGTGCCAGCCGTTCGGCAAGTTGCTGGCCTATCGAAGAGGTGTTGTTGATGAGGTCGATGATCGGTCCGCTGAGCAGGTAGCCTACGCTGGCAAAGATGCAGATCGACACCAGCACCAGAAGGGTCGCCGAAATCACTTCGGAGATGCCGTGCCTGCGCAGGAGCCTAACGATCGGCGTCAGCGTCAGCGCCAGCAGGAAAGCCAGAATGACCGGCATGAAGAAAGCGCGAGCGAAGTAGAGTGCATAGATGGCCATGAACAGGAAAATGCCGACGAGCAGCGAACGCATCAGATGCGTGTCGGCGCGGGCCGCAACGCGCGAATCCGATTCGTCGGCGACGGCGTGAGCCAAGGCAGCGGGTTCGGTTTTCATGCTCACCCTCGAGCCGGCGCCCTCGGCGATCGGCTATTGCCTGCATGAACGCAGAGTTATGGGCGCAGGTTCCATGAGCCGGCTTCCGGAATGAGGCCGCTCGCACCGGACTCCGGGTCAGGCGACCGGCGCTGCCGGTGCCGGCTCAGCCTTGGCTGTTTCCTTGCGTACGATTGGCGCCACCCTGGTGCCGTAGAGTTCGATCGCCTTCATGATCTTGGCATGCGGCATGGTGCCGATCGCCATCTGCAGCAGGAAGCGGTCGTTTTTGAAGATCTTGTGCTGGGCGACGATCTTCTCAGCCACTTGCTCGGGGCCGCCGACGAACAAGGCCCCGTTCGGGCCGCGCGACTGGTCGAAATGCGCTTGGGATGTCGGACCCCAGCCGCGCTCGCGGCCGATGCGGTTCATCACCTCCGCCTGCGGGCCGTAAAAATCGTCGGCCGCCTGCTCGGTCGTCTCGGCGATGAAGCCGTGCACGTTGATGCTGGTGGCGAGGCCCGCCAGATCACTACCGGCGCGCTTGGCGGCTTCGCGGTAGAGATCGAACAGCGGCGCGAAACGCGCCGGCTCGCCGCCAATGATGGCGAGCGCCAGCGGCAGGCCGAGCGCGCCAGCGCGGGCGGCAGACTGCGGCGTGCCGCCAATGGCGATCCAGACCGGCAGCCTGTCCTGGAAGGGCCGGGGATAAACGCCGCGATCGTTGATCGGCGCGCGCAGATTGCCCGACCAGGTGACCTTCACGCTGTCGCGGATGGCAAGCAGCAGATCGAGCTTTTCGGCGAACAGCTCGTCATAACCCTCGAGGTTGTAACCGAACAGCGGGAAGGATTCGATGAACGAGCCGCGCCCGGCCATGATCTCGGCGCGGCCGCCCGACAGAAGATCGAGCGTGGCGAATTGCTGGAAAACGCGCACCGGGTCGTCGGAGGACAGAACGGTGACCGCGCTGGTCAGCTTGATGCGCTTCGAACGCTCGGCCGCCGCGGCCAAGGCCACGACCGGTGCGGAGGCGGCATAGTCGGGCCGGTGATGCTCGCCGAGGCCGAAGACGTCGAGGCCGACCTGGTCGGCCAGTTCGACCTCCTCGATCAGGTTGCGCAGCCGCTCATGCGGGCCGATTGCGCCGGGGCCCGGCTGCGGGCTGACGTCGGCGAAGGTGTAGAGACCGAGTTCCATCTAATGTCATCCTGATGTTGGAATTTGCCGCTAGACGTAGCCATCCGCCAACCTCGCTGCCAGAGGGGCGACGGTGAACAGTGCATGTCGTTTTCGACTCTATCTCTTCGTCGCAATTCCCAAGGGAAAGCGCTGCGCGCTTTTCCCGGGAAAACCGCTTCACACTTCTCCTGGAATTGCTCCAAAGGCGTCTCCCGGCTGCAACAGCCGACAATTTCATGGCTGCCATGCCGTTTTGGCGCTTGAACTCTCGGTTTTCGCGCGTATGTAAGCGTCGCGAATTGACTTCAGGGAAGTGGACTTGGCTATCTACAGGGAAAAAGACGTTTTCGAGCGGCGCAACGCCGCAAACGAGGCAAAGAAGGCGCTCCTCGAGCGCTTCAAGGCAAAGCCGGCGGCGGATGATCCCGCAGTGCTGGCGCGGCAGGCTGAACGCAAGGCTATCCTTGCGGCTCGCGAAATCCGCGAGGCCGAAAAGGCCCGGCTGAAGCAGGAGAAGCTGGCACGCGAAGCGGTTGAGAAGGCCGAGCGCGAGGCAGCAGCCGAAGCGGCACGTATCGCCGCCGAGGAAGCTGCACAGGCTGAGGCCAAGATTCGGGAATCCGAAGAGAACGAGCGCATCGCCCGTTTTCTGGCCGATGAAGCCGAGCGCAAGGCCAAGCGTGACGCGCGTTATGCGGCACGCAAGCAGCGCACCGGCAGGACGCCGCCGGGCTTCTCGGCCCGCTAGCCTCCAGGCTACGAAGCAATCGGCTTCGAGAATCAGGGTCGCCTCGCAGCGGCCCTGATTGTGTTTGTCCCATGCATGTCGCCCATAAGTGGTCCCGGTTTTGGGAGGACGACATGCATAAAACAAGAAGCGCTATCGGTCAGGCGGCGAACTTCAATCCCATGATGCCGCAGACAATGAGCGCAATGCAGGCCAGCCTGATCGCGGTGGCTGGTTCGCCGAGCAGCCAGATGCCGAGCAGTGCCGTACCGACGGTGCCGATGCCGGTCCACACCGCATAGGCGGTGCCGACGGGCAGCGCCTTCAGCGCCAGGCCGAGCAGAGTTAGGCTGACGACCATCGAGGCAACGGTCAGCACGGTGGGCACGAGCTTCGAGAAGCCATCGGTGTATTTGAGGCCGATTGCCCAGCCGATCTCGAACAGGCCGGCAAAAAAGAGAAGAATCCAAGACATCGACAACGCTCCATCAGAGCATCGGACCGAAAAGTGATTTTCGGAGTCCGACGATCAATCAAACAATGGCGGGTCGTCCCGTCCGGATTTTGGGGAAGCGCGAGGTCGCCCCCGCCACGCCAATATAGGAATTTCGAGCGCTCGATCAACAACGACCGGCAACAGCGCTGCCGGTCGCAATCCCATTTCGAAGCAAATCGGCCGGACTTACTTGTCCTTGAGCTTCATCGCCTTCACCGGCGGCGCCTTCAGGGCCGGAGCCGGGGCGGGCTTCTTGGCGTCCTTCTTCGGCTTGCGGGCTTCCTTGCCTGCCTTCATCGCACCTTTAGCCATGATTCGTTCCTCCTGATGTGGGAAGCGAAGTGAAACAAGAGAACCGCCGGACTGCAAGGGGTTAGCGACTGCTGCCGCCGTCAGCGGCTCGCTTTCAACCGGTTTCTAATTCGCTCGTAAACCATGGCGGTCCATGCCATGGTTGTCTTCGCACTGCAGCATCAACCCGTGCCTCCGCCCGGTGATCGTCAGGCAGGCCGTCAGGACGACAATGCGAATTCACATCGGCTGCGAGATGAGCTTCGACTTTCCGCAGGAAACGCCGCTCATCGCAATGCTGAATGTCCACTATTCGCGTGCCTCCGATCTCGAGCGGCCGGATTTCCTGATCTCCAACCCGCCGGTGCCGATCGAAAGCTATCGCGACAGTTTCGGCAACTGGTGCAACCGGTTCGTTGCGCCGCCCGGGCGTTTCACCTTCGGCACCGACGCGGTGATCCGCGATCCCGGCACTTTCGAGATGGGCGACCTGATGGCCTGGCAGCACGAGGTGCGCGATCTGCCGGCGGACACGCTGCTGTTTCTGCTGCCCAGCCGTTTTTGCGAAAGCGACCTTCTGGCTGATGAAGCGTGGCGGCTGTTCGGCAACACGCCGCTGGGCATTCCGCGCGTGCAGGCGGTCTGCGACTTCGTCCACAATCACATCGTCTTCAACTACGGCAATGCTCGGCCGACACGCACCGCCGCGGAAGCCTATCGCGAACAGAGCGGCGTGTGCCGCGACTATGCGCATCTCGCGGTCACCTTCTGCCGGGCACTCAACATCCCGACGCGCTATTGCACCGGCTACATCAGCGACATCGGTATGCCGAAACCATGGGCGAGCATGGATTTCTGCGCCTGGATGGAAGTCTATCTCGGCGGCCGCTGGCATGTCTTCGACCCGCGCAACAATGCACCGCGCATCGGCCGCATCCTGATCGCCTCCGGCCGCGACGCCGCCGACGTTCCGTTGACCCATATATTCGGGCCGGGAACGCTTGCCGGCTTCAAGGTGTGGACCAGCGAGATCATCGAGTAGTCGTTCTGCCTACCAGTCTCTAACGACAAACCTCTTTAACGACCGCCGTTTTTGAACGAGCCAGCGGTTCACACGTTGTGGTGGCTGTGGAGCTTCTTCCATCTGACCATTAGACTGGGTGTGCATCGAATGGGGACAGCACCATGGCCGGGCACGGCGGCTCAAAAAAGGTGATCTACGCGGCGCTCGCCGGCAATTTCGCCATCGCGCTGACCAAGTTCGCCGCCGCCGCCTTTACCGGCAGTTCGGCGATGCTGTCGGAGGGCGTGCATTCGCTGGTCGATACCGGCAATGGCGGCCTGCTGCTCTACGGCATGCACCGTGCCGCCCGCCCGGCCGACCGGACGCATCCCCTCGGTCACGGCCGGGAACTCTACTTCTGGAGCTTCATCGTCGCGCTCCTCGTCTTCGCGCTGGGCGCCGGCGTGTCGTTCTACGAAGGCGTGATCCATATGATGGCGCCGGAGCCGGTCGCCAACGGCAAGGTCAACTACATCGTTCTTGGCCTGTCCTTTCTGTTCGAGGGCAGCTCCTGGCTGGTCGCGCTGAGGGAGTTCCGCAAGCAGAAGGGTAAGCAAGGCTGGCTGCGGGCGGTGCAATCGAGCAAGGATCCGAGCGTCTACACCGTGCTGTTCGAGGACAGCGCAGCACTTCTCGGCCTGATCGTCGCGTTCGCCGGCATCCTGGCGGCGGAAGTTCTGGAGATGCCGGAACTCGACGGCGCCGCCTCCATCGGCATTGGGCTGATCCTGGGCGCGACGGCAATCTTCCTGGCCCGCGAAAGCAAGGGCCTGCTGATCGGCGAGCCGGCCTCGCTCGAGGTGCAGATGAAGGTGCTGACGATCGCCCAGCAGGATCCGGCGGTGCAGCGGGCGAACGGCGTGCTGACCGTCCATATGGGGCCGGCAGAGATCGTCGCCGGGCTCAGCATCGAGTTCGAGGACCATTTGACGGCGCCCGAGATCGAAGCTTGCGTCGAGCGCCTGGAGGCGCAGCTGAAGAAGGAGATGCCGGAGATCACACGGCTGTTCGTCAAGCCGCAGACGTCAGGCACCTGGGAGCAGCGGCGCAGGCTGATCGAGAACGCATCCGATCCGGCTCTGGACTAGCGCTGCGCCATTGCCTCACGGTCTTCCCCCGCTAGGATTAAAGGGACTTTGGAGGAGCGAAGATGAAAATCGACGGCGGCTGCCATTGTGGCGCCATCACCTACGAGGCGGAGGTCGACCCGGAGAACACCGGAATCTGCCACTGCACCGATTGCCAACAACTGACCGGAACGGCTTTTCGCGTGACCGTGGGCGCGCCGGAAGGCCACTACCGGATCACCAAGGGTGCGCCAAAGGTCTATATCAAGACAGGATCGAGCGGCGACAAGCGCGCGCAGGGCTTTTGCGGCGAGTGCGGCTCGCATCTCTACGCGACATCGGTTGGCGACGGGCCGAAGGTTTATGGCATCCGGGTCGGCACGGCGCGGCAACGTGAACAGCTGGTCCCGAGACGGCAAAGCTGGCACCGCTCGGCGCTGCCCTGGTTGCCGGAATTCCCAGGTATGACGACCAAGGAAGAGCAGTAGGGCGGATCCGGCGCTGCTGCTCAGTCGTCGCCTTCGACGACCCTCAGCCTGAGCTGCCCGGTTTTCGAATCGGCAACGCGCGCGCCAGTATCGACTTTCGCGGCGGGAGCCCGTGACGCTGCGTCCGCGGCGGCATCGCCGTCGGGCTGCGCGCCGAACTCCAGCGCTTCGATCTTCTGGCCGCGCTTGGTGACCTTCGACGTCGAAACCAGGATGTCGTCGATGTCCTTGGCCGACTGGCCGAAATGGACCTGCAGCTTGCGCACCCGCTCATCGACACGCGCGACATCCTCCATCAGCCGAATGACCTCGCCCTGGATCAGATGCGCCTGTTCGCGCATGCGGGCATCCTTGAGGATCGCCTGGATGACCTGGATCGACAGCATCAGCAGCGACGGCGAGACGATGACGATTCGGGCACGGTGCGCCTTATGGACGATCGCCTCGAAATTCTCGTGGATCTCGGCGAACACCGATTCCGACGGCACGAACATGAAGGCCGTGTCCTGCGTCTCGCCCTGGATCAGGTATTTTTCCGAGATATCGCGGACATGGATCTCGATGTCGCGGCGGAAGGCCTGCGAGGCGGCCTTCTGCAGGTCGGCGCCGTCGGCGGCGCGGATGGCATTCCAGGCCTCGAGCGGAAACTTGGCGTCGATGGCCAGCGACGGCGCGCCGTTCGGCATCTTCACCAGGCAGTCGGGACGGCTGCCGTTCGACAGCGTCGCCTGGAATTCATAGGCGCCATGCGGCAGGCCGTCGGCAACGATCGCCTCCATGCGCGACTGGCCGAAAGCACCGCGCGTCTGCTTGTTGGAGAGGATCGCCTGCAGCTGCACGACCTGGCCGGCGAGCGATTGGATGTTGCCCTGCGCGACATCGATGATAGCCAGCCGCTCCTGCAACTTGGCCAGGCTCTCATGCGTGGATTTCGTCTGCTCGGTCATGGTCTGGCCGAGCCGGCCGGTCATGGCGTCCAGGCGCTGGCCGATCGATTGCGTCAGCTCCGCCTGCCGTGCGCCGAACACTTCCGCAATGGCGCCCATGCGACCCTGCATTTCGGCCTGGCTTTGCAGAATTCCGGCCATCCGCGCCTCGGCATCGCGGGCATGATCGGCGGCTTCCGCAGCCGCCACGGCGCGCGCCTTCGCCGACCGCCACAGCGCAACGACTAGCGCCACGAACAGGGCCAGAAACAGCAAAGCGCCGAAGGCCAGCGCATGGCCGAGCGTGATGGTTGTGGCGCCAAGCCGGGCGACAGGCTCCGAAAGGATGGTGCTCAAATCATTCATGTGGACAGCATAGACGATTCGCCGCGATAGCACAGATCAAAACGTGAACGAGCCTCATGCCAACCGGTTGACGCTTTTCGCTGGAGGTCTTACGTGGAACGCCATGCCGATCAAGCCGCTCATCATCCTTCCCGACCCCATCCTGCGCCAGGTTTCCCAACCGGTGGAGCGTGTCGACGCGCCCCTGCGCAAATTAGCCGACGACATGCTGGCGACCATGTATGACGCACCGGGCATCGGTCTGGCGGCAATCCAGATCGGCGAGCCGCTGCGCTTGCTGGTGATCGATCTCGCCAAGGAAGACGAGACGCCGGCGCCGCATGTCTTCATCAATCCGGAAATCCTGGAGAGCGCCGATGCGCGCTCCGTCTACGAGGAAGGCTGCCTGTCGATCCCGGATTATTACGCCGAGGTCGAACGCCCGGCCGCCGTACGGGTCAAGTATCTCGACCGCGACGGCAAGCTGCAGGAGATGGAGGCCGAGGGCCTGATGGCCACCTGCCTGCAGCATGAGATCGACCACCTCAATGGCGTCCTGTTCATCGACCACATCTCGAAGCTGAAGCGCGACATGGTGGTGAAGAAATTCAAGAAGCTCGCCAAGGACAAAGCGCCGGGCAAGCTGGTGGGATAGGGCATGCTCTGTCGGAGCACGGCCCCTCCGATCAGCCTCGGCGGTTCAGCTTCACGAACCTTCGATTGAAAATACCGACTTGCTGTGATATCAGTGATATCACGTAGGAGGTGTCTATGGGTGACATGCTGATCCGTGGGATCAATCCGGAATTGAAACGGCGTCTCGAGGAAAGTGCGCGGCTGAACAGGCGCAGCCTTTCGGAGGAAGCGGTCGTCTTGATACAGAAGGGTTTTGCAACACAATTTGCTGGCGCCGAAAAAGTCGGCGATCGCCTCTATTCGCTCGTCGGCGATGATCGTTTCACAAGCGACGAGATTCAGGAAATAGCGAGGTCGCGAAGTGAGGCCGATCGTGGGCCGCCTGATTTCCGTTGACCGAAATGATTATACTGGACACCAACGTCATATCGGACGTGCTATCGCGGCAACGGAGCAAAAACGTTCTCAACTGGTTGAATGGCCAAGAGCCTGCGACCCTTTTCCTCTCCACCATTGTTTTTGCAGAGCTCTATTTCGGAGCCTACCTCGTTCAGGAGGCCATCCGGCGGGATGGTCTTCTCCAAAGCATTTCGAGGATCCGGGGCGAATTTTCGGGTCGGATCCTGGTTTTTGGGGATCTGCCCGCAGAACACTATGGCCGCATTGCCGCGGCAAGACGACTCGCTGGCAGACCTGTCGAAACCAAGGACGCGATGATAGCTGCGATCTGCCAGGTGCACGACGCCACGCTTGCCACCCGCAACGTTCGAGACTTCGACGGACTTGACCTGAAGCTGGTAAACCCGTTTGAAGCCTGAGCTGACTTCCCGGCGCAGGTAGAGAGAAGGTCTCGGAAGAAAAATGCCCCTTCGCGTCATCTTCATGGGCACGCCGGAGTTTTCGGTGCCGACTTTGCGCGCGATCGCCGAGGCTGGCCATGAGATATCAGTCGTCTATACCCAGCCGCCGCGCGCTGCCGGACGGCGCGGGCTGGAGCTGACACCGTCGCCGGTGCAGCGCGAGGCGGAGCGACTGGGCATCGAGGTGCGAGCGCCGGTTTCGCTCAAAGGCGAGGCCGAGCAGACCGCCTTCCGTGCCTTGCGGGCCGACGTCGCTGTGGTCGTCGCCTATGGCTTGCTGCTGCCGAAGGCGGTTTTGGAGGCGACCCGGCTCGGCTGCATCAACGGCCATGCCTCGCTTCTGCCGCGCTGGCGCGGTGCCGCGCCTATCCAGCGCGCCATCATGGCCGGCGACCTGGAAAGCGGCATGATGGTGATGCGCATGGAAGAGGGGCTGGACACCGGCCCGGTCGGGCTGATTGAAAAATGCGCCATCGAACCCGATATGACAGCCGGCGATTTGCATGATCGGTTGATGAGCGTCGGTGCTGCCTTGATGGTGGAAGCGCTGGCGCGGTTGGAAGGGAACACCCTGACATTCACCACACAAGCTGTGGAGGGGGTGACCTACGCCAAGAAAATCGATAAATCCGAGACTCGCGTGGACTGGACTCGCTCAGCAAGTGAGGTCCACAATCATATTCGCGGCCTGTCGCCCTTTCCCGGCGCCTGGTCGGAGATAGGAATTGGCGGCCGCCGGGAGCGGCTGAAACTGCTTCGCTCGACGCTGTCGCAAGGCCTGTCGCTTTGGGAAGAGTTGGGCGAGTCGGGAGGAATTCTCGATGACCGGCTGACGGTCGCCTGCGGGGCAGGCGCGATCAGGCTGGTCGAAGTTCAACGGGCGGGCGGAAAGCCCGCTGCCGCGTCGGAATTCCTGCGCGGGGCCAAGATCGAAAAAGGACTGAAATTCTCATGAGCATGATGTCGATACGCGCGGCAACGCCGCGGGATCGCGAGGCCATCCGCCTCGTCGAGGAACACGCTTTCGGCCAGCAGGCGGAGGCCGGTCTGGTCGACGCGCTGGTGACTGGCGGCAACGCTGTTGCCGAACTGGTGGCGGAAGAGGACGGCCAGGTGGTCGGCCACATCCTGTTTTCGCGGCTGTTCGTCCAGAATGGCGGCAAGACCTTCGCCGCCGTGGCGCTCGCGCCGCTGGCGGTGGAGCCCTCGTTCCATGGCAGCGGCATCGGCGGCGCGCTGATCCGCGAGGCGCATATCCGCCTCAGGGATGCCGGCGAAACGCTGGCCGTGGTGCTCGGCGACCCCACCTATTACGGGCGTTTCGGATATAGCCACACGCGTGCCGAGAACTTCGAGAGCGAATACCAGGGCGAAGCGCTGCAGGCGCTGGCTTGGGGCGACGCGCCTGACGCCGGCAGGCTGGTATACGCCTCCGCCTTCACCGCTCTCGCCGCCTAGAACAGTCCACCGTTTCATGGAAACGGCGAACTGCTCTACCTCTTTGTTTGAACGCAATTCCGAACGGAAAACCGTTTCACACTTTTCCTGGAATTGCCCGAGGCGAGAGCTCTAGTCGCAAATGCCGCGTTTTCGCCTCGACATCGAATATGATGGCAGCCTGTTTGCCGGCTGGCAGCACCAGGCGGATCAGCCTTCGGTGCAACAGGCGATCGAGCGGGCGATCGAAAAATTCTGCGGCGAAGCGATCAGGCTGCGCGCCGCCGGCCGCACCGATGCCGGCGTGCATGCGACAGCGCAGGTGGCGCATGTCGATCTCGTCAAGGCGTGGCCGGGCGACAAGGTGCGCGATGCCGTCAACGCCCATCTGCAGGCGGCCGGGGCGCGCATCGCCATCTTGAAAGCGACGGTCGTTTCCGACAGCTTCGACGCCCGCTTCTCGGCCATCGGCCGCCACTATCTCTACCGCATCCTAAACCGCCGTGCCCCGGCCGCGCTCGACAAGGGCAAGGTGTGGTGGGTGCCGAAGCGGCTCGACGCCGGCGCCATGCACGAAGCGGCGAAAGTCCTGCTCGGACGGCATGACTTCACCACCTTCCGCTCGACCCAGTGCCAGGCCAACAGCCCGATCAGGACGCTGGAACGGCTCGATGTGAGCCGACAGGGCGACATAGTCGAGGTCAGGGCTTCGGCGCGCTCGTTCCTGCACAACCAGGTGCGTTCGATGGTCGGCTCACTGAAGCGCGTCGGCGACGGCGGCTGGAGCGCGGCCGACCTGAAAACGGCGCTCGAGGCGCACGACCGCGCCGCCTGCGGCCAGGTGGCGCCGCCCGACGGGCTGTTTCTCACCGGTGTCGATTATCCAGTCGAGACGAGCCCGGACAGGCTCTGAACTCCGACATCGTCCGGCACGGTGATGCCGAGCAGCGTCTGCAGGCCGAACAGCACCAGCAGCGAGGCGATGAACATGCCGACGAAAACGGCGGTGCCGACCGATGCGCCCCTGCCGATCGTGGCGTTGGTCATGCGCCAGGTCAGCACCATCGACAGGGCAAACAGGAACAGCGACACAAGGCTCGCAGCCTGGCTTGCGGACGACAGGAAAAGCCGGATCAGCGCCGAGGGCAGCATCAGCCAGGCGGTGATGGCCGAAGCCCAGTTGCTGGCGACGACGTAGTGGACGAAGCGGCCGCCGATGCCGGCGCGCGGCGCGATCAAAGCGAGCGCAACCAGCGGCAGCACCCAGGAGCCGATGTCGACCGTCGCCAGGCGCACCAGCATGCTGAAGCGCCCCGCGAAGGCGTCGGGATCGCCGATTTCGTTGGCGATGCCGACCCAGCCGACGATCAGCGCCGGTGCTGCAACGACAATGGCGAAGAAGGAATTCCAGAAGCCGTCGGCCGATAGGTCGAGCAGGCGCAGGCCGTCGACCTTGCCGAGCATCAATCGCCAGGCGCCCGTCAGCGAAGCTTGGGTTTCGTCCGCCGAAAGCATGCCGTTCAGCCCTGTCCGAACCAGTCTTCTATGAAGCGCTGGTAAATTTGCGTCAGCGTTTCGAGATCGGCAATGGCGACGCGCTCGTCGACCATGTGCATTGTCTTGCCGACCAGCCCGAACTCGACCACCGGACAATAGTCCTTGATGAAACGCGCGTCGGACGTTCCACCGGAGGTGGACAGCGTCGGCTCCTTGCCGACCGCCGACTTGATCGAGCCGCGCAGCGTTTCGATAAGCCTGTCGTCGCGCGTCAGAAAGACATGGCTAGGCCGGTCGCGCCAGACGAGCTCGTAGTCGACCGGCGTCTTCTTGCCCTGCCGGTACTTCTTGCGCCTGGCCGCCTGGTCGAGCCGGTTGTGGATCTCGGCCTGCAGGGTCTCGTCCGTCCAGGTGTCGTTGAAGCGGATGTTGAAGGTCGCGGTCGCTTTGGCCGCAATGACATTGGTGGCGGGGTTGCCTACATCGATGGAGGTGATCTCCAGATTGGTCGGCTGGAAATCCCTGGTTCCCTTGTCGAAAACCGGATGCAGCAAGGCGTCGACCAGGCTCATCAGCCCGCGCACCGGATTGTCGGCAAGCAGGGGATAGGCGACATGGCCCTGGCGGCCATTGACGGTGACGGCGCCGGACATCGAGCCGCGGCGGCCGATCTTGATCATGTCGCCGAGAGCGTCCGGATTGGTCGGCTCGCCGACGACAGAGGCATCCCATTTCTCGCCCCGCGAAGCCGCCCATTCGAGCAGCTTCACCGTGCCGTTGATCGCGGGGCCTTCCTCGTCGCCGGTGATCAGCAGCGAGACCGACCCTTTCGGACCGCCATTGGCCTCGACATGGCGCGCCACGGCGGCGATGAAACAGGCAATGCCGCCCTTCATGTCGACGGCGCCGCGGCCATACATCTCGCCATTGGCGATCTCGGCGGCGAAAGGCGGATGCGTCCAGGCGGCTTCGTCGCCGACAGGCACCACGTCGGTGTGTCCGGCGAACATCAGATGCGGGCCATTGCCGGAGCGCCTTGCATAGAGGTTTTCGATATCGGGCGTGCCGTCTTCGGAAAACACCGGCCGATCGACCAGGAAGCCGAGCGGTTTGAGCATCGTCTCCAGCGCGGTCAGCGCGCCGCCCTCAGCGGGCGTCACCGAAGCGCAACGGATAAGGGCGGCGAGGTTTTCGGCGGGATCGGTCGGCAGCGTCATGGCAAAAGCGATAGTCGAAAGCGCAGGGCCTGTCACGGCCAGACATAGGGGCCAGCGTCATGGCTGGCGATACCGCCGATATTATGGTTTTCATGTCTTATAGTTGCGACCCGGCGCGGGCGGCAGGATGGCAGACAAGCACAAACGGATCGTCATAGCCGGTGCCGGCAGCATCGGCTGCTATGCCGGCGGCTGCCTGGCGCTGGCCAACCGAGAGGTCATTCTGCTGGCTCGGCCTCGCATCGAGGCAGCGTTGCGGCAGGGTGGATTGCGGGTCAGCGACCTCCAGGGCCCCGATCGCTCGATCAAGCCCGAGGCGCTTGTCGTCACCGCCGATCCGGCCGTCGCCCTGCCGCCGGCGGACGTGATCCTGGTCACGGTCAAGAGCGGCGCCACCCAGGATATGGCGGACCTCATCAAGGCCCATGCCCGCCCCGATGCCGTGGTGATCAGCCTGCAGAACGGTGTCGGCAATGCCGACAGGCTGCGCGCTGAACTTGCCGGACGTACGGTGCTGGCCGGCATGGTGCCGTTCAATGTGGTGCAGTCGCCGGACAGCGAACTGCCGCTGCGCGTTCACCGCGCCAGCGACGGCACGGTAATGGTCGAGGATGGCGACGCCGGCTTGGCCGACCTGCTTGGAGTCGAAGGGTTTGCGGTCGAAACCCGTGGCGACATGAAGGCTGTGCTGTGGGGCAAGCTGCTGATGAATTTGAACAACGCACTGGTGGCGCTTTCCGGTCTGCCGCTCGCAACCGAACTGGCCGATCGACGCTGGCGGCTGATCCTGGCCAGCCAGATCGACGAGGCACTGAGAGCGATGAGAGCGTCCGGCATCGAGCCGGCGCGGATCGCCGGCCTGCGGCCGGCGCTGCTGCCGAAGGTGCTCAGGCTGCCGGACTGGCTGTTCAAGCTGCTGGCGCGGCGCATGCTGGCGATCGACGCGCAGGCGCGCTCGTCGATGTGGGACGATCTTCAGCGCGGCCGGCCGACGGAGATCGACGACTTGCAAGGCGCCATCTTGCAGCTGGCGGGGAAGGCCGGCACGCCCGTGCCGACGGTTCAGCGGATCACCGCTTTGGTGCGCGCGGCGGAAGCGGAGCGGCTTGGCTCGCCGGGCCTGGCGCCGGAGCAGGTTGTTGCACCGGCCGGCCGTCGATCAACGTGATCTTCTGCCAGATTTTCCGCGACAGGTTTGACGCCAGGTTCTCGATGTCGTTGACGCCGTCGATGACCACGTCGTCATTGACCGACTGTGCGAACAATGCGGCGATCTTGCCCGTGATCGACAGCATTTCAGAGCAATAATCGAGGTAACGGGCCAGGTCGGCGGCATTGGTGATGCGGGCGGGCGAATGCGACGTCGGCTTGAAATCGGCCGACAGCGCCGCCGGATCCTTGGTCAGCTGATGCATGTCGATGACGTGGATCAGCGAGCGCAGGCCATGCAGCTGGCGAAAGACCTGCTTGCGCTTGATGCGCTCCTCGGAGCGGATCAAGGCGAGAAATCCGACAATGGCGAGGATGAACATGTTGAGCGAAGCTTCGATGCCTTGCACCGACTGGACGGCATCACCGGGTTTGGAAATGCGGTCGAATGGCAGGACGGTGCCGACGAAGATGAACATCAATGCGCCGGCAACGACAGCGGCGACGATGAGGCCGCGCAGCCACCAGATCGGCGCTTCCAGGGCCTTGGCGCCCTGTGCCAGATCGCGCGACAGCGAGACCAGTTCGGCGGCAACGCCGCGCAGGCCGGCCTTGGGGAAACGCTCCGCAACACGCGTCTCCAGCCGTTCCGCGGTCTCGATGATCAGCTTCGGATCAAGCGTGCGGTAGCGCATGTCCGATCGGCCCTCAGGATTGTTCCGGCTCGTTGGTGCGCCGGCCATAGCGGTTGGGTCCAGGCTGCCCCGGAAACAGGCACAACACAAGGAAGGCGACGATCGACACTACCGGCACGAACAGGATCAGCGCGGCAATGCCCGGCTTGTCCAAATCGTGCAGCCGCTTCACCGCCAGGGCGATGTTCGACCACAGCGAGGCGATGAAGGCGACGAAGAAGATGAACGACCACATGTTGCTCTCGGCCGAACCTTCCGGCACCAGCGTGAAGCGGTAGAGCGGGAAGGCCTGGATGATGGCGACGAGCAACCCGCCAAGAAAATAGGCCGCGCGACTGACGCGGCCCGAGGTTTTGAAGAAAAGCCAGGTGAGATCTGATCTGTCAGGCAAGCGGGTCCGGTCCATATTGATTGGCGCCCCTGGCGCCTTCGAGAATGCCGCATTCCACCAGAAACCAGATCGGGCCGATGAGCGGCACCAGCATGATCAGGCTCCACCAGCCCGACTTGCCGCGATCATGCCAGCGCTTGGCGTAGACTGCGAGTGCGAAATAGATCGAGGCCAGAGCGATGAGAATGCCGATGATGCCGATCTGGGCGCCACTGGCGGTGGTGATGCGTGTACCGAGAATCGCATCGAGAATAAAGGCAACGATGCCAATGACGATGAAAACGCCAATCGCGGCCCAGAACTTGCCACGGTTTATGCGACCATCAAAACTTGTGAGCAGATCCTTCCAGTCCATGTCACCCCTCCATGTTGAACCAGCGCGACCGATTGTCGCGCCGGCGGAAGGTGCGCTCGCTTTGCGCAAAGATCAATCGCGCAGCAATTCGTTGATCGAGGTCTTGGAGCGGGTCTTGGCGTCGACACGCTTGACGATGACGGCGCAGTAGAGGCTCGGACCTGGCTCGCCGTTAGGAAAGGACTTGCCCGGCATCGTTCCGGCGACGACGACGGAATTCGGCGGCACTTCGCCATAGAAGATCTCGCCGGTGGCGCGGTCGACGATCTTGGTCGACTGGCCGATGAAGACGCCCATGCCGAGCACCGAGCCTTCGCGCACGATGCAACCTTCGACCACTTCCGAACGCGCGCCGATGAAGCAATTGTCCTCGATGATGGTCGGACCGGCCTGCATCGGCTCCAGCACGCCGCCGATGCCGACGCCGCCGGAAAGATGCACGTTCTTGCCGATCTGGGCACAGGAGCCTACCCCGACCCAGGTGTCGATCATGGTGCCGGTATCGACATAGGCGCCGACATTGACGAAGGACGGCATCAGCACGGCGCCCGGCGCGATATAGGCCGAGCGACGCACGATCGACCCCGGCACGGCACGAAAGCCCGACTTTTCGAAATCGACAGCGCCCCAGCCATCGAACTTCGACGGCACCTTGTCCCACCACATCGCTTCGCCGGGACCACCCTTGATGATCTCCATCGGATTGAGCCGGAAGGACAACAGCACGGCCTTCTTCAGCCACTGGTTGACATGCCACTTGCCGTCGGCCTGCCGCTCGGCGACGCGGACGGCGCCGCGGTCGAGCAGGTCGAGCGCCGACTGGATGGCATCGCGCGTTTCGCCGCGCGTCGCAGTCGAAATCGCGTCGCGTTCCTCGAAGGCCTTCTCGATGGTCTTTTCGAGGCTCGCCAGATCGGGCTTCGACATGAATTCGCTCCATTACCAAGCTGTTAAGGGGCTGCGCCTTAACCTGTTTTGAAAGTCGCGCGGACCCCATGCATGCTTCGCATGCTTGGGTCTTTGCATGTAGCAGGTTCTTGTCACAAAACCGCGGGACACTTTTGCGGAACCTGCTTATGTGAAGCCTTGGTGAGGGTCAATCGCGGCTGCGTCATGGGGCGGCGCAAGTTAAGAATTTGGACGGGTAGAGCATATGACACCTATGGAAAAGGCGGGCTGGACGCCACTGCCGCATTCGGACGAGGATCTGGAGCGGTCGAAGAGTGTGCCGGACACGCCGCAGACGCGTGCCGAAACCTACCGGCTCGCCTGGAACGATCCCGACTTCATGACGCGGCGCGAGTTGCGCGCGGTCCGGCTGCAACTCGAACTCCTGAAACCGGAGATGATCCTGGCCGAACGCGGCATCCGTTCGACGGTGATCCTGTTCGGCGGCGCGCGCCTGCCGGAACCCGGCGGCGAGGCCTGGGCGGCCAAGAACGAGACGCAGAAGAAGAACCTCGAGGAAAACAGCAAATACTACGAGGAAGCGCGCAAATTCGCCCGCCTCTGCTCGCAGCAGTCGGCTACCTCCTATTACCGCGAATATGTCGTGGTGACCGGTGGCGGGCCCGGCGTGATGGAAGCGGGAAACCGCGGCGCCGACGATGTCGGCGCGCCGTCGATCGGCCTCAACATCGTCCTGCCGCACGAGCAGGCGCCGAACATCTATGTGACGCCGGAGCTCTGCTTCAACTTCCATTATTTCGCTATCCGCAAGATGCATTTCGTCATGCGCGCCAAGGCGGTCGCGGTGTTTCCGGGCGGCTTCGGCACGATGGACGAATTCTTCGAGACGCTGACCCTGATCCAGACAGGGCGCATGGAGCGGGTGCCGGTGATCCTGTTCGGCAAATCCTTCTGGAAGCGGGCGATCGATCTCGATTTCCTCGCCGAGCAAGGCACGATCAGTCCCGGTGACCAGGACATCATCGACTTCGTCGACACCGCCGATGAAGCCTGGGGGATCATCAGCCGGTTCTACAAATTAGGGGAGTAGGGGAGTGGGGAATTGAAGAACTGACGAATTGAAGAACTGGGGGAATTGATCCGTAGAGACCGTCCTTCATTCTTCAATTCTTCAATTCTTCAATTCCCCTCTTCCTTCCCCCTCCACAATCGCCGTCAGAAACCCCGCCAGATCGTCGGTGACGAAATCGACGTCGTCCTCGTTGGTCGGGTCGCGCTCCCAGATCTCGGCAAAGGTCGGCTCGAAATTGCGCGGCACGATAAGCACCGTGGTCATGCCGAGCGACTTCGGCACCGACAGGTTACGGGCAAGGTCTTCGAACATCACCGCATTGTGGCCGGTGACGGCGTGCAGTTCGGCGAACTTCTCGTAGGTCTGGCGCGCCGGCTTGGGATTGAGCCCGGCGGCGACGATGTCGAAGATGTCGTCGAAATGGTCGAGGATGCCGAGTTGGCGCGCGGTGCGCTCGGCGTGCCTGCGGTCGCCATTGGTGAAGATGAACTTGCGGCCCGGAAGCTGGCGGATGGCGGTGCCGAGAACGGGATCGGGCACCAGCCATGAATAGTCGATGTCGTGGACCTTCTCGAGGAAATCGTCGGGGTCGATGCCATGACGTGTCATCAGGCCGTTCAGCGTCGTGCCATATTCGCGGTAGAGTTCCTTCTGCAACTTGCGCGCATCGTCGCGCGGCAATGCCAACAGTTCGCCGACATAGGCGGTCATCTTGACGTCGATCTGCGAGAACAGATTCGAATGATGCGGATAGAGCGTGTTGTCGAGATCGAAGACCCAGTCGGTGACATGGGCGAAGCGGGCGGGGTCAGGGAGCGTGGTCATAGGCTCCTTATGGCATGAAACGCGCATTCCGAAAGCGACTTTATCCACAACTTCTGCTCGTTGAGGTTGCGTAAATCGCCTCACGATTCAAATTTTAGGCATCTGGGAAAGGTGGCCTTCAGGGCTTGCTGGCAGAGAGGCAGTCTTGTGGGAGCAAGCGATGAACAGCATAATTCTGAGATCCGCCGCCGTTGCTTTCGCCTCAGTCGCGGCCTCTCTCCTGCTGACCCTGATCATCGTTCCGGCCATGGGATTTCCGGTCAACCGCACGATCTGGCTGACCTCCACCCTCTGTCCGCTGGTGCTGGCGTGGGCCGCCAGCGCAAGCACTTTCTGGCAAAGCGACAGGCTGAAAAACGCGCATCGCGATCTCGCCCGCGCTCATGCCCAGCTCGCCGCCGCGCATCGCCGACTGGCGGAAAAGGCGAGCCGCGACGACATGACCGGCATGCTCAACCGGGAAAGTTTCTTTGCCGCGCTTGACGGTTCGCGCCGCAAGTCCGATCGCGGCGCGCTGCTGATCATCGACGCCGACCACTTCAAGACCATCAATGACAATTTTGGCCACCTGACCGGCGATGACGCGCTGCTTTTGATCGCCAGCGCGATCCAGCGCGGCGTGCGCAGCGGCGATGTGCTCGGCCGCATCGGCGGCGAGGAGTTCGGCGCCTTTCTGATCGGCGCCACCGAGCAGGAGGCCAAGCGCGTCGCCGAGCGCATTCGCCGCGAAGTCGAGCTGATCCGCTTCCGGCCCGTCGACGAGCGGACCATCCCGCTCACGGTCAGCATCGGCGGCACCATCTGCGGCGAGGAAGCCAGTGTGTCGGAGCTGATGCGCGCCGCCGACCGGCGCCTCTACCAGGCCAAGCACCAGGGCCGCAATCTGACGATCATCGATACCGGCATTTCCGAGGCGGCGTGATCCGATCTGCCGCAACCGGCCCGTTAAGCAAACTCTAACCCTGTTTGCACTCGGTTGTACCGCTTAGCCGGGTTTTCACTGCTTCACGGCCAGACTTGGCACGATACTGGCTTCCACGGTGATGCATGTGTCGTTCCGGGAATTGCCGTTCTGGGAACGCCCATGCAGTGCCGAAGCCCAGACGAGAAACCAGCCATGAGTTTCATCATCAAAAGAATGTCACGCCGCGCGCTCGTGCAGGCGTTGATCGCATTGCCTGCCCTGTCTTTGTTCCGCAAGCTGCCTGATGCCGATGCCGCCGATCCAGAGCCCGACCCGAACGAGATCGTCGAGGTCAATGGCTGGATCCTGAAGCGGAGCGACCTGGCATGATCTTTGACAGCTACGAGGCGTATCGCGCCGCGAACTTCACTCCAAAAGTCTGCATCCTCGGCTCCGGCCCGGCCGGCACGACGATTGCGCGCAAGCTTGGTGCGGCCGGCATTCCGGTGGTGGTGATGGAGGCCGGTCCGCGCGAATTCAGCGACGAGTCGCAGGACTTCTACCGGGGCAGCACGGTCGGGGATTTCTATTTCGATCTCGACATAACCCGGCTGCGGTTCATGGGGGGCAGTTCCAACCACTGGGCAGGCTGGTGCCGCGTCCTCGACAAGCAGGATTTCGAGCCGAAGGCCTGGGTGCCCGATACGGGCTGGCCGATCCGCCGCACCGACATCGAACCCTATCTGCCGGAAGTGCGCGACATTCTCGACCTTCCGGCCCTCCGGCCCGATATGCCGATCTCGAACGACATTCGCTGGGTGCAGCTGATCAAGAGCCCGGCCGTGCGCTTCGCCGAGAAATTCGGCGATGAACTCGACAAGGCCACGAACATCGCGGTGGTGCTCAACACTTGTGCCACCGAACTTGCCGGCGACGGCAGACGCGTGACTGGCGCCAGACTGTGGTCGAACGGGCAGGATGCCGGCTCCTTCAGCGCCGACTATTTCATCGTCTGCACCGGTGGGCTGGAGAATTCGCGGCTGCTTCTGTGGTCCAACCAGCGCTCGAACGGCGGCGTCGTGCCGAATGCGACGGCGCTTGGCCGCTACTGGATGGAGCATCCGACCTTCGAGGGCGGCAATGCCATCCTGACCGACTACAACGCGTTCGAGGTCGATGCCGTCAACGAGGCCTTCTTCTCGCCGACACTTGCCGCCATGGAGCGGCTGCAGATCATGAATTTTGGCATCCGGCTGATCGAGACGCCGTATCCCGGCGTCAAGAGCCTTATCGCCGACCTCGCCTGCACGGCGCCCGACATGGCCGAGTGGATGTCCTCCAAGCTCAGCCAGAGGCTGCGTTGCGCCGCCCAGCTCTACGTCGCCTGGGAACAGGCGCCGCTGGCATCCAACCAGATCGAGTTGTCGAAGACCGATGTCGACCACGCCGGCGTGCCGCGCATCGAGCTACACTGGAAGAAATCGGAAATGGAGCGCCGCACACTGCTCGAAGGGCTCAGATTGTTCGGCAAGACACTGATCGAGAAGAATCTCGGCCGCGTGCGCATTGCCGATTGGATCAGCAACGGCCAGGACTATCCCACCAACGACGAGACGGCGGGCCATCATCACATGGGCGGCACGCGCATGGGCACCGACGTCACCAAAAGTGTTGTCGACGCCAACTGCAAGATGCACGGCATGGACAATCTCTATGTCGGCGGCTCCTCGGTGTTCTGCACGTCAGGTCAATGCAACCCGACGACGACAATCACCGCGCTGGCCTGCCGGCTCGGCGACCATCTGAGCAAGGTGGTCACCGCCTGACGGCTGCAGGGCAACGTGCTGCCTAGAGCATCGCCGGGTCAAGCGCCGGCTGGTCCTTGCGCCGGGCGACGATCGCCTCGAAATCGGCGGTCTGGAAGGCATCGCGCAAGGCGTCGAAGGACGGCAGCACGAAATAGGCGCGCTGGAACTTGTCGATCTCGTAGCCGGTGCGCATCACCGTTTCCAGGTCGAAGGGCACGTGGTGGGCGTCCTTGCCTTCGACCGCGAACTGCAGCTCGGTAAACGACGACATCAGGCCGGCGCCAAAGGCCTTTAGCGGCTGGCCGGCCTCCTGCATCAGGCCATATTCGGCCGTGTACCAGTAGAGCCGGGAAATCATCTCGTCGCCACCCAGCGCGATGATGTCGCCGGCCTTCTCGCCATACATCTGCATGAAATCGGCGAACACCGGTTGCGACAGCGCCGGCACGTGGCCGAAGAAATCATGGAACATGTCGGGCTCGACAATGTAGTCGAGCTCCTGCCTGGTCCGCAGCCAGTTGGTGACCGGGAAGCGGCGATCGGCGAGAAGATCGAAAAACGGGGCCGCGGGAATGAGCCCCGGCACCGCGACGATCTGCCAACCGGTCAGTTTGCGCAGCTTGGCGCTGACCTCGTCGAAATCGGGAATACGGTCGAGCAGGCCGAGTTTTTCTACGCCGTCGAGATAGGAATGGTGGGCGAGCTTGCGCGTCAACTTGGTCTGGCGGTCGCACAGCGTGCGCCACACCGCCTGCTCTTCTTCGCTGTAATCGTAACCCTGCGACACGGTGAAATCGGCACGGCAGACCGAATAGTCACCGCGCAATCCTTGCGCCGCGCAGTCGCGGGCGTATTCGGCAACGCTCATCGTCGTCATGGTTTTCTCCTCGCAAATCATGAATGGCAGACGTGCCGAAAGGCTACCCGGATTTGCCGAGGGAAATCGGTTTTGATGATGGCTCGAACGGAATATTCGAGATAACATCCACTCACAAAACCCTCTCTCGGAGTGAAAATGCCTCAGTTCGACGATTTCGAGATCAAGATGCTCGATGTCCTGCAGCGCGACGGGCGCAAGCCGGTTTCCGAACTGGCGCAAGAGATCGGCCTGTCGACGACGCCGTGCGCGCGGCGTTTCGAGGCGCTGCAGGATGCCGGCATCATCAAGGGTTTTGCCGCGGTGATCAGCCGCCGCGCGGTCGGGCTGATGGTCGAGGTGTTCATCCAGGTGCGCCTGGTGAGCCACAGCGACGGCTCGCCCGAAAGCTTCATCGCCGCCGTGCAGCGCATGGACGAGGTGTCGTCGTGCTGGACGATGACTGGCGACCATGATTTCCTGCTGCATGTCATGGTGCCGTCGGTCGACGAGCTCAACGCTTTCGTCATGCACCGGCTGATGCGGCTCGACGGCGTGCGCGACGTCCACACGCAGTTGGTGCTGCAGAACATCAAGGGGCCGGGCCATGTGCCGCTCGGGCATCTCCGGAAGTGAGAATGCCTCCTTTCCTCACCCCTTAAGCAAAAGCTGCACGCAAACTGCTGAAACGGGCCAAGCGCGTGTCCACATCGCCGGCCAGCTTGCGCGGACCAACCGCCCAGAGGTCCGCAATGAAAATCGTCCTGATCAATCCACCGCACACCGCCATCGGCAGCCGCGTGCCCGACGACCACCTGCCGCCGCTCGGCCTGCTGGCGCTCGGCGGCCCGCTGATCGATGCCGGCCATGAAGTGCGGCTCGTCGATGCCGAATTCGGGCCGATGCCGCTCGACAGGGTCGTTTGCGATGCACTCGACGATCACCCCGACTTCGTCCTGATCGGCCATTCCGGCTCGACCTCGGCGCATCCGACCGCCTTGCTGATCGCTGAGCAGATCAAGCAGCGCGAACCGGCGACCATCATCATCTATGGCGGCGTTTTCCCCACCTATCATTGGCGCGACATCCTGGCCGCAACGGATACGTTCGACTTCATCGTGCGCGGCGAGGGCGAAGCGACCGTCGTGGCGCTGGTCGAGGCGCTGGAAATGCGCCAGCCACCGGCCAGCGTGGCCGGCATCGCCTATCGCGACGATCTCAGCCGTCCCGTAGCCACGCAGCCGGCCATGACCATCGCAGAACTCGATGCCTACCGCGTCGGCTGGGAGCTGATTGAGCACTCGCGGTACAGTTACTGGGGCGGCAAGCGGGCCGTGGTCATGCAGTTTTCGCGCGGCTGTCCGCATCTGTGCAACTATTGCGGCCAGCGCGGCTTCTGGACCCGCTGGCGGCATCGCGATCCCGTAAAGTTCGCCAAGGAGATCGCCTGGCTGCACCGCGAGCACGGCGTCGAGCTGATCAATCTCGCCGACGAGAATCCGACGGTCTCGAAGAAGGCCTGGCGCGTCTTCCTCGACGCCCTTATCGCCGAGAACGTGCCGGTGCTGATCGTCGGTTCGACCCGCGCCGACGACATCGTGCGCGATGCCGACATCCTGCATCTCTATCGTAAGGCCGGTGTCATCCGCTGGCTGCTCGGCATGGAAAACACCGACGAGCAGACGCTTCAATTGATCCGCAAGGGCGGCAGCACCTCATCCGACCGCGAGGCGATACGGCTGCTGCGCCTGCATGGCATCCTGTCGATGGCGACCTGGGTGGCCGGCTTCGAGGATGAGGGGTTTCGCGACCTGTGGCGCGGCTTCCGGCAGCTCATCGCCTACGACCCGGACCAGATCCAGGCACTGTATGTGACGCCGCATCGCTGGACACCGTTCTTCAGGATCGCGCGGGAGCGCAAGGTGATCCAGCAGGACGCGCGCCTGTGGGACTACAAGCACCAGGTGCTTCACATGACGCGTCTGAAGCCGTGGATGCTGTTCTTCAGCGTCAAGCTGATCGAGCTGGCTGTGCAGTCGCGGCCGAAGGCGCTGGCGCGCATCCTGTTCCACAAGGATCCCGAGCAGCGGCATTCGATGCGCTGGTACACGCAAATGGGCCGCCGCGTCTGGTTCCGCGAGGTCTGGGGCTTTCTGGTCCGCGACATCAGGGTGAAAGACGGCCCGACGCTGGCCGAATTCTGGGGCGCGCCGCAGGACGCCGAGGAGGAATCGATGTCCGTTCGACGCCCGGCCAGAAAGCCGGCCATTCCCCTCATCGGCAATATTGAAGATTCCGAGGCGAAAAAGTTAGCCGGCTGACGAGCCGCTCAGGGCACGATCAGCGTGCCGGCGCCATGTTCGGTGAACAGTTCCAGCAGCACCGCATGCGGCGTCTTGCCGTTGAGGATGACGACGCCTTCGACACCGCGTTCGATCGCTTCGATGCAGGTCTCGACCTTGGGGATCATGCCGCCCGAGACCGTGCCGTCCTTGATCAGCGCCTTGGCCTCGGCCACGGTCAGTTCGTCGATCAGCTTCTTGTTCTTGTCGAGCACACCCGGCACGTCGGTGAGGAACAGCAGGCGCGTCGCCTGGCAGGCGCCGGCAATGGCGCCGGCGAAGGTGTCGGCATTGATGTTGTAGGTGTGGCCGTCGCGTCCTGGCGCCACCGGCGCCAGCACCGGGATCATCTCGGAGCGTGCCAGAAGATCGAGCAAGGTGCGGTCGACCTCGACCGGCTCGCCGACGAAGCCGAGATCGAGCACGCGCTCGATGTTGGAGTCCGGGTCGATCATGGTCTTGCGGGCCTTTTCGGCGAACACCATGTTGCCGTCCTTGCCGCACAGGCCGATCGCCCATTCGCCCTCGGCGTTGATCAGTGCGACGATCTCCTTGTTGATCGAACCGGCCAGCACCATTTCGACGATCTCGACCGTCTTCTGGTCGGTGACGCGCAGGCCGCCCTCGAACTTCGATTCAATGCCCATCTTGGCCAGCATGGCGCCGATCTGCGGGCCGCCGCCATGGACGACGATCGGGTTGACCCCGGACTGCTTGAGCAGCGCGATGTCGCGCGCGAAGGCCTTGCCAAGCTCGATGTCGCCCATGGCATGGCCGCCATATTTCACCACGACCGTCTTGTGCTCGTAGCGCTGCATGTAGGGCAGCGCCCGCGACAACAGGGCTGCCTGCATTTCGGCGGTGGCGGTTATTTCCGTCATCGGCTTGGTTCCCGGCTTTTTATTTTAAGCATGTCGTTGTCGCAAAACCGCTGGACACTTTTGGGCGACATGCATCAGGTAAGGACGGCGGCGTCTTAGCGGGAATTGGCGTCGCCCGCAAATAGCTTTGCAGTCATATTCGAGCGCTTCACGACCTCGTCATTGTGGCGGCACCATCAGCGGCGCCCTGCGGTCCAGCCAACCCGAGATCTTCTCCATCTGCGCGGCGAGCGACAAAAGCGTCTCCTCGTCGCCCGGACGGCCGGCCGCCTGGACGCCGAGCGGCAGGCCGGCGTCAGTGACATGGACCGGCAGCGCGATCGACGGCTGGCCGCTGACATTCTGGATCGCCGGCCAATGGGTGAACCAGAGGCTCTTGTCCATCAGCTGGCCGAAGAACGGCTTCAGCTTCAGCAAGGGCGTCAGATGAAGCTTGTCGAGCAGGTTCTCGATGAGTTCGTCGGCGCCTTTCGGATCCATGGCGCCGCAGGCGAGCGGCGGGTGGGCAATGACCGGCATCAGCACGGCGTCATACCGCGCAGTCTCCGAAATCAGCCGTCGCGAGGCGGCATGCAGCCGCTGCAGGTCGGCATAGGTCTCGCCCGCCGACACCAGTTCGCCGAAGCGGGCGAGCACGCGCGTCGCCCGCTCGATGTCACCGGTAACGGAGCGCCCGACACGCAGCGCTTCGGCGCGCATCGTGCCGGCAACGGCGGAGGCAACCGTCCTGCAGAAATCGGCGAAGAAATCGCGGCCGATAAAGGGCAGGTCGATCTCTTCGACCGTGTGGCCGCCCTCGCGGGCAAGCGCCACCGCCGTGTCGAGCGCCTTGAGCGTCTCGTCCGAGATCGGCAGGCCAAGCGGCGATTTGCGGTACACGGCCAGGCTGAGCTTGCCGGGATCGCGCGCGGCGGCAGCCGCGAACGTGCCTTTCGGCGGCGGCGCGGCATAGGGCGACAGAGGATCGGGGCCGTGGATGAGGTCGAGCAGCAGCGCGCAATCGCGCACCGAACGGGTGAGCGCATGGTCGACGACCATGCCGTACCAGCTTTCGCTCACCAGCGGCGTCAGCGGTGTGCGGCCGCGCGACGTTTTCAGGCCGACAAGCCCGGTGCAGGCGGCAGGCACGCGGATCGAGCCGCCGCCATCGGAGGCATGCGCCACCGGCACGACGCCGGCTGCGACCAAGGCTGCCGAACCGCCCGAAGAGCCGCCGCTGGTATGGCCGGTGTTCCACGGATTGCGGGTGATGCCAAAGGCCCTGGATTCGGTCATCAATCGAAGCCCGTGCTCCGGCGATGTCGAGGTGACGATCGGGATAAGCCCGGCAGCGAGATAGCGGTCGGTCAGCACCGAATTGACATCGGCCAGCCATGCCGGAATGCGGCTGCCGCCATGCGTCGGCACGCCCTTGATGGCGATGCCGAGATCCTTGATGGCGAAGGGAACACCGGCCAGCGGCAGCGAGCGGTCGATGGTCTTGGCGCGGGCCCGGGCGGCATCGTAGAGCGGTTCGGCCGTGGCATTGATGTCGGGACGGGTGGCCTCGGCGCGGGCAATCGCGGTGTCCGTCAGCTCGACGGCCGAAACGTCGCCCTTGCGGACCAGATTGGCGAGGCCCGTGGCATCTTCTTCCCAAAGGATCCGTTCGACCGACATGCGCGCTCCCCCATCACTGAGGGCAAGCTAGCCAGTGGCGATTCCATTGGCAATCGGTGGACGGATCCGGGCCGGCGACACACAAAAGCTTAGGCGTGCACAAGATTATTTCCGCCGTTGCAAATACATCGCAATCGCCTAACTTGCCTGCAATGACGCCGCAGGACATCACCAAGCTGATCGTTCGGACTTCGATGAAGGATCGGGCCGCGTTCGATCTGCTTTACCGGCAGACCAGCGCGAAACTTTTTGGCGTCTGCCTTCGTGTCTTGAACGACCGGGGAGACGCGGAAGAAGCGCTGCAGGAAGTCTTCGTCAAGATATGGACGAAGGCGGATCGTTTTGCGGTCTCCGATCTAAGCCCGATCTCCTGGCTGGTGGCAATCGCGCGCAACCATGCGATCGATCGCATACGAGCGCGACGCAAGCCCGCCGCCGACATCGATGCCGCGCTCGACGTGGCCGATCCGGCGCCGGGGCCTGAAGCGATGGCGGTGGCGGGCGACGAATCCGAACGTATCCACCATTGTCTCGATGAGTTGGAGAAGGACCGGGCAGCCGCCGTCCGGGGCGCCTATCTCAAGGGCGAGAGCTATGCCGAACTGGCGGAGCGCCATGGCGTGCCGCTGAACACGATGCGGACATGGCTGCGCCGCAGCCTGTTGAAACTCAGAGAATGTCTGGAAAGATGACGCTGGCAGAAGACACAGGACCGGAACGTGGAGGCGACGACCTGCTCGCCGCCGAATACGTTCTCGGCGTGCTCGATGCCGACGAACGCCAGATCGTCTCCCGCCGCATCGATGCGGATACGGTTTTCGCTCGTCTTGTCGAGAGTTGGGAGGTCAGTCTCTCACCGCTTGCCGCCGCCTATCGGGAAGTCGAGCCGTCGGTTTCGGTGAAGACCGCTGTCGACCGCCGCCTGTTCGCCAACGCTGCCGCCGTGACCACGCCCGCCGAATCGCGCGGCGGCCTGTGGTCCAGCCTGGCCTTCTGGCGCGGCCTTGCCGCGGCCGCGGCTGCGGCACTGGCGATTTACATCGCCGTGCCAGTCCTCAACCCCCCGGTCGAGCAGCCGCAGGCGCGCCTCGTCGCTTCGCTGGCCGCCGAAGGCAGCGACGTCAGATATCTCGCCGTCTATGATGCCGCGCATCACGAAATCGGCCTGTCGCATGTCTCCGGTGAGCGTGCTTCCGGCAAGGACTTCGAGCTGTGGATGATCGAGGGCAAGAACCCGCCGGTGTCGATGGGCGTCATTCCGGCCGGCGCTACGGCGCACATTGTCGTCTCGCCGGCGGCCCAGCAGAAGCTTGCCCAGGGCGCGGTGCTTGCCGTCAGCCTCGAGCCGTCAGGCGGTTCGCCGACCGGACAGCCGACCGGACCGGTAGTCGCCGCCGGCGACCTGAAGAGCATCTGACCGGCTCCGCGCGCTTGAAAAATCACAAAAGACTATCATAAGTCTATCCCTCACTGAACATGCCCATAGACAGCATGTCGGCCGCGACCGATTGCTTGGGAAATCCGCCGGGCGCGTTAGATAAAATAAAAAATCACGATATTTCTGAAACTCGGGCGATTTTGTCCCGTATCTCCTCGCGTCCCCAAAAATGGGAAGAGAAAAACCCGAGGAGTTCGACATCATGCGTAGATACGTCACCCTTTTGCTCGCCGGTACGATCGCCGTTTCGGCCCTTGCCACCGCCGCCTATGCCGAAAACCCGATGGTTGGCGGCGCCGCGATGTTTGCCGACAAGAACATCGTCGAGAACGCCGTGAACTCGAAGGACCACACCACGCTGGTCGCCGCCGTGAAGGCCGCCGGCCTTGTCGAGACGCTACAGGGCGCCGGTCCGTTCACCGTGTTCGCTCCGACCAACGAGGCCTTCGCAGCCCTTCCGGCCGGGACGGTCGAGACGCTGCTCAAGCCTGAAAACAAGGACAAGCTCACCAAGATCCTGACCTGCCATGTCATCGGTGCCAAGGCGATGGGGGCGGACGTGGCCTCGATGGCCAAGGCTGACGGCGGCACCCACAAGGTCAAGACGGCCGGCGGCTGCGAGCTGTCGCTCAAGGCTGACGGCGGCAAGGTCACCGTCACAGACGAGAACGGCAATGTCGCCAATGTGACGATCGCCGATGTCGAACAGTCCAATGGCGTCATCCACGTCATCGACAAGGTTCTTTTGCCGAAGATGTAACAAGGGGCTTGCTGCCGGCGAACTGGCAGCAAGGGCCCTCCGTCGATTGCACGATCCCGCTCTGTGCTCCGCAATTGACCCGCGCACTCCGCGCCTCCCACATTCGGATGTGGGCGGGCGCGGAGTGTTCGTTCGAGGGGCTTCCGTCACCGGCTTTTGATTTCCGCGCGACGGTATAGTTTGGCAAAAGGACATCAGGAGGAACTGGTCATGAACCGTCGCGACTTTCTTTTGAGCGGTGCCGCCGCCATCGGCGTCGTCGGGATCGCGGCAACGATGCTGCGCATGGGCGATCCGCAGGCAGCACAGGCCGCCGAAAAATTCGAAGTCACCAAGACCGACGCCGAGTGGAAAGCCATCCTGTCGCCTGCCGCCTTCAACGTGCTGCGCAAGGAAGGCACGGAGTATCCCGGCACCAGCCCGCTGCTCAACGAACACCGCAAGGGCATCTTCGCCTGTGCCGGCTGCGACCTGCCGCTCTATTCGTCGGAGACGAAATTCGATTCCGGCACCGGCTGGCCGAGCTTCTGGCAAGAGATCCCCAAGGCTATCGGCACGACCGTGGACCGCTCGCTCGGCATGACGCGCACCGAGGCGCATTGCCGCCGCTGCGGCGGCCATCTCGGCCATGTCTTCGACGACGGTCCGGCGCCGACCGGGCTGCGCCACTGCATCAACGGCGTCGCGCTGACCTTCAAGCCCGCCACAGCCTGACAAATTCCAACTGGATATGAAAAACTCCGGGCTTGCGGGCCCGGAGTTTTTTGCGCGGTCAGAGCTTTTTCAGGCGTGGACTGGAGGAGCTTCCCGAAACAGCTGCCCACGTCAGTGGCCGCCGCCGCCACCTCCGCCCGCCGCGGCCGGCTTGCGGATCAGCATGGTGAACATGCCAAGCGTCGCAAACAGCACCGTCAGCATGAAGAACACATCCATGAAGGACAGCAGCGCCGCCTGCTGCTGGACCATGCCAGACAGCTTGGAGATCGCGGCACTTGTCGCGTCGAGGCCGGGGGTTTGCTCGAAATTGAGCGTCATGTTCTGCAGCTTGGTCTGCGCGGCTTCACTGCCCCATTGCACATGTTCGGAGAGCCTTGCGTAGTGGAAGGCATTGCGGTCGATCAGCACGGTATTGATCAGGGCGAGGCCAACCGCACCGCCAAGGTTGCGGGTGAGGTTGAACAGGCCTGAAGCGTTCTTCAGCCGCTCGGGCGGCAAGGTGCCGAGCGCGATGTTGTTGATCGGCACCATGCACAGCATCATCGAACAGCCGCGCAGGATTTGCGGGATGAGCAGCTCATAGAAATCCCAGTCGGCGGTCAGATGCGTCATCCACCAGGTGCCGGTGGCGAAGCCGAAGAAGCCGATCATCATCATCAGCCGCGGGTCCATCTTATTCGACAGGATGCCCGAGATCGGCGCGGTGAAGAACATGGCCAGGCCGCTGACGAACAGCGCCTCGCCGATCATCATCGAATCGTAGCCACGGATGCGCCCGAGATACACCGGGTAGAGATAGGTCAGGCCGTAAAGGCCGATGCCTATGACGAAGGAGAACAGCGAGCCGAAGGCGAAGTTGATGTTGGTGAAGGCCTTCAGGTCGACGATCGGCTCCTCGGCGGTGAACGCCCGCCAGAAGAACAGCACCGCGCCGATGGTCATGACAATGGCGCAGATGAAGACGCCCTGATCCTGCATCCAGTCATTGTTGGGACCCTCCTCGAGCACATATTCCATGCAGCCCAGGAGAGCCGCCATGCCGGCGAGGCCCCACCAGTCGAACTTGCTGAACAGCTTGAGGTTGGGTTTGTCGAAGTCGATCAGCGTCCAGGCCGCCGCTGTGACCAGGATGCCGGGCACGACATTGACCAGGAACAGCCAGTGCCAGGACATGGCATGGCTGATGTAGCCGCCGACAGTCGGGCCGATGGTCGGCGCCAACGTCGCCACCAGGCCGATCATCGGCGAGACGAAGGCGCGGCGCGAGGGCGGGAAGATGGTGAAGGCAGCGGCGAAGACGCTCGGGATCATGCCGCCGCCGATGAATCCCTGGACGGCGCGGTAGACAATCATCTGGTCGATGTTGGTGGCGGTCGCCGCCAGCGCACTGGCCGCGGTGAAGCCCGCCGCCGAGATCGTGAACAGCACGCGCGTCGACAGCATCCGGCTGAGGAAGCCCGACAGCGGGATCATCACCACTTCGGCGATCAGATAGGCGGTCTGCACCCACGGGATTTCGTCGGAGCTGGCGCTCAGGCCGGCCTGGATTTCCGACAGAGAGGCGGAGACAATCTGGATGTCGAGGATGGCCATGAACATGCCGAACACCATCGCCAGGAAGGCGATGACGCGCCGCGTCGAAATGGTGTCAGGCACAGCCGGCCTCGCCGGCGGCGCTCCTGCTGTCAGGGTTGCGGTTGCCATGGCATTGCTCCCCGGCGGCCGCTCAGTTCGACGCTGCCGCTGATGCCGAACCAGATGGGGCGGTACGGCTGTCGACGGCGACGACGACGCTCAGGCCGGCGCGCAGCTTGCCGCTCTTCAGCGCATCGGCGGGCACATCGATGCGGACCGGAACGCGCTGCACGACCTTGGTGAAGTTGCCGGTGGCGTTTTCGGGCGGCAGCAGCGAGAACACGGCACCCGAAGCCGGCGCCAGCGACGAGACGGTTCCCTCGAAGTCCTGGCCGTCGGTCGCATCGACCGAGATCTTGACCTTCTCGCCGGGCACCAGCCGGGCAAGCTGCGTCTCCTTGAAGTTGGCGACGATGTAGAGCTTGTCCATCGGCACGATGACGGCGAGCTTCTGGCCGGGGCTGACAAGGTCGCCCTGTTCGACAGAGCGGTTGCCGACGATGCCGTCATAAGGCGCCTTGAGCACGGTGAAGGAAAGATCGCGCACCGCCTTGTCATGGCTGAGCTGCAGGGACGCCAGCGTGCTCGCCGATTCCGCGCGTTGCGCCTGCAGCACGCCGATATTGGCCTGCGCGGCGGCGATCTGTGCGTCGGCGCCGACAAGGGCGGCATCGGCCTGCTGGACCGCCGTCTGGGCGTCGTCCAGCTGCGCCTGCGTGCCGACATGCGTCTTGAGCAGCTGCGAGGCGCGCGCCGCGACCTTGGCTGCATTGTCGGCGGCGGCCTGATCGGCGACCTTCTGCGCCTGGGCCTGCTGCAGCGAGGCGCGGGCTGCGTCGGTCTGGGCGTCAATACGGTCGAGCGTCTTGCTCAAGGTGGCGATCTGCGCCTCGGCCTGGGCGACGGCAATCTTGTAATCGCCGTCATCGACGACGAGCAGCGGATCGCCGGCCTTGACCAGCTGGTTCTCGCTGACCTTGACCTGATCGACATAGCCGGAAATCTTGGGCGAGATGAACGCCATGTCCGCCTGGACATAGGCGTCGTCCGTCGAGATCATGAAGCGGCCCGTTGTCCAGTAATCGTAACCGTACCAGGCGCCGGCGCTCAGCAAGGCAACGCCGATGATCGGCAGCAGAAAGGAACGCACCGAGCGCTTCTTCTTGACCGGGGCCTCTGCCGGCGGCGACGAGACGGGCTGGACAGGCATATCCGGCGCTTCCGTCGCCGGCGCAACCTTGGCGTTGGGGAAGGGACGGACTTCGGCTGTGGTCGGCGCGTTCGAGGACATGACATCTCTCTAAAGTTATAATATGATACTGAACCGTTCGGTTCGATCCGGCCGTTGACATAGCGCGTAAAGAGGACCATATCAAGGGCAATCGAACCGCTTGGTTCGAATTATTTTCGAGGTGTGACTTTCATGGCCGAGACCCCGTCCAATGTCGAAAACGAGTCGTGCGACGACCTGTTGGAAAGCTTGCGCCGTGGCCGCCCGGCCGCGGGGCAGGATCCGGTCAAGCGCAGCCAGATCATCGACGGCGCCCGTCGTGTCTTCATCGACAAGGGCTTCGAAGCCGCCTCGATGAACGACATCACCCGCGAGGCCGGTGTCTCCAAGGGTACGATCTACGTCTACTTCGCCAACAAGGAAGAGTTGTTCGAGGCGCTGATCGAGGAAGAGCGCGGCACCATCTTCAAGAACATGTATGACGTGCTGGACAACGCCGACAACCTGCGCGAGACGCTGGTGAAGTTCGGCAAGGTGCTGGCCCTCAAGATCACGTCGGCCAAGGTCATCCAGGCGCAGCGCACGGTGATCGGGGCATCAGACCGGATACCCGATATGGGCGCGCGTTTTTACGAGCGCGGCCCCAAGCGTGGCCACGACAAGGTCGCGGCCTTTCTCAATGCCGCCATCGAGCGCGACCTGCTGCGCATCGACGATGTCGATCTTGCCGCCTATCAGTTCACCGAACTGTGCCTGGCCGGTCTGTTCCGCCAGTGCATCTTCGCCTACCGCACGAAAGCCCCGACCCAGGACGAGATCGATCACATCGTCAGGTCAGGCGTCAGCATGTTCCTCAGGGCATACGGCACCGAAAGGCTTGTGGCGGAAGAAGGCCATCAGACGATTGCTATCGAGGCCAAGCCTTAACCCAGTTCTAGAGCGGTTCACGGCTTGATGGAATCGAAGGGGATTCCCGATTTGTCTGTTTTGTGATTCAAGATGCTGGCTGGAGTGGAGGCCAGCATCTGATGACCCGACCTCTTTCCAATGACCTTCGCGAGCGGGTTGTGGCGGCGGTTTTGAGTGGTGAAAGCCGCCGGTCTGCCGCCAAACGGTTCGGCATTTCGGTTTCGGCCGCGGTAAAGCTGTTGCAGCGCCATGAGACGACCGGCTCGGTGGCACCGGGCAAGATGGGTGGACACCGCAAGAGAGTGCTGGAGCCGCACCGTGCCTTCATCGAGGCGCGTATACGTGAGACGCCGCATCTGACGCTGTACGGTCTGAAGGATGAGTTGGCCGGGCGCGGGGTCAAAGTCTCGCACAATGCGGTGTGGCTGTTCCTGCGCCGCGAGGGCCTGAGCTTCAAAAAAAACGCTGTTCGCCCTTGAGCAGGCGCGCGCTGATATCGCCCGCAGGCGCCAGCGATGGCGATCCTGGCAGACCGGCCTCGATCCGCAGCGCCTGGTCTTCATCGATGAGACCTGGATCAAGACCAACATGGCTCCGCTGCGAGGTTGGGGGCCGAAGGGCAAACGGCTGCGCGGCCTGGCTCCGCACGGCCACTGGCGCACGTTGACCTTCCTTGGCGCGCTGCGCTGGGATCGGCTCGCGGCTCCTTGCGTCTTCGACGGCCCGATCAACGGCCAATGCTTCCGTGCCTATGTCGAGCAGCAGCTCGTCACCGTTCTGAAGCCTGGCGACATCGTCGTCATGGATAATCTGGGAAGTCATAAGTCGGCAGCCATCAGGCAGATGATCAAGGCTGCCGGCGCCAGGCTTTGGTATCTGCCGCCCTACTCTCCAGACCTCAATCCGATCGAGCAGGCCTTCGCCAAGATCAAACACTGGATGCGCCAGGCTCAGAAACGAACCGTCGAGGATACGTGGCGCCACATCGGCCACCTCGTCGAAACAATCGAGGCAGCCGAATGCAAGAACTACTTCGAAAACGCCGGATACGCTTCCGTCAAAACGTGAAAGGCTCTAAGGTGTGTTGAGATTCAGGTCAGGCCGAGCCGAAAACGGTGGCTTTCGAGAACCGGAGCGGAGCGGACATTCGGGTCCGTGAGCACCGGAAGCGCAGAAAGCCATCGTTTGCAGGCCGGCATCACCTGAATATCGACATAGCTTAGCCGCCATTGGCGGCAAGCACGATGGCGGCCTGCAATTCCTGAAGGCCCTCGCCTTTTTCCGAAGACGTCGCCAGCACGAACGGAAACGCCGCCGGCCGCTTCTTGATCTTTGCCAGCGTCTCCTCGATCAGCCGCGGCACGCCGGCAGTCTTGATCTTGTCGGTCTTGGTCAGGACGATCTGGTAGGACACCGCCGCCTTGTCGAGCAGCGACAGCACTTCATCGTCCTTGGCCTTGATGCCGTGGCGGGCGTCGATCAGCACATAGACACGCTTCAGCGTGACGCGGCCCTTGAGATAGTCGAAGACCAGCTTGGTCCACTCGTCGACTTTCTCCTTCGGCGCGGTGGCGTAGCCATAGCCGGGCATGTCGACCAGCGCCAAGGGCGGCAGGTCGGCGCCCTCACCCGAAAATCCGTCCGGCACGAAATAGTTGAGTTCCTGCGTGCGCCCCGGCGTGTTGGAAGTGCGCGCCAGCCCCTTCTGGTTGACAAGTGCGTTGATCAGCGACGACTTGCCGACATTCGAGCGGCCGGCAAAGGCGATTTCCGGCGGCCCTTCCGGCGGCAGGAACTTCATGGCCGGAACGCCGCGAATGAAGATCCATCCTCGCGTAAACAGTTCGGTGCCGATTGTGCTGCTGTTCAGAGCGTTCAAGCTGCTGCCTCCAGAAGAGAAATATTGGCACCCCGGATAGCATCGAGGTTGCGGCTGACCTTGTCCACCGGCCAGTCCCACCACGCCACCGCCAGCAGCCGCCTGATTGTCCGGTCGTCGAAACGCATCTTTACCACCTTGGCCGCGTTGCCGGCGACGATCGCATAGGGCGGCACGTCATGTGTCACCACCGATTTCGCGGCAACGATGGCGCCGTGGCCGATTTCCACCCCGGGCAAGATCACCGCCTCCATGCCGATCCAGACGTCGCTGCCGACAATGGTGTCGCCGCGCACTTCCCTAGACCAGGTCGCCGGGTCAAAACCCTTTTCCCAGCCATGGCCGAAAATATTGAACGGATAGGTCGAAAAGCCGGACATAGCGTGGTTGGCGCCGTTCATGATGAAGCGCGCGCCCTCGGCGATGGCGCAGAACCTGCCGATGATCAGCTTGTCGCCAATGAACGGATAATGGTGCAGGACGCATTTTTCGGCGAATTTGTCCGGACCGTCGGGCTCGTCATAATAGGTGAAGTCGCCGACCTCGATGTTCGGCGCGTTCACCAGCCCCTTGAGGAAGCCGACGCGGGTATGCATCGGGATCGGGTGCTTGATGTCTGGGTTGGGTCCGTCCATGTCGAAATCCGTCAGAGAAATGGCCGCCAGGCGCATCCGAAACTCGAATGCGCCCGTTCAAAATAGCGTGATCCGCCCTATAGCACCAATCGGGCGACGAGCGAGCTTTCCTTGACGGTCTTGCTCATTTGCTGCCGCGGCAGATCACGATCGGATCGGACAGCGCGCTGTCGAAACCGCTGCCCTGATAGACGGTGACGTTCGCCGCGCCGGGCGGCAGCATGAAGCTGCCTTCGACGATTTTCTGGTCGCCGGCCGGTATGTGGAGAGCCCAGCTATAGGTGCAAAACTGAGGCGGCGCCTGGGGTTCGACGTGGCTGCAGTTCAATTGCGCGCCACCCAGCATGGCGGCGCCACCGCAGCTGACGGCGTCCTTTGCGAACGCAATGCCCGGCCATCCCGCGATGGCCGATACGGTCAATATCTTCAGCCACTTCATCGTCTCATCCCTGCGCGGCAACAGCCTGCTACCGGAGCCTTTTTGTGGCGTCGCAGCCCATGCGTCATTTTTTCCAGGCGGGCTTAGTCCGTCTTGCGCACCGCGTCCAGCGGGATTATGTGCATGATGATAATAAGCATGCTCACTAAAAGTCGCGCCGAAAAACTCCAGTGCCTCCCATGCCATCGTCACCCAACATCAGCTTCGTGCTGCACGATGTCGCGCGCCTGCTTCGAAAGCGGTTCGAGCAGAGGTCGCGGGCATCGGGGCTGACCCGCGCCCAGTGGCAGGTGCTGGCCTATCTCTGCCTGCATGAAGGCATCCACCAGAGCAAACTGGCCGATCTTATCGAGATCACGCCGATCACGCTCGCCCGGCTGCTCGACAGGATGGAGGCACGCAGCTTCATCGAGCGCCGGCCCAATCCCGCCGACCGCCTGGCATGGCTGCTTTACCTGAAGCCGCAAGCCCATCCGCTTATCGAAATCATGCGCAGCAATGGGCAGAAGACGCGTGACGAGGCCTTCGTCGGCCTTTCCGCGGATGCGCAACTGCATCTGCTGCAAACCCTATCCCTCATCAAATCCAATCTGCTCGCGGCTTGCGCCCAGCCTGCCGCCGACCGGGAGAAAACACATGGCTGAATCAACCTCACCAAAGAAGCCTGTCGAAGAAGATGGATCCGCCGCCGACCGGGCGCGCGATCAGGTCATCCGACTGGACAGCGAACGCGAGCAAAGGCGAGCCGGCACCCTCATCGACAATGACGAGCTCGAAGCACCGGTCGCCCTGGAGCCGGCGGCGCTCGAGGCTCCGTCCAAGGAGCCACGCCAGGCCGGGGTTGCGGTGGCGCCTCCAGCGACGGTCAAGCCCAGGCGCAGCCTGACGCGGCCGATCCTGTTTGCCCTGCTTCCGGTCGCCCTGGTCGTCGGCGGCTACTACTACGTCATCGGCGGCCAGGTCATGACAACGGACAATGCCTACATCCAGGCGCAATCGCTCGGCGTGTCCACCGATGTCTCCGGCACCGTGCTCGAGATCGACGTGCACGAGAACGAGGCGGTGAAGAAGGACCAGGTGCTTTTCCGGCTGCGGCCGGCCTCTTTCGAAACCGCTCTTGCCGCCGCCCAGGCGCAGCTCGGCACGGTGCGCAACCAGGTGCTGACCCTGCAGGCGAGCTACCAGCAATCGCAGGCGCTGATCGAGCAGGCGCAGGCCGACATCCCTTATTACGAGGCGGCTTTCCAGCGCCAGCAGGATCTGCTCAAGACCTCCACCTCCTCCAAGGCGACCTTCGACAGCGCCCAGCACGACCTCGTTGCCGCTCGCCAGAAAGTGTCCGTCGCCGAGGCGCAGGCACAGGCGACGCTTGCCCAGCTTGGCGGCGACGCCAGCCAGCCTGTCGAGAAGAACCCGTTCTATCTTCAGGCCCAGTCCGCCGTGGACGACGCCCAGCGCAATCTCGCCGATTCCGTCGTCAAGGCGCCGTTCGACGGCATCGTCACCAATGTTGACGCGCTTCAGGTCGGCAAGTACCTGCCGGCTTCGCAGCCGGCGTTCAGCCTGATTTCGGCAACCGATTTGTGGATCGCGGCGGAGCCGAAGGAAACCGAACTGACCTATGTGCGGCCGGGACAGACCGCGACGATCAGCGTCGACAGCTACCCGGGTGCCGTCTGGCACGGTACGGTCGCCTCGATCAGCCCGGCGTCGTCGTCGAGCTTCTCCTTGCTTCCGGCGCAGAACACCACGGGCAACTGGGTCAAGGTCGTACAACGCATTCCGATGCGCGTGACGTTGGACGATCTCCAGGGCAAGCCGCCGTTGCGTGGCGGGATGAGCGTCGTGGTCGGCATCGATACCGGCCATGCGCGCGGCCTGCCGGACTTCGTGACGGACCTCCTCGGCCGGTTCGGACAAAAGTCATGACCGGCGCGTCCGCGACAGGTGGCGTGGTCGCCAATCGCGGCGCCATCACCGCCTGCGTGATCCTGGCCGTGATCATGCAGGCGCTGGACACGACCATCGCCAATGTGGCGCTGCCCTATATCCAGGGCAGCGTTTCGGCGAGCGCCGACCAGATAAACTGGGTGCTGACGTCCTACATCGTGGCGGCCGCCGTCATGACTCCGCCTTCAGGCTACCTTGCCAATCGTTTCGGCCGCAAGCGCATCCTGCTGATATCCATCACCGGCTTCGTCGTCGCGTCGGTGCTGTGCGGCTTCGCGCAGTCGCTGCCGCAGATCGTCGGCTTCCGCCTGCTGCAAGGCCTGTTCGGTGCCGCCCTGGTGCCGCTGGCGCAGAGCATCCTGCTCGACATCTACAGCGTCGAGGAGCGCGGCTCGGCGATGGCGCTGTTCGGCGTTTCGGTGATGGTCGGGCCGGTGCTCGGGCCGGTCATCGGCGGCTGGCTGACCGAGAATGTCAGCTGGCGCTGGGTGTTCTACATCAACGTCCCGATCGGCGCCCTGGCCTTCGCCGGCGTGTCGATGTTCGTCCAGGAAACCAAGACGGACCTCAAGGCGAGGCTGGACTGGCTGGGCTTCGGCATGCTCAGCGTCACCATCGCATCGCTGCAGATGTTTCTCGATCGCGGCGAGCAGCTCAACTGGTTCTCGTCGTCCGAAATCATCGTCGAGGCACTGATCTGCGCGTCGGCCTTCTACATCTTCCTCGTCCACACCTTCACCGCGAAAAACACCTTCGTGAACCCCCGGCTGTTCCTCGACAGGAATTTCGCCGTCGGCATGGTCTTCATCTTCATCATCGGCATTACCTATCTGGCCTCGCTGGCCCTGATGACGCCCTATCTGCAGACGCTGATGGGCTATCCGGTGGTGACGGCCGGCATCGTCATGGGGCCGCGCGGGCTTGGGACCATGGCTTGCATGTTCCTGGTCGGCAGGCTGATCGGCAAGGTGGACACGCGCTGGCTGCTGCTGACCGGCCTGCTGGTCACCGCCTGGGCGATGTACGACATGACCGGCTGGACCCCTGATGTGTCGCAGTGGACGATCATCAGCACCGGCTTCATCCAGGGAGCGGGCCTCGGCTTCCTGTTCGTGCCGCTGACCACCATCACCTTCGCCACGCTGGCGCCGGAGCGGCGCGCGGAAGGCACAGGCCTTTACAATCTGTCGCGAAACATCGGCTCCAGCGTCGGCATATCGGTGGTCACCGCGCTGTTAACGCAGAACGTGCAGATCAACCACGCCAACATCGCCACCTATGTGACGCCCTACAATCAGGCGTTCAGCAATCCGGCGATCTTCCAGGCGATGAACCCTTACAGCGCCGCCGGCAGGGCGGCGCTCGACGGCGTGGTGACGCTGCAGGCGACCATCATCAGCTACATGAACGACTTCAAGCTGATGATGATCCTGTCGCTTGCCGCCATTCCGCTGGTTCTGTTGCTGCGCAAGCCGGCGACTCCGGCCAAGATCGACCACAGCGCCGTGATGGAGTGATGACGGTCGAGGCTCATCTGGCTGGACAAGTAACAGTCAAAAAGAAACCGGGGTCCTGTGAGGGACTACAGGACCCCGGCCGATGCCGATACGACTTCCAGGAAACATGGCACCTCGTCATGAGGCGGGACGGCAGGCCGAGAAAGCCCCAACGAACCTGCCTTGATCCCCTTTGCCGAAAGCCGTTACTTCGGCAACAGCACCTTGTTGACGACATGGATGACGCCGTTCGACTGGTTGACGTCGGCGATCGTCACCCGCGCCTCGCCGCCTGACTCATCCATGATGTAGAGCTTGCCCTTCTTGACTTCGGCGGTCAGCGTGTCACCGGAGACGGTTTTCATCTCGTACTTGCCGCCCATCGCCCTGGCCTTCTTCATCATTTCGGCGCCCGAAATCTTGCCGGCCACGACATGCGCGGTCAGCACCTTGGTGAGCTTGCCCTTGTTCTCCGGCTTCAGCAGCGTGTCGACGGTGCCCTTGGGCAATTTCGCAAACGCTGCATTGGTCGGGGCAAAGACTGTGAACGGGCCAGCGCCCTGCAGCGTGTCGACCAGGCCGGCGGCCTTGACGGCGGCGACCAGCGTCGTGTGGTCCTTCGAATTGACGGCGTTCTCGACGATGTTCTTGGTGGTGTACATCGGTGCGCCGCCGACATTCGGGTTTTTGGCGTAGGCGGGCGCGGCAATCGCCACGCCGGCGATGAGCGCGGAAAGGGCGATGGTCCTGAATGACGGCAAGCGCATGTGGTCTTCCTCCGGGTGAGGGCTGATCGGAATTGATAGCCTTTGGAAACGCACAGGCAGTCACGCCCCCGGCGAGGCGCAAGTTTCGCCGATCACGGGAACGTGATCCCGGAGTTGCTTAAACGGAAAAAGCCCCGCGCGAGCGGGGCTTTGAGGCTGGAGAAAGCGCTGCGCTTCTATTCGGCCGGCGATGGTTTCTTTCGGAACAGCGCGACCAGATTGTCCCACAGCTCGATCTTGGCGCCCTGGCGCTTCATGATGATGCCCTGCTGGAGGATCGACAGCGTGTTGTTCCAGGCCCAGTAGATGACCAGGCCGGCCGGGAAACCCGCCATCATGAAGGTGAAGATGACAGGCATCCAGGTGAAGATCGCCGCCTGCGTCGGGTCCGGCGGCGTCGGGTTCATGCGCATCTGCAGGAACATGGTGACGCCCATGATCAGCGGCCAGACGCCGATCATCAGCATGTGCGGCAGGGTGACCGGGATCAGGCCGAACAGGTTGAACAGCGACGTCGGGTCGGGTGCGGCCAGATCCTGGATCCAGCCGAAGAACGGCGCGTGCCGCATCTCGATGGTGATGTAGAGCACCTTGTAGAGCGAGAAGAAGACCGGGATCTGCAGCGCCACCGGCCAGCAGCCGGCAAGCGGGTTGATCTTCTCGGTCTTGTACAGCTCCATCATCGCCTGCTGCTGCTTCATCTTATCGTCCGCGTATTTCTCGCGGATCTCGAGCATTTTCGGCTGCACCTTCTTCATGTTCGCCATCGACGCGTAGGACTTGTTGGCGAGCGGATAGAAGATGGCCTTGACGATGACGGTGGTGGCGAGGATGGCCAGGCCGAAATTGCCGAAGAATTTGTAGAGCGTGTCGATCAGCCAGAACATCGGCTTGGTGATGAAGTGGAACCAGCCCCAGTCGATCAGGAGATCGAACCGCTTGATATGACGGTCTTCCGCATAGGCGTTGATCTTGCCGACTTCCTTGGCGCCGGCGAAGATTTCGCTCTCCACCGTCGCCGACTGGCCGGCATCGACGGTGATCGGGTCGGTGAGGAAGTCGGACTGGTAGCGATGGCGGCCGTCCTCGAAATAGGCGTAGCGCGGCTGGAACGGCTGCTTCTCCGTCGGCACCAGCGTCACCGCCCAGTATTTGTCGGTGATGCCGAGCCACCCGTCGGTCGACTTGCCCGGCGTGAACTGCTTGTCCTTCTCGATGGACGCGTATTTGTGCTCCTGCAGGCCTTCGGTGCCGGTGAAGCCGATCAGGCCCTCATGCAGCACATAGGTGCTGGCAACGAGCGGCTTGTCGAAGCGGGTGACGCGGCCGTAATTGGACAGCGAGACAGCGGCCGTGCCCGCATTCTGCACCGTATCGGACACCGTGAACATGTAGTTGGTGTCGACGGAAAAGGTGCGCTTGAAGGTCAGGCCCTTGTCGTTCGAATAGGTCAGCGTGACCGGGGTGGTCGGCGTCAGCGTCGCATTGCCGTCGACGGCCCACACAGTCTCGGGACCAGGCACCGCGCCGGTCTTGTCGTTGCCGACGAAGCCGATCTCGGCATAGTAGCCATTGGGCAGTGCCGCCGGGTTGAGCAGGCTGATCTCGGGCGAGTTCTTGTCGACCGTCTCAGTGTAGTGCTTGAGCTTGAGGTCGTCGAGACGGGCGCCGGTCAGGTTGATTGAACCCTCGAGGCTCGGCGTGTCGATCCTGGCGCGGGTGGTCGTGGCGAGTGCCTGTTCGCGGCCGGCCGGCGTGACGGCGTCTGTTCCCGGTGCGTTGGGAATGGCGCCAGGGGCGACGGGCGTTCCGGTGTCGGTACCGGGATTTGTGCCGGCGGCCTTCTTCTGCTCCTCGACGCGCTGCTGTTCGACGCGGGCTGCCTCGCGCTGCGCTTCGCTGCGCGGCAACACGTAAAAATATTGCCATACCGCCAGGATCAGCACCGACAGCGCGATGGTGATGAAGAAGTTCCGGTTGTTTTCCATCGAAAGCCCTTGGCCTATCGTGTTCCGCGCAGTCGGCGGGAGAGTTCGGCCTTCAACTGGCCGAACGGAGTGGTAAGCACGTCTTCGCGCCCGACGATGACATAGTCATTGCCAGGCGCCATGTCACTTGCAGCATGCGTGCGGACGGCTTCTCGCAGCCGCCGCCGGACACGGTTGCGGACAACCGCATTGCCGACCTTCTTGGTGACGGTGTAGCCGACGCGCGGCGACAGGCCGTCGCCGCGGTCGAGAACCTCAACGAGAAAAAGCCGCCCGCGTCGCTTTTCACCACGACGGACGGCCAGGAATTCCGCGCGCTTCAGAAGCCGCTTGGGATTTGGTCCCACTGGCTTGCCGGATGCGGGCAACGATCTCGTCTTCCGTTCAGGCGCTGAGCCGCTTGCGACCGCGGTTGCGGCGAGCTGCGACGACGCCGCGACCACCCTTGGTGGCCATGCGGGCACGGAAGCCGTGCCGACGTTTGCGGACGAGTTTAGACGGTTGGTAGGTACGCTTCATTTGTTTTAATACCGCGGGGTGCGGCCCTTCTTGATTCTGTCACTGTGTAACAGGAGCTTTGCCGGGCCGGCTTTGGCGCGATCGAAACCGCGCCGGGACGAATGGCCCGAGCGTGTGCGGGCTTATAGAAAGAAGGCTTTTGGAAGTCAATCCGGAGTCGTCGGGCGCAATCCGGCTCCGTTCAGGCCGGTTTATGTTTGCGACCAAGGATGAAATTGGCAAGAAAGCCGTAATCGCCTAATCTGCGTTGATCAAGTGATCGTGAAGACATTAGCCGCATGAGCGAAACCATACAGGCACAGGAAGGGATCGGCACGGCGGGGTCCACCGAGGCGCCAGCCACCGTGCGCACGGTTCCGCTGTCGCGCGGCCTGTCGACCAAGCTGCTGCTGCTGACCATCGTCTTCGTGCTGTTGGCCGAAGTGCTGATCTTCCTGCCCTGGATCGCCAGCTACCGGCTGAACTGGCTGAAGGAGCGGCTGAGCACGGCGGCGGCGGTGTCGATCGTGCTGGTGCAAGGCGAATCCACCTCGCTGTCGCGCACGGCCCAGAACGACGTGCTGATGGCGATCGGCGCCAAGGCGATCGCGGTGCGCGACGGCGGCGTCTCGCGGCTGCTGGTGGTGGCCGAAATGCCGCCGAAGGTCGACGAACACATCGATATCGCTTCGATCGGCATGATCAAGGGCATGACCGGCGCGCTCGACACGCTGTTTTTCGGCGGCGACCGGATGCTGCGCGTCTTCGGCCCGGTCGGCGAGTCCGACAAGGAGTTCGAGCTGATCATGCCGGACAACAGCCTGCGCAATGCGATGCTGCGCTATTCGCGCAACGTCGCCTTCGTCTCGCTGCTGATCTCGCTGTTCACCGCCATGCTGGTCTACGCCGCCATCGACCTGATCATGATCGGGCCGATCCGGACCATGACGCGCTCGATGCTGTCCTTCTCCGAAGCGCCCGACGATCCCGGACGGATCATCCATCCGGCTGCCCGCGCCGACGAGATCGGCGTTGCCGAGCGCGAGCTGTCGCAGATGCAGGAGCGGCTGCAAAAAATGCTCTCCGAGCAGAAGCATCTTGCCGACCTCGGCCTCGCGGTCTCCAAGATCAACCATGACATGCGCAACATCCTGGCCTCGGCGCAGCTGATGTCGGACCGCCTGCGCCAGGTCAAGGATCCGACCGTGCAGGCCTTCGCGCCGAAACTGCTGCGCGCACTCGACCGCGCCGTGTCTTATTCCGAAGGCGTGCTTCACTACGGCCGCACGCAGGAGCCGCCGCCCGCGCGGCGCCGGCTCCGGCTCCGGCAGCTGGTCGAGGACGTGCAAGGCTTGCTCGACATCGAGCAAGGCATCGAGTTCGTCAATTCGGTCGAGCCGACCTTCGAGGTCGATGCCGATTCCGACCAGTTGTTCAGGGTGCTGACCAATCTGTGCCGGAATTCCGTGCAGGCGATGGCGGCCGACAGCGAAAACGCCCTGGTGCGCCGCCTGGCGGTGTCGGCCGTGCGCCTGGGCAGCGTCAGCCGCATTGCCGTCAGCGACACCGGCCCCGGCCTGCCGCCGAAGGCGCGGGAAAACCTGTTCGCGGCGTTCCGCGGCTCGGCCCGCAGCGGCGGCACCGGCCTTGGCCTGGCGATCGCGCATGAATTGATCCGCGCCCATGGCGGCACGGTGGAGCTGGTCGAGAGCATCGGCGGACGCACCACATTCGCGGTCACCATTCCCGACCAGCCGGTCCGGCTCGACCAGGCCCGCAACGGCCTGCGCCGCCCGGCATGATGTTTCGGGCGCGTTTTGCTCCGATGCTCGTGCCTCCGGGTCCGGCGCTCCTTTTCTCAGGGATCGGCGCTCTTCCCTTCAAGGATTGAGTTCGGGCTCAACTCCGGAGCCATTTCAAGCGCCGGGATCCGGGCCGTCATCGTCAACAAAGGCACTTGTGACAAAACTTTTGCCGGATCGACTTGCTTTTCGGAAATTCAGTCGCTAGGGAACACGTCTCGTCGCGACCGGTCGTTTACGATCGGATTGCGGGGTCATGGAAAGCATGGCCTGTTGCGCGCCCGTAGCTCAGCTGGATAGAGCACCAGACTACGAATCTGGGGGTCAGGAGTTCGAATCTCTTCGGGCGCGCCATTCCATCCAATTGAAATCTTTGGCATTTTGCCTCAGCCGGCTGCGGCACTGGCTTAATTCCGAAATTCAGCCGATTTGGATGAACGATTCCTTTGAAACATGTCGCAGCCAGCAGACAAGTTGGTCGCCAGGAATTTGGCTCCGCTTCTATGCCTTCCGCTCAACCAGCATGTAGCCGACCCCGCGGACAGTCTGAATGCCGGCTGACGCACTTGGTCCCAGCTTGGCCCGGAGATAGCGAATGTACACCTCCACGATCTTAGTCCCGGGTTCGGAGCTGTATGACCAGACATTGTTGAGGATGCGCTGGCGGCTAACCACTTTTCCCGCATTAAGCATCAGGAAGTGCAGAAGGTCGAATTCACGTCGGGTGAGGCGGATTTCCCGGTCGCCATCCGTTAGACGGCGAGCGCTCGTGTCGAGGTTGAGGCCGCCGATTCGAAGCGACTGCTCCTCCCCTGTTCCCGGACGGCGTCGGCGCAGGGCATCAATCCTGGCCACCAGTTCATCAAAGGCAAACGGTTTGGTCAGGTAATCGTCGGCACCCCCCTTGAGCCCATCCACGCGATCCTGGATTGTCTCTTTGGCCGTCAGCATCAGGATGAGAACCGGCCACTGCTCTGATCGAACGATCCGGCACAGTTCAAGACCATCCAGGTAGGGGAGCAGGCGGTCCAGGATCACCAGATCGAACGGATCCGTGCGAATGGCGGCCAATCCCTCTCGACCGTCCTCCGCGACACTCACGTGAAAGCCTTCTGCCTCCAGCCCTCGGCGGAGGAAATCGGAAACACGCCGGTCGTCTTCAACGATCAGGATTCGAATCATCGGTGTGTTGTACCAGCGGGAGTTTAATTCTGAGGAGGGTTCCCGAAGGCTCAATCCGTTCAAGGCCGATCGTGCCGTCATGCCTGTCTATGATCTTCTTGGCGATCGCAAGGCCAACACCGAGCCCATCGGCAACAGATCTCTCGCCAGCATGTCCGCGATAATAGCGGTCAAACACGAACGGAAGATCACTGGCACCGATGCCTGAACCGCTATCGCGGACGACAATCTCAAGCGCGCCGTCGCGCCCGGTCATCTCAACCGAGATCGTCTGGTGTGGTTTTGAATACTTTATGGCGTTGTCGAAGCCGATCAGCAGCGCCTGCTTGAGGCGCTGGGCGTCCCCTCGAATGAGGCTATGGTCTGCGTTAAGTGAGAGATCAACGGATATTTGCTTGGGGGTAGCGAGTACGGACGCTTCCTGAACGGCCGCCTTCACAACCTCGCCGACATCGATGATTTGCGACGAGAAGCTCATATCTTCCGCTTCAGAGCGGGCGACGGCGAGAAGGTCCTCCAGGTTGCGAGCCATATCCTCGGCGTAGTTGCGGATTCGGTTCAAGGCCTCCCCGTAAGGTCGAACACGCGGTTGGCCGCGAAGGGCAACATCCGCCTCTCCACGGAGAATCGTCAGCGGCGTGCGTAGCTCATGGCTTGCCTCCGCAAAAAATTGGATTCGCCGGCTGTTGAGAGCCCTGAGTTGTTTATTCGCTTCACGAAGCTCGCGCGTGCGCAGCTGAACTTCAGCCTCCAGCCGACCCTGGACCGAAATCAGAGCGGCACGTTCGATCTCAAGTGCCTCGGCCATGCTGTTGAAACTTCGCGACAAGGAAGCGAACTCGTCGCGCCCGGCTGCGGGGATGCGATGGTGAAGCTTACCCGCGGCGATGGCTTTGGCACTTTCATTCAGCTCACGCACAGGTGCGGCGATCGACCGCCGCAGAACGAGGCCGAAGCCCAGGCTGCCCAGCATGAGCAAGGTGGAGGAGCCGCCGGTCATGAGCAGCAGATGCCATTGCGCACCACGAACCCGTTCGAGTTCCGCTCCAACTTCGCTGCGCTCCTCGTGCAAGGCAGCCTCGATCATTCCTTCGAAATCGCTCTCCAGTCGATGCTCTACATCATTTCGGAAGCTTTCCACGATGCCTGCCGGCTCGCCTCTTGATCGCTGGCTGAACAGCCGTTGGGCAGCTCGATCGATAGCTTCAAACAGCGCCTTGATGCGGCCGACGAACTCGAGTTCGCCCTCCTCCTGGCTTCTGTCGCTCCAAAAGCCGAGCGCACCAAGTTCCTCGCGCGTTGCGCCTTCCAACTTATGGAATCCAAAATACAATTCTCTTCGTGCCGCCTCGAAATCCGGCATCTGCTCAGGCCCGAGCAGCAGGACCTCGGCCACTTGCTCGGTGTAGTTGTTGGCCTGGCCATTGAGTTCCGCAAGAGCCTCAAACCGTCCGTGGACGCTGTCTACGCGGCGGACGAATTCTTCCGTCAGGTGCAGTGTGGCGAGTGCCAATCCGGAAATCAGCCCGACGAGGGCGAGGATGAGAATTTGAAAAAGGAGGATGCGACCTCGAACAGTCATGCGGGTGATCCCTGCTGGCGATCGACTAGCGTCTCTCACCAAATTCTAACCGGAGCTCTCCCGCCCGTCTAACCAGAAGCCCCTAAATTCGAACGCTGGGACGTGCGACGACCGTGCGCCTGTCCGATCGCCGGAGCGGCGACAAGCTCGAAGAGGTTCGGTTGGTACAAGTAGAGTTCCAGGCTGAGATCGGCTCCCTTGTCGGGAAAAAGATGACGGCGGTCTGGCCGGTGTGGCGCGCCGCGCTGATCGGAATCGGTGCATGTCTCGTCGTTGTCAGTATCGAATTCGGCCTCCCCGCTCTCCCATCGGACGCTCGGCGAGCGCTCGAGATCCTGCTTGTCGCGATCATAGGCTGGACCTTGACGCCGTTCGACGACACCTTCGTTGCTATCGTCGCCGGACTGGCAATGGCGCTGCTCGTCAATCGTGATCCCGGGGCGCTGTTTCACGCGCTTGGGGATGAGTTGATCTGGCTGTTGCTCGCCTCTTTCATCCTTGCGGCCGCCGTCAAGGCAAGTGGGATCGCGGATCGCATCCTCGGCCTCGTGACAGGGCGCATGCGGTCGGTTCGCGCGGTCGCGTATGCTTTGGCGGCGGTCATGGTCGCCACAGCCTTCATTATTCCGTCAACGTCGGGTCGGGCAGCCTTAATGATCCCGGCTTATCAAGCGGTTGCGGGGCGCTGTGGAAATGCTCGGTTGCGAAGGGCATTCGCGCTGTTGTTTCCCACTGCTATTCTCCTCTCGGCCTTTGCGTCGCCCGTGGGGGCCGGTGCCCATCTCCTGGCGATCGAAATGGTCGACCGCCTCTCAGGGGTGAAGGTGAGCTACCTGGAATGGATCGCCCTCGGTCTGCCGTTTGCGGCCGTGAGCACCTTTGTTTCAGTTGAGTGTCTTCTCCGGCTTTTCCTGTCACCCGCAGAACGGCGGGCAGCGCTTTTGCTGCCGACGGTAAGCAATGATGGGGTCGGGTTGGCACGGCAGCCGATACTCTGGATCGCCGCGGGCGTTGTCATCGCGTGGCTGACCGAATCTTTGCACGGGCTCAATGCCACCGTCATCGCACTCAGCGGCGCTCTCGCCGCATCGCTTCCGGGGCTCGGCGCGGTGAGGTTTGACGATGCCATTAGGAGTACCGAGTGGAAGCTGCTCCTGTTCCTTGCGGCGACCATCTGCCTGGCAGACGGCCTGGTGGCGTCGGGTCTTCATCAATGGTTGATCGAGACGACGGTGAACCCACTGCGGGTCGTCGGCTTGGGGCCGCTGGCCCTCCTCTCGTTGCTCGCTTTGCTGGGCCTTTTCAGCCATCTCCTTATTCACAGTCGCACGGCGCGCGTATCGGTGCTGCTGCCTCCGGTTCTGATGATTGCGTCGACAGCGCGGCTCGACCCCCTCCTTGCGATGCTTGTGCTCGTCTCAGCGACCGGCTTTTGCCAAACGCTCATGATCTGCGCGAAGCCGGTCGCGCTTTTCGGGGGACTCGACGACGAAGGCTACGGCCCGAGGGACTTGGCCCTCCTGAGCGCCGTCCTGCTGCCGGTGCAATTCCTTTTGATCGTCGTGTTCGCGGTGGGCGCGTGGCCAATGATCCAAGGTCTGCTCATCACGCTCGGTCTGCAAGTTTCCGGAGGGTCATAGCATGTCGAAAAAGAAAGAGCCGAAGAAGAGAAAACGGCTTCGAGTGCTGGTCGCACCGTCTGGTTTTAAGGAGAGCCTCGGCGTTCGTGATGTTATCGATGCATTGGCGCGCGGCGTCCGCAATGCGGTTCCGACAGCAAAAGTGTTTAGCCTTCCGATGGTGGATGGAGGCGAGGATTTTACGCGTACGCTTGTTGAGCTGTCCCATGGTGAGTTGCATTCCGTCACCGTCACGGGGCCAGTCGGGCAACCTGTGGAGGCGACCGTCGGTTTTCTCGGCCGAGGAAAGAAGCGGACGGCTGTTCTGGAGATTGCGGCGGCTGCCGGGCTGCGGCTCGTTCCCACGGACATGCGCGACCCGACCCGTACTACAAGTTATGGGGTGGGGGAGTTGATTCATGTGGCACTCGATCTTGGCGCCGAAAGGATTCTGATCGGCTGCGGTGACTCGGGCGTCAACGATGCGGGAATGGGGATGGCCCAAGCTCTAGGCGTGCGCTTGCTCGACGGGGACGGCCACTCTATTTCGGGGAGCGGCTCGGCGCTTTCGTCACTCGCTCGCGTCGATCTTTCCGATCGTGACCGCCGCCTTTCGAATGTTCGTATCGACGTCGCCGTGAACCCCTACAATATGCTGCTCGGCGAGAGAGGCGTCGCTCGGGTATTTGGTCCGCAAAAGGGTGCAACCCCTGACCAGGTGGCGTTGCTCGATCAGGGCATGGAAAATCTCGCTCATATCGTCCGCCGCGACCTCGGCATCGACGTAGCGCCGCTTGTCGGCGGAGGAGCTTCCGGTGGACTTGGCGCCGGGCTTCACGCCTTTGTTGGAGCGCGGCTGCAGCCACGCTTTGATCTTATCCGGCGGTATATTGATCTTGATCGCCGACTGGCAGATGCCGACATGGTCATGACGGCCGAGGGCGGTCTGGACGGACAGACTGGCTTTGGCAAGGTGCCGGCGGAGATTGCACGGCGCGCGAAACGTTACAATCTGCCTGTGATTGCCTTGGCCGGCACGGTCGGACTGGGCGCCGAGGCGACCCACGAAATTGGCATTGATGCGTTCTTTAGCATTCTTCGCCGGCCATGTTCCCTCGAAGATGCGATCCGTGACGCCGACATGCTGCTGGCGAACGCCGCCGAACAGGCGATGCGGCTGATGTGGGCCGCGCGCGCTTTTAAGTTCAGATAATGGGTCTTGTCTCGCCCAAGGCCGCGAGGCGTGCGGCTTCGGCCCGAAATTTCCTGGGCCATGTGAAGGCTCACATCAACAGCGGTTTACGTCGTCGCATTGCTTTCGCGACTTGCCCGGACCTACGCAAGTATACGGCTCAGGGCGAGCCCGCATCGACGAACTCCCGTATCAGCTCTGCAGCCCTGGGCCCCTGCGTCTCCAGAAGGAGATGGCCTGCGTCGAAGATGTGAGCCTCCATCCGAGGAAGGTCGATGAGCCAGGACTGAACCTCCGCAATGTCGAAAAAGACATCGTGGCGACCCCAAAGAAGCATGGCTCGAGGTTGATGCTTCGCCAGATAGTCAGCCACCTCCCCAAACCGGTCGACATATCGGCCGTAGTCGGCCAGCAGCGCCTTCTGCAGATCAAGCCGTCCCGGTAGACACATGACCCGCCAGTCCTCAATCCAACGCTCTGCATCGATCCGCGCCGCGATCTCGGGTGGCAGGCCGGCGACGTACTGGTCGCGGGTTCCCTCAAGGGTCAAATGGGCGGTGGCGGCCTCCTCGTTGCCGGCATTCGGCGCAGCCCAGAAGTCCAATGTGGCTGCCCACTGCGGACCAAAGCCGGAGCGGTGGGCATTGGCATTCTGAATGATGAGGCCTTCGACAAGTTCCGGAGCGCGCATGGCGAGCTGAAAAGCCACCGGAGCGCCGAAATCATGCAAATAGAGTAACCTGCGGCCCACGTTGAGACTCGCAAGCAGCTCTTCAATCGCGTTGGCCAGCATGTCGAACGATGGCTCGGATGGGAGATCGGATGCGCCGAAGCCCGGAAGGTCAGGCGCAACGACATAGACGGTGCCGGAGAGCCTGGCGGTCACGTCGCTGAACATCCGAGAGGAATTGGGGAAGCCGTGCAACAGGACTAGCGCGGGCTTGGAAACATCGCCGGCCGTCCGGACGGCCACCTCGCCGCCAGAGGACAAGGATATTTTCTGGATCTCCGGCACGTCCTTTCCTCCACGCCCACGCGATCGCCAAGCTGCACGCTTCGTTCGGTTCGACTTTCGGATTTTCAGAGAACTCAAAGCGGCGTGGAATGTTGCAAAGCCAAATCCTCGCGGGCTGTTGCCCAAAGCGCGTGGTAAGACCGGGAGCGGAAACCAGCGGAGCCTGATTTGACCATCTCCTCTACCAACACCAAGCGCGCACTTATCACCGGGGCCGGTGCGGCCGACGGGATCGGCTTTGCCATTGCCCGGCAGCTCGGCCGTGGCGGCCATGCGGTCTTCCTCACGGGAGCCAGTACGCGCGTGCTCGATCGCGCCGCCGAGCTTTGCCGCGAAGGCATCGATGCCAAAGCCGTGGTCGCCGATCTCACCATCGCTGCCGATGTCGCGCGGCTGCGGGCCGATGTCGGGGCGGTCGGTATCCTGGTCAACAATGCCGGCATGGGCTCGCTGGCATCGCCCTCGGTCGACAAGGCGTTTCTCGCCATGACCGAGGCCGACTGGGACCAGGGGATCGACGTCAGCCTGAAGACCGCATTCCTCGTCACGAAGGCCTTTCTGCCGGCGATGGTCGAAGCGGGCTACGGGCGCATCGTCAATGTGGCGTCCGTCACCGGACCGCTGGTATCCTTCGAAGGCACATCAGCCTATTCCGCCGCCAAGGCCGGCATGGTCGGCCTGACGCGCACGCTGGCGCTGGAAGTGGCGAAAAGCGGCGTAACAGTCAATGCCGTGGCGCCCGGCTGGATCGAAACGGGTTCGTCGAGCGAGATGGAGCGGCAAGCCGCCCTGCATACGCCGCCGGCGCGGGCCGGGCGGCCGGATGAGGTGGCCGCAGCGGTGGTGTTCCTGGCCTCGGAAGGTGCCAGCTATGTCAATGGCGCCCTGCTGGTGGTCGACGGCGGCAACCGCCTTCAGGAGCGCAAGGGCTAAGCTCAAAGGCGCTTGTCGTCAGGGTCGGTCGGCGGGCAGGCCTCGCCCAAGTTCCTCACCCCTCAAGACGCCTTGGCCAGAAAGTTCCGATAATCCGACTTGGCCTGCAGCAGGCGCAGCACATTGTCGCGCGAGCCCCGCACATGGGCGCGCGCCAGCGTGCCGGCTCTGGCGGCGTCGCCAGCGCAGATGGCATCGACGATTTCGGCATGCTCGTCGCGGGCGATCTTCCATTCGTCCAGCCACAAAAGTTCGGTCCAGACATAGTGCTGGCACTTGTCGAGGATGCCGCACAGCATGCCGTGCAGCATCACATTGCCGCTGATTTCGGCGATGACGCGGTGCAGGTCAATGCCGACCTCAAGCTCCTGGAATTTTTCCCTGTTGGTGCGCTCCGGAATGGCGGCCAGCCGCTCGCATTCGGCCAGCATGGCGCGCAGCCGTGCCTTGTCCTGGTCCGTCGCCGCCGCTGCCGCCAGTTCCGTCGCGTGGCCGTCGAGCAGCTCGCGGATCTCGAAGGCCTCGCGGAACATGTTGATGTCGAACTCGGTGACGACATAGCCCTGGCGCGGCCGGCCGGTGACCAGCCCGTCGCGCTCGAGACGGTTGAAGGCCTCGCGCACCGGGGTGCGGCTGACAGTCAGCTTCGCCGCGATGTCGTTTTCGGTGACGCGCGAGCCCGGCGGAATCTGGCCGGTCACGATCATCGCCTTGAGCGCGGAGTAGACCGAGTCGCGCAACGTATTTTTGGTTTTCTTGGCCAAGCTTCCCTTCCCACTTCTCCGGCCTTTCAGCCGGAACACGCATAGCTGTAGCCGCAGTCGGCATAATTTGCCACGCCCCCGGCGACGCCGTTCCTCGCCACCTTGTCCGGCTCGAAACCCGTGAATTCGATCGAGCCGGCGGTGTTGACAACATCGATCGCTAGGCTACACTCAAAATTGTATACAAAACAGCATGCCAAGTCAAAAACAATGGGAACACCGGTTGGAGAGCCGAAAAAATGAACAGGACCAGAAGCGTTAGTATCGTTGCGATGGCGGGCCTCATGGCTTCGCTCGCGGCCCCCGCCATAGCGGGCGACACCATCACCGTCGCCTCATGGGGCGGCACCTACCAGGAGGCGCAGACCAAGGCGTTTTTCAAGCCTACCGCCGACGCGCTCGGCATCACCATCAAGGAAGACACCACCAACGGCCTCGACGACGTCCGGCTGCAGGTGACCGGCAATGCGGTGAAGTGGGACATCACCGAACTTGGCGCCGACGAATGTGCGCGCGGCTCGAAGGAAGGGCTGTTCGAGAAGCTCGACTACGGCATCATCGACAAGAGCGGCATCAACCCGAAGCTGGTCCACGACGACTGGGTCGGCATTTCCTACACATCCGTCGTGCTGATCTACCGGACCGACGTGTTCGGCGACAAAGGCCCGAAGACCTGGGCCGACTTCTGGAACGCGGAAAAGTTTCCGGGACGGCGCGCGCTGAGCGGCAGCCAGGCGACCGAAACGCTGAGCGTCGCGGCACTGGCCGAAGGCATTCCGATCGACAAGGTCTATCCGGTCAATATCGACGGCGCGTTGAAATCCGTCGACAAGATCCGTGGCCATATCGACGCCTGGTGGACCTCCGGCGCGCAGGCCATGCAGCTGGTGAAGGACGGTGAAGTCGACATGGCGAGCATCTGGAACGGCCGTGCCGGCACCTTGAAGAAGGAAGGCGCGCCGGTCAGCTTCTCCTTCGACCAGGGCGTGCTGACCGCCGACTGCATGGTCATCCCCAAGGGCTCCAAGAACAAGGAAGCCGCGATGAAGGCGCTGGCGATGTTCGTCAGCCCGCAATTGCAGGCCAATCTGCCGCTCTATGTCGACAATGGCCCGGTCAATGAGAAGGCTTTCGAGACCGGCAAGATCCCGCAGGACAGGATCAAGGATATCAATTCGGCGCCCGAAAACGTCAAGAAGCAGGTGTTGCAGGATGCAGAATTCTGGCGCGACAATTTGGTCGAGGCGACGGAAAAGTTCAACAATCTGATCCAGCAATAGGCTGCGGCCGCAATCCAAACCACGGCAGGGCGACGCCTCGCCCTGCTTTCGCCGCCTCAGCCCCTGGGAGAGAAAAATCTTGTCCATTGCGCCATCCGCGTTGCCGATCGGCATGCGCGGGATCGAGAAACGATTTGGCAGCGTGCCTGTGCTGCGCGACCTCAACCTCGACGTCGAGGCTGGTGAATTCCTGACGCTGCTGGGGCCTTCCGGTTCCGGCAAGACGACGCTGCTGATGATCCTGGCCGGTTTCGTGCGGGCCAATGCCGGCTCGATCAGGGTCGGCGGCGACGAGATCATCACCACGCCGCCGCACAAGCGCAACATCGGCATGGTGTTCCAGAACTACGCGCTGTTTCCGCATATGGACGTCTTTCACAACATCGCCTTTCCGCTGAAGCAGCGCGGCGTCGCCGCCGCCGAGACGGCCGAGCGTGTCGAGAAGGCGCTCGATCTGGTGAAATTGCAGGGGCTGGGCGAGCGCCGGGTCGACCAGCTCTCCGGCGGCCAGCGCCAGCGCGTGGCGCTAGCGCGCGCCATCGTCTTCGAGCCGCGCATCGTTTTGATGGACGAGCCCCTGTCGGCGCTCGACAAGGGCCTGCGCGAGCATATGCAGATCGAACTGCGCAGCCTGCACCGGCGGCTTGGCATGACCACGGTCTATGTCACGCACGACCAGCGTGAAGCCATCACCATGTCGGACCGCATCGCGGTGATGAACGCCGGGCGCATCGAACAGCTCGACAAGCCCGAAAGTCTCTACGCCAGGCCGCAAACGCAATTTGTAGCCGGCTTCATCGGCGAATCGAATTTCATTCCGGTCGAGTGCCGCAACGGCTCCGTCTGGTACGAGGAGCGAAGAATCCATACGGCGGCGGCGACGCCGGCGGCAGGCCAGTACCTGATGGTGGTGCGGCCGGAAAAGCTGCGGCTCTTGGCAAACGCCGAACCGACGAGCGGCGTCAACGTGCTCAACGCGACGCTCAGCGACATCATCTATCAGGGCGACAGCTTCGTCTGCTATGCCGTGCTGCGCGACGGCCGGCAGCTGACTTTGCGCGACTATTGCCGCAGCGATGTGCTGGCGAAAATGCCCGCACCCGGCCAGCCAGTCTCGTTCGGTCTCGATGCGCAGGACACGATCCTGGTGGCGGCAGACTGATGAGCGCGCAGACCGCCCTCATGCAGGAGAAAGCCGGCCGCTCGGGCCCGGATCTGAACACGCAGGCGCTGCATATGGACGCTCGGCGCGAGTCGTTGCGGCTGCTGGCGCTGCTGTCGCCGAGCCTGTTGCTGGTCTTCGCCATCATCATCGTGCCCATCGGCTGGCTGTTCTGGCTGTCGCTGTTCGACGAAGCCGGCGCCTTCAGTCCCGCCAATTATGCGCGCTTCTTCGAACAGGCCTCCTACATCAAGACCTTTATCACCACCTTCAAGGTCGCCTTCATCGTCACCGGCGCCTGCGTGCTGCTCGGCTATCCCTTGGCCTACATGCTGTCGCAACTGCCGCGCCGGGCGGCGTCGATCTGCCTGATCTTCGTCATCCTGCCGTTCTGGACATCGGTTCTGGTGCGCACCTATGCCTGGCTGGTGATCCTGCAGCGCAAGGGCCTGATCAACAGCTGGCTGATCGACCTCGGCGTGATCAGCCAGCCGCTGTCGCTCGCCAACAATTTTTCGGGCGTCGTCATCGGCATGACGCATATCCTGCTGCCGTTCCTGGTGCTGCCGCTTTACGCCTCGATGAAGACAATCGACACCGACTGCCTGCGCGCCGGCATGAATCTCGGTGCCGGCCCGGCCGCTACCTTCCGGCAGATCTTCTTTCCGCTGTCGCTGCCCGGCCTCGCCTCGGGCGTGGTCATCGTCTTCGTGCTGTGCCTGGGCTTCTTCGTCACGCCTGCGCTGATGGGCGGCGGCAAGGTGATCATGTGGGCGATGCGCATGGAACAGACCACCAGCCTCTATTCCAACTGGGGTGCGGGGGCGGCGCTTGGCGTGGTGCTGCTGGTGGTCACGCTGGCGCTTCTCGGACTGTTCCAGTGGCTGCTCGGCGCGCGCGCCACAGGTGTGTGGAGTTCACGATGAGCGAAGACGTCGGCCTGCCGATCTCGCACCGGCAACGTCTGTGGCTCTACGGCCACGGCGGCCTCGTGCTGTTGTTCCTGATCGCGCCGTCGATCATCATCGTCATCATGTCGTTTTCGGATTCGACGCTGCTGCAATTCCCGCCGCAGCAATGGTCGCTGCGCTGGTACCAGACCTATTTCGGCTCACTGGAATGGCGCGACGCCACGATCGTCTCGGTCAAGCTGGCTGTTATGACCGTACTCGTGGCGACGCCGCTCGGCACCGCGGCCGCCTATGCGATCAACAGGGGTACGCTGCGCTTCAACGGCACCATCAACGCGCTGCTGACCGCGTCGCTGATTGTCCCGGTGATCCTGATCGGCATCGGCACCTTCTTCCTCTATGCGCGCATCGGGCTCAACAACACGCTGACCGGGCTGGTCATCGCGCATACGGTGCAGGCCTTGCCGCTGGTGGTGCTGACGGTGCTGTCGGGCTTGCGCTCCTACGACATGAACCAGGAGCGCGTGGCGCGCAGCCTTGGCGCCGGCCGCGTCGCCGCCTTCTGGCAGGTGACGATGCCGCAGATCCGCTTCTCGATCGTCTCGGGCGCGCTGTTTGCCTTCATCACCTCCTTCGACGAAGTGGTGGTTTCGCTGTTCATATCGGGCGGCGAGACCACGACATTGACACGCCGCATGTTCAACGCGCTGCGCGACCAGATCGACCCGACGATCGCTGCCATCTCGACCTGCCTGATCGTTCTCTCGGTCGTGCTGTTGTCGGTTGCGCAGATCTTCGGCCGGCGGCATTGATTTCACCAGACCAATTCGCAGACGTGACCAACTTGCAGACGTGACCAACTTGCAGACGTGACCAACTTGCAGACGTGACCAGGGGATATCCAGACAGAATGCGTGATTTCCAGTTTCCCGGCCGCTCGCCGGTTCGTGCCACCGAGGCGGTTGCCGCGACCTCGCATCCGCTTGCAACCCTTGCGGCCATCGACATGCTGCGCTCCGGCGGCAATGCCATGGATGCCGCCGTCTGCGCCGCCGCCGTGCAGGGCGTCGTCGAGCCGCAATCGACGGGCATCGGCGGCGATTGCTTCGTGCTCTATAGCCCGGCGGGACAGGGCAATGTGCTGGCCTTCAATGGTTCGGGTCGGGCGCCAGCCAAAGCGACGGTCGACTGGTACCGCGGAAAAGGCTTCGATCGCATCCCGCTGCAGGGTCCGCATGCGGTCACCGTGCCGGGCGCTGTCGACGCCTGGGGCCGCCTGCTCGAAGACCATGGCCGCAAGGGCCTTGCCGAGGTGATGGCGCCGGCCATCCACTATGCCGAGAACGGCTATGTCGTGCACGACCGCGTCGCCTTCGACTGGGCCGAACCGGAAACCGACCTGTCGGCCGACGAGCATGCCGCGCGCATCTTCCTGCCCGGCGGCAAGGCGCCGAAGGCGGGTGACATCCACAGGCAGCCGGAACTAGCGGCGACGTTGCGCATCATCGCCAAACACGGCCGAGCCGGTTTCTATGAAGGCGCTGTCGCCGACGATATGGTTAGTCGGCTTAACGAATTGGGCGGACTTCATTCGGCCGAGGATTTCGCCTCGACCCGAGGCGATTATGTGACGCCGGTCAGCACCTCTTATGGCGGCCACGAGATCCACCAGATGCCGCCCAACAATCAGGGGCTGACGGCGCTTTTGATGCTGAATTTGCTGTCGGGCTTCAAGCTTGGCGGACTTGACCCCAATGGCGCCGAGCGCCTGCATCTGGAGATCGAGGCCGGGCGCCTGGCCTATCGCGACCGCGACCGCTATGTCGGCGACCAGGATCATGTCCCGGTGCCGGTCAAACAGCTCCTGTCCGGCGCCTATGCCGACCGGCTGCGCGCCGAGATCGACCGCGACCGCGCCATGACGCACCTGCCGCGCGTGGAGCTGCCCGGCAGCGACACGGTCTACATCTCCATCGTCGACCGCGACCGCAACGCTGTCTCCTTCATCAACTCGACGTACTATTCGTTCGGCAGCGGCGTCGTCGGCCCGAAGACCGGTGTCGTGCTGCAGAATCGCGGTTCCAGCTTCCGCCTTGAGCCTGCGCATCCGAACGCGATCGCGCCGGGCAAGCGGCCGATGCACACGATCATGCCGGGCATGGCGACGAAGAACGGCCGCGTCGTGATGCCGTTCGGCGTCATGGGCGGCGGCTACCAGCCGTTCGGCCATGTCCATCTGCTGACCAACATGATCGACTTCGGCATGGACCCGCAGCAGGCGCTGGATGCGCCGAGGGTGTTCTACAATGACGATACGGTGGAGGCCGAGCGTGGCGTTCCCAGCGAAGCGATCGAGGGCCTGCGCCGGCGTGGCCATCGCATAGCCGAGCCGCATCATCCGCTGGGCGGCGGACAGGTGGTGCTGATCGACTGGGAGAAGGGCACGCTGACCGGCGCCTCCGATCCGCGCAAGGATGGTTTGGCGCTTGGATATTGAGGTGATCCGTTGTCCAATGGCGTACCCATGTCGAGGGAAGCCCGTCAGAAGGGCTCCCGCCAATAGTCGTTCGAAATCCAGCCGGTGATCATGACCCAAACTGAAACCCACGCAGATCTCTCCCGCCGTCTCGCCGCCGGCGTCGACGATGCGCCCGCCATTCTGGCACCCGACAGGGCGACGCTCAGCCATGGCGGATTGCGCAGCCTGATCGCCGACACCGCAAAACAGCTGCATGCGCGCGGCATTGGCCGGGGCGACAGGGTGGCCATCGTGCTGCCGAACGGGCCCGAGATGGCCACTGCCTTCGTCGCCGTAGCGGCCGCCGCTTCGACGGCACCGCTCAACCCCGCCTACCGGGCCGACGAGCTCGATTTCTACCTCACCGACATCGGCGCCAAGGCGATCCTCGTTGCGGAGGGCGAGACCGGACCGGCGGTGACGGTGGCCGAACGCCTCGGCATCGGCGTGCTGCGGCTTGTCGTGCAGCCCGGCACACCCGCCGGCAGCTTCACGATCGAGGGCGCAGCGATCGGACCGCAGGCCGCGCCCGACATGGCGCAGGACGGTGACATCGCGCTGTTGCTGCACACTTCGGGCACGACGTCGCGGCCAAAACTGGTGCCGCTCAGCCATGCCAACATCGCGGCCTCATCAGCCCACATCGGCGCGACGCTTGGCCTGACGGCCGATGACCGCTGCCTCAACATCATGCCGCTGTTCCACATTCACGGCCTGATCGCGGCCGTGCTATCGTCGCTGGCATCGGGCGGCAGCATCTACTGCACGCCCGGCTTCAACGCGCTGCGCTTCTTCCAGTGGCTGAGCGAGGCACAACCAAGCTGGTACACGGCGGTGCCGACCATGCATCAGGCGATCCTGCCGCGCGCGGCGCGCAACACCGAGGCCCTGGCGGCTGCGCGGCTGCGCTTCATTCGCTCGTCCTCGGCGTCGCTGCCGGCACAAGTGATGGCTGAGCTCGAGGCGACCTTCGGCTGCCCGGTGATCGAATCCTACGGGATGACCGAGGCCGCGCACCAGATGGCGTCGAACCGGCTGCCGCCGGGCCAGCGCAAGCCCGGCAGCGTCGGTGCCTCCGGCGGTCCGGACGTGGCTGTGATGGCACCCGACGGTCGGCTGCTCGAACCCGGAGAGACCGGCGAGATCGTCATTCGCGGACCCAATGTGACCGCGGGTTACGAGAAGAACCCGGACGCCAACGCCACGGCTTTCGCGCATGGCTGGTTCCACACCGGCGACCAGGGCGTGCTCGACGAGGACTTCTATCTCAGGGTCACCGGACGGCTCAAGGAGATCATCAACCGCGGCGGCGAAAAGATCTCGCCGCTCGAGGTCGACGATGTGCTGATGGACCATCCGGCTGTGGCGCAGGTCGTCACCTTCGCCATGCCGCATGACAAACTTGGCGAGGAGGTGGCTGCGGCGGTTGTGCTACGCGAAGGCATCAGCGCCACCGAGGGCGACATTCGCACCTATGCCGCGACGCGGCTTGCCGACTTCAAAGTGCCGCGCAAGATCCTGATCCTGGACGAGATCCCCAAGGGCGCGACCGGCAAATTGCAGCGCATCGGCCTTGCGGCCAAACTCGGGCTTTGACGATGAAGATCACCATCTTCGGCGCCGGCGCGATCGGCGGCTATCTCGCGGCCAAGCTCGCCATCACTGGGCGGACCGATCTTTCGATCGTCGCGCGCGGGGCGCATCTGGAAGCGATCAAGGCAAATGGCCTGCGCCTGATCGAGGACGGCCAGGAGACGTCCGTCCCCGTCCGGGCCGCCGCGAAAGCCGAGGAACTTGGCGTCCAGGATTATGTGGTTCTGGCGCTAAAAGCCCATTCCCTCACCTCGGCCCTTGACCAGATCGCCCCGCTACTCGGGCAAGACACCGCCGTCGTCACCATGCAGAACGGCGTGCCCTGGTGGTATTTCCACGGCGTCGGCGGTCCGCTCGAAGGCACCAGGCTGAACGCGGTCGATCCGGGCGGCGCGATCTGGCAGCGGATCGGACCGCAGCGCATCATCGGCTCGGTTGTCTATCCCGCGGTCGAGGTCGATGCGCCGGGCCTCATCCGCCATGTCGAGGGCAAGCGTTTCTCGCTCGGCGAGCCCTCGGGCGAGCGCAGCGAACGGGTCACGCTTCTGGCCGAGGAGATGGTCAAGGCCGGGCTGCAGGTGCCGGTGCGCGACGACATACGCAGCGAGATCTGGGTGAAGCTGTGGGGCAATCTCTCCTTCAATCCGATCTCGGCGCTGACCGGCAGCACGCTGGCGGCGATCGTCGCCGACGAAGGCACCCGCACGCTCGCCCGCACCATGATGCTGGAGGCGCAGGCGATCGGCGAAAGCCTCGGCGTGCGTTTTCCCATAGCGGTCGACCGGCGCATCAAGGGCGCCGGCGATGTCGGCGAACACAAGACCTCGATGCTGCAGGACCTGGAGCGCGGCCGGCCGATGGAAATCGACGCGCTGGTGAGCGCGGTGCAGGAACTTGGCCGGCTAACGGACAAGCCGACCCCGACCATCGATGCCGTGCTGGCGCTGGTGCGGCGGCTGGCGGTGGAACGCGGGTGTTATGGGTGAGGTGGAAGGACAGGGCAAATCGGAGCCGTGGCGCGCGACGATCCAGGCCTTGAAGCACCTTGGCCTCATATCCCAGCTTGACCAAGGTTAGCAGCATGCTGAACGCCATTCACCACGTCGCGCTCATCTGCACCGACTATGACCGGTCGCGACGGTTCTACGTCGAACTCCTCGGCCTCGATCTGATCCGGGAGGTTTATCGGGAGGAGCGGCAGTCATGGAAGGCAGATCTGCGGATCGGGTCGGCCCAACTGGAATTGTTCTCCTTCCCTGCACCGGCGATGCGGCCGTCCCACCCAGAGGCTACAGGCCTGAGACATCTGGCATTTGCTGTGGCTAATCTTGAGCCCGTAATTATCCACCTGGAAGCCGCAGGCGTTGCCGTCGAGCCAATCCGGATCGACCCATACACAGACCAACGGTTTACCTTTTTCAGAGACCCGGATGGATTGCCGCTGGAACTCTACGAAGCCCCATAAGGAACGCTTCGCTTTCACGACGGGCGCTGTGTACTGACGGTCTCGGTATCGGCGGACCGCGAATCTGTGCTAAGCGCCGCCCAACCAACCAAAGGACGACACCAATGAGCGAACTGACCGTGGCCGAGGCGACCGAGAGCATCTATGCCTCGCTCCGGGCGGACAATGCCGACATCGACACACATATCGCGGCGCTTAAGGCGGCGCTGACGCGAGAGGGGATCAAACAGGCGGTGTTCGATCCGACCAAGCTGGCGCAGAACAACCGCTCGGGCCGCAAGTTGATGCAGGCTTATTTTCGGCAGCGCGGCGTGAGCGTGAAGTTCTCAGACTAGAGCCGCGCGCGGGCGATCTCAACCGCGCCGTTGGGGAGTTCTCGGTCGGGACATGCGCCACCTGGATGCCGGGTCGCGCCGCATGCCAGACGTTGAAGACGGCGGTAGACATTCTCAGCAGCCGGCGTTCGTTCAGCTTTACCAGGAGGGAGATGTGACATGGTGGATTTTGACCGGATCGACAAGTTGATCGCAGCGGTGCCCCCCGCCTTGGCGCTTCGCGCCGGATTGGACCTTGGCATCTTCACCCGGCTCAGTGAAAGCGCGGTGACTGCCGACAGCCTCGCGGCCACCCTCAAAGTCGAACCCGATCGTCTGTCACGGCTCCTCTACGCGCTCGCCAGCATCGGCCTCCTTGAAGTCAAGGATGGTCAATTTCGCAACGGAGCCGAAGCGTCGGAGTTCCTCGACGCGTCCAAGCCGACCTATCGCGGCGGCGATCATGCGCTGCTGCGCGAGCTCTGGGGAGCCGACCTTTTGACCGCAGAGTCGCTGCGACAGAACCGGCCGGCCGCGCTGCACGACTTTTCCGAGGCGGGACCTGAGTCCGCGGCGGCCTTCAGCCGCATGCTCGCACCGGGTGGGGTGATTTTCGGCCGACATCTGGCCCAGGAGATGGACCTCTCGGCGGTCGGTTCGGTGATCGACATCGGCGGGGGTGCCGGGACCATACTGGTCGGGCTTCGCGAGCGGTGGCCGCACATTGCGGCGACGCTGATGGAACTGCCGACGGTCTCAGCGGTCGCGCCAGCCATCCTGTCGGAATACGGTGCCGACGACGTGGTTGTCGAAGAGGGGGACATAACCGTCGCGCCATCGGTCGGTCGGCAACGATCTGGCGATCCTGAAGGCCGTCGTCCAGGTGCTTCCGCCGGACCAGGCGCGCAGTTCGATCCTGAACGCGGCGCGTTGCCTTACACATGGCGGCGAGATCGCAATTGCGGGGTGGGGTGTCGTCGATGACGACCGCCTCGGCCCGCCTGAGGGTGTCTTTCTCAATCTCACCTTTCTGAACCTCTATCGCCACGGCGAATCGTACACTGAAGGTCAGTATCGCGCGTGGATGACCGAGGCTGGATTCCGCGATATCTCCAGGTCGCGCCTGACGGACGGCTGCACGTTGTTTCGTGCGCGACTCTCGGGCTGACTCAATAACAGCGATCTGCCGCCGCAAGTGCTTCGACGCGGTGAGCTTCGTCCAGTGCGCCAATCCGCCGGACCGATGCATAGAACCTGACATAGTCGCCCGAACACAAGTCGAACAGGCGGAGAAACGCGGTCACCCGATCGCTATAGACGGAAGTCGCGGCGAGCTTTGCATTGTTGATCGGGGACGCGAACCAGGCATCGTATCCTCGGTATCGGCCCCAGCGCGTGTCGCGCATGTGTCGGTAGCGCATCCGCAGCCGTTCAATCGCGGCCGTCTTCGCGGCCAGTTTTTGCTCCGAGGTGCCGGAGTTGGAATAGACTTGCGCCAACTCGTCCCGGGTCCGCGACACCAGCGAAAGAAATTCAGCCTTGCGTCCCCGGGCGGCTTCGTAACGGCGCAATGCGGCGGTATCGCCAGTCGCGCGCAGCCATTTTTTCACGCCGGTTGTTTCGACGGCGACAGCGAACGCCTCGTTGAAAGCGGAATCGTCGTGCACATAGACGCGCTGGTGGGCCAGTTCATGGAAAATCAGCCCTGCAAGATAGGTTTTATCCTCGCCGAACATCGTGCTTAGCAGCGGGTCACTCGACCAGCCAAGCGTGGAATATGCAGTGATGCCCGTCACATAGACGTCCATGCCCTGTTCTTGAAGTTCGACAGCGGTTTCAGTCGCGGACTTCCTGGAGAAATATCCCCGGTAGGGAACGCAGCCGAAAACAGGAAAACACCATGTTCGCGGCGTCAGCGAAAATGCCGGCGCGGCGAAGACAGCCCATGTCACCGAGTCCCGACCAATGTCGACATAGCTGCGGTAGCTGTTGTTGTCGGGCAACGCCAGTTCATCTGTCGCAAACTGTCGTATGGCGCTCGCCGATGCCATTCGGGCGCGCAACGCCTTCGGCGTCGAAGGATCCTCGATCAGTTTTCCGACATCCTGGCGTGCGGTCATGATCTGCAGATGACCCTTCATGGATTGCGCGTAGTAGGAAATGCTGGTGCAGCCGGTCACGCCGGACACCACGGTCATAACCGCAACCAATCGAAAGAATGCGCGCATCACGATTTGTCCACAGCAGTGCTCACCCGTTCCGATGGGGTCGCGATTGCCCCAGGTCGCAAGCAGTCGCCTCGATTGATCGAGGTCTATAGTTTTCTGAAGAATCCGGACAGGTGCTCATTGTGGTGACGCATGTCACCACGCGCAAACCGCGTCCCACCAACCTGCAGCTGATCAGTCCTTTCCCGCCCGCCCGAAAATCCGCGCGTAAAATTCGCCGACGATGCCGCGCCGGAAGATCAGCACGCACACCATGAAGATCAGGCCGGTGGCGATGGTCACCGGAAAGCCGGAAGTGGCAAGCGTGTTTTCCAGGCCGATGACAAGGCTGGCGCCGATGATCGGCCCGACCATCGTACCGATGCCGCCGAGAAGCGTCATCAGGATCACCTCGCCCGACATCTGCCAGGTGACGTCGGTGAGCGTGGCGAACTGGAAGACGATCGCCTTGAGCGAGCCGGCCAGCCCGGCCAGCGCCGCCGACATGACGAAGGCGCCCAGCTTGTAGTTGGCGACGGAATAGCCCAGCGAAATGGCGCGGTTCTCGTTCTCGCGGATCGAGCGCAGGATCATGCCGAACGGCGAATTGACGATGCGCCAGATGGCGAAGACGCCGATCAGGAACACCGCCAGCACGAAATAATACATGTTCAGCGAGACGTTCAGGTCGAGGACGCCTAGCAGCATGCCGCGCGGTATGCCCTGAATGCCGTCCTCGCCTTGCGTGAACGGCGCCTGCACGCAGAAGAAGAAGAACATCTGCGACAGCGCCAGCGTGATCATGGCGAAATAGATGCCTTGCCGGCGAATGGCGAAGAAGCCCATGACGAGGCCGAGCAGGGCCGCACCCGCCATGCCGAGCAGAATGCCGGCTTCCGGCGGCCAGCCCCAGACCTTGACGGCATGCGCGGTGAAATAGGCGGCGCCGCCAAAGAAGGTTGCGTGGCCGAATGACAGCAGCCCGGTGTAACCAAGCAGAAGATTGAACGCGCAGGCAAACAGCGCGAAGCACAGCATCTTCATCAGGAAGATCGGATAGACCAGGAAGGGTGCGACCAGCAGCGCCAGGATGCCGAGCCCGACCAGCGTCCATTCAAGCCGTGCCGAGGTTTTGGCCGATGTCTCGCGAAGCGTCAGTTCCGACATGTCAGGCGTCCCTTCCGAACAGGCCGGCCGGCCGGACCAGAAGCACAATCGCCATGATGACGAAGACCACGAGGTTGGAGGCCTCGGGATAGAAGACCTTGGTCAGGCCTTCGGCAAGGCCAAGCATGTAGCCGGTGACGATGGCGCCAAGGATCGATCCCATGCCGCCGACCACGACGACGGCGAAGACGACGATGATGAGATCCGACCCCATAAGCGGGCTCACCTGATAGATCGGCGCTGCCAGAATCCCGGCAAGCCCGGCCAGCGCGGAGCCGAGGCCGTAGGTCAGGGTCAGCAGCAACGGCACGTTGACGCCGAAAGCCTGGACGAGGCGGGGATTCTCCGTCGCGGCGCGCAGGTAGGAACCGAGCCTGGTCTTCTCGATCAGCGCCCAGGTTCCGAAGCAGACGATCAGCGAGGCGACGACGACCCAGCCGCGATAGTTGGGCAGGAACATGAAGCCGAGATTGGTGCCTCCCGAAAGCAGCGGCGGTACGGCGTAGGGGTTTCCCGAGACGCCGTAATAGTAGCGGAAGATGCCTTCGAGCACGAGCGCGAGGCCGAAGGTGAAGAGCAGCCCGTAGAGCGGGTCGAGGTCGTACAGCCGCGACAGCGCCAGGCGCTCGACCACGATGCCGAAGACACCGACGATCAGCGGTGCAAGGATCAGCGCCGGCCAGTAGCCGATGCCGAGATGGGTGAGCAGCAGATAACCGACGAAGGCGCCGAGCATATATTGGGCGCCATGGGCGAAATTGATGACTCGCAGCAGGCCGAATATGACAGCCAGGCCCAGGCTCAGCATGGCGTAGAACGAGCCGTTGATCAGGCCGACCAGCAACTGGCCGAGGAAAGCCTGAACGGGGATGCCGAAGATCATCGTCATGGCGCCATCATACACCCAGGACTTCGTGGAGCAGCGTCATGCGGTCCGGCAGTTCGCCGACCGGAAACCCCGCCACCACCTTGCCGTGCTCCATCAGATAGAAACGGTCGGCGACACGACTGGCGAAGCGGAAGTTCTGCTCGACCAGCAGGATCGTCATGCCGCGCTTTTTCAACGTCGCCAGCAACGCGCCAATGCGCTGCACGATGACGGGGGCCAAACCCTCCGTCGGCTCGTCGAGAAGCAGCATTTTCACACCGGTTCTCAACATGCGCGCGATCGCCAGCATCTGCTGTTCGCCGCCCGACAGCCTCGTGCCTGGACTGTTGCGCCGCTCCTTCAGATTGGGGAACAGATCGAAAATCTCCTCGACGCTCATGCCGCCCTGCGCGACGACCGGCGGCAGAACCAGGTTCTCGTCGACGGTCAGCGTCGCGAAGATACCGCGCTCCTCCGGCACGAAGCCGATGCCTTGATGCGCGGTCCGGTGCAGCGGCAGCCGCATCAGATCCTGGCCGTCGAAAGCGATCCGGCCGGTTCGCTTGCGGATCAGCCCCATGATGGCGCGCAGCGTCGTCGTCTTGCCGACGCCGTTGCGGCCGAGCAGCGTGACCGTCTCGCCGGCAAACACCTCCAGATCGACGCCGTGCAACGCATGGCCCTCGCCATACCAGGCGTTGAGGCCGCTGACTGCAAGCAGAGGTGCGGCACTAGTCATCGGCGGTGCCCATATAGGCGATCTTGACGCGCTCGTCGCGGCTGACGCTGGCGTAGTCGCCGGCGGCCAACACCTCGCCGCGCTGCATGACCGTTATCCAGTCGCAAAGGTCGGCCACCACAGTCAAATTGTGCTCGACCATCAGAACGGCGCGATCCCTGGCCACCGAACGGATGAGGTTGGAAACGGTGGCCACGTCCTCATGCCCCATGCCGGCCATCGGCTCGTCCAGCAGCAGCACTTTCGGGTCGAGCGCCAGGGTCGTGGCGATCTCGAGCACGCGTTTCCTGCCATAGGAAAGGTCGCCGGCGAGCCTGTTCCTGGCGTCGTCGAGACCGACCGAGCGCAGCAATTCCTCGGCGCGCGGCGTCAGCCGGTCGAGCGCCGCCAGCGAGCGCCAGAACTGAACGCTGAGCCCGCCCGGCCGCTGCAGGGCGACGCGGACATTGTCGAGCACGCTGAGGTGCGGAAAAATCGCCGATATCTGGAACGAGCGCACCAGACCCATCCGCGCAACCCTGGCCGGCGAGGTGCGGGTGATGTCGTGGCCAAGCAGCTCGATCCTGCCGCTGGTCGGCGCCAGGAACTTGGTGAGCAGGTTGAAGACGGTCGTCTTGCCGGCGCCGTTGGGTCCGATCAGGGCATGGATCTTGCCATGGCGAACATCCAGATCGACGTTTTTGACGGCGATGAAGCCGGCAAAGTCACGCCGCAACCCGCGGGCGGAAAGCACCACAGGCGGCTCGTTCGCGCTCAGGTCAGTCGGCGCCATCGGCCGCGCCGATCACTGGCCGGCCGTCGGACAGCCGCTTTCCTTTTCGCTAAGGAAGGCCTCGTTGCCAGGAATGGTGGCGAGATATTTGTAGTAGTCCCACTCCTTGGTGCTCTCGGCTGGCGACTTGACCTGATAGAGGTACATGTCATGGACCATGTTGCCGTCCGCCTGCACTTTGCCGTTGGTTATCGCGGCGTCGTCCACGGGCATCGAATGCAGTTGCTTGGCGACCGCTTCGGTCTCGTCCGTGCCGGCCTTGTCGATCGCTTTCAGGTACTGCGTCACCGCCGAATAGGTCGAGGCCTGGATCATGTTCGGCATGCGGTTGGTGCGCTTGAAAAAGCGCTGCCCGAATTCGCGGCTCTTGTCGTCGCGATCCCAATAATAGCCTTCGGTCAGCACAACGCCCTGCGCCGCTTGAAGGCCAAGCCCATGCACCTCGGCCAGCGTGAACAGGAGTGCGGCAAGACGCTGACCGCCCTGCACGATGCCGAATTCGGCCGCCTGCTTGATCGAGTTGGAGGTATCGAGGCCGGCATTGGCCAAGCCGATGACCTTGGCGCCCGACGATTGCGCCTGCAGCAGGAAGGACGAATAATCGGTCGATCCCAGGGGATAACGCACCTCGCCCAGCACCTTGCCGCCATGGCTCTCGACGAACTTGGTGGTCTGATCCTTCAGCGAATAGCCGAATGCATAGTCGACGGTGACGAAGAACCAGCTGTCGCCGCCCTGCTGCACGAGAGAGCCGCCGGTGCCCACCGCTTGCGAATGTGTGTCATAGGCCCAGTGGAAGCCATAGGGCGAGCATTGTTTGCCGGTCAGCTCCGTGGTCGCCGCGCCGGTGACGATGTCGATCTTCTTCTTTTCCTTGGAAATCCCCTGGACGGCGAGCGCCACCGAAGAGGTCGTCAGTTCCATGATGGCATCGACCTGTTCGGTGTCATACCACTGCCGCGCGATGTTGGAGGCGATATCCGGTTTGTTCTGGTGGTCGGCGCTGATGATTTCTATCGGCGCTCCCTGCACCTTGCCGCCGAAATCCTCGACCGCCATCTTGGCCGCCTCGACCGACCACTTGCCGCCGAAATCGGCATAGACGCCCGACTGGTCGTTGAGGATGCCGATCTTGACCTTGCCGTCGGAAATTTCGGCGGCCGAGGCGGGGATCGCGGATGCGGCGAGAAGCGCTGCGGAAACGAAAAGGCTTACCTTCATGGTTGACTTCCTCCCATAGCGATGAATCCGACCGACCCTCCTACGATCGATCATCGCAATGGTATTGAACATGAGGAAGATAGGGACAGAGGGCAAGAGGCCGTCCCGGATTTCGTGTTCGAAGCGATGCGCTTTGGGGACAGAATGCCGGCGTTGAGCCCGAGATAGAAACACAAACACGTGAACCGCGACCCGCGGCGGTACTTGCCTCAGCCCTCGGCGGCGACGAGGTGGCCGTTGCCGACATCCCTCAGCGCCAGTTTCAACGGCGCCTCGCCGATCCTGCGGGTGGCGCTCGGGATCTCCTGGTCGAGGCGGGCGAAGCGGCTTCTTCGCTTGGCTGGATCGGGCACCGGAACGGCTTCGATGAGGCGTCTGGTGTAGGGGTGGCGCGGGTTGGAAAAGACCTGGTCGCGCGTGCCCATCTCGACGATCTGGCCGAGATACATGACGGCGACGCGGTCGGAGATGTTCTCGACCACAGCCATGTCATGCGAGATGAAGAGATAGGCGACGCCGAATTCGCGCTGCAATTCCTTCAACAGATCGAGCACGCGCGCCTGCACCGAGACGTCGAGCGCCGAGACGCTTTCATCGGCGATGATCAGCTTCGGCCGCAGCGCAAGAGCGCGCGCGATACAGACGCGCTGGCGCTGGCCGCCGGAGAATTCATGCGGATAGAGCTCCATCTGGTCGGCCGACAGGCCGACGCGTTCGAACAGTGCAGCCACGCGGGCGTGGCGCTCTTCCTTCGAGGCGATACCGTGGATGACCAGCGGCTCGGCGACGAGGTCGCCGACGCGCATGCGCGGGTCGAGCGAGGCATAAGGATCCTGGAAAATCATCTGCACGTCGCGGCGCACCGCCTTGCGCTCGTCGCGGCCGAGGCCGGACAGATTGCGTCCGCTAATGACGATGTCGCCGGTGTACGGCACCAGTCCGGCCAGCGCCTTGGCAGTGGTCGACTTGCCGCAACCGGATTCGCCGACCAGCGCCAGCGTCTCGTTGGGCGCGATCGAAAAGCTGACGCCTTCGACGGCGTGAACACGACGATTGACCCGACCGAAGAAACCGCCATGCAGGTCGAAGCGGACATGCAGGTCCTTGACTTCGGCGACATTGGCCGGCGTCGCCGCCTCGGCATCCCTGGATTTCTGGCGGCCGACGCCGCTGCCGATGCGCGGCACGGCGGCAAGCAGCTCGCGTGTGTAGTCGGCCTGCGGCCGGGCGAAGATGTCGGCGGTTTTCCCCTCTTCGACCATGCGGCCATGCCGCATGATGATGACGCGGTCGGCCATTTCAGCGACGACGCCCATGTCGTGGGTGATCAGGATGACACTGGTGCCATGCTGGCGCTGCAGGTCGCGCAACAGCTCCAGCACCTCGCCTTGCACGGTGACGTCGAGCGCTGTCGTCGGCTCGTCGGCGATCAGCACGTCGGGCTCGAGCGCCAGCGCCATGGCGATCATCACCCGCTGACGCATGCCGCCGGACAGTTCGTGCGGAAATTGCTTTAGCCGGCTTTCGGCTTCCGAAATGCGCACCGCTTTCAGAGCCTCGATGGCGCGCCGGCGGACTTCGCCCTGCGACAGGCTGGTGTGTGCCTCAATGGATTCGGTGAGCTGCCGGCCGATCGACAGCACGGGGTTGAGCGAGGTCATCGGCTCCTGGAAGATCATGGCGATGCGGTCGCCGCGGATGCGCCGCATCCGGCGCTCGTCCAGAGTTGTCAGATCTGTATCGCCGAGATGGATTTTCCCAGACGATATGCGTGCCGAGGGCTGCGGCAGCAATTGCATGATGGCCAGTGCGGTCATCGATTTGCCGGAGCCGGATTCACCGGCAATGCAGAGCGTCTCGCCACGCGCCAAAGTCAGCGACAGGTCGGAGACGACCTCGCGCTCGCCATCTTCGCCGCGCACGCTGACGCAGAGGTTGGCGATGTGGAGGATGGGTTTGCTGGCGGCGATCATTGCGCGTGTGACCCGGAGGGGGATTTACTCCGGCACACCCCCCTCTGTCCTGCCGGACATCTCCCCCGCAAGGGGGGAGATTGGCGGCTTTGCCGCGGCGTCCATTCGTCACCGTTGAAAAGTGGCGAAGCCCGTCGTGACATCCGATCTCCCCCCTTGCGGGGGAGATGTCCGGCAGGACAGAGGGGGGTGCAGCGCCGGCCCAACCTCATTCAAACACGCAGCGCGGGAAGTAGAACGACACCACCCAGTTCGGCATGTCGACGATCTCGCTGATGCGGAGATCGCCGCAGACCGAGGCCAGCATGTAGGCCTCGACGGGGTCTATTCTGTAGCGGGTGGAAAGCAGGTCGACCATCTGGGCAACCGCCTCCTTTGCACCCGTCATCAGGTCCGGCCCAACTCCCGTCGTCACCTCATAGCCCTTGGCGTCGAGATGGCGCGTCACCGGGCCTGGCGTGGTGAAGCGCGGCGTCTTCAGCCTGGCGTCCTTAACCAGGTCGAGCTTGAACACGACGTCCATCGGGCTTTCGATCGCCGTGCCGCAGACCTCGCCGTCGCCTTGCGCGGCATGGGTATCGCCGACCGAAAACAGCGCGCCCGCCACTTCCACCGGCAGATAAAGCGTGGTGCCGGCGGCGAGATCGCGGATGTCGAGATTGCCGCCGACGCGCCGTGGCGGCACCACCGAGTGGTGGCCCTTTTCCGCCAGCGCGTTGCCGATGGTGCCGGCGAAGGGTTTCAGCGGCACCCGCGCATTTTTGCCGAACAGCGCCGGCTCGAGCGAGGCAGCGTCGTATTTCCAGATGTTCAGCGCCGGCTCCTTGAAGTCGTCGGCGAGCAGCCCGAAACCGGGAATGTTGGCCGTCCAGCCGAAGCCGGACGGTTTGAACATCTCGATCGTCACCTTCAGCGCGTCACCCGGCTCGGCGCCCTCGACGAAGATCGGCCCGGTCACCGGATTGACGGTGGCGAAGTCGAGCCTGGCGACGTCGGCGACCGTGCTGTCGGCCTGCAACTGGCCGCCGGAGGAATCCAGGCACTGGAACTCGATGGTCGAGCCAGGCGCCACCCGCTCGGCCGGGGCAAACGAATTGTCCCAGCCGAAATGATGTTGGCGCCCGTGGATGGTGTAGTCGCAGTTATTGCACATCTTTTACGTACACATTGTCGTAGTTGATCGGGATATGGACCGGGTCGACATAGAGGTTGTCGGCGCCGCCCATGCGCGCCGATTTCATGGTGAAGCGCTGCTCGTTGAAGACCGGCGCCCAAGGCGCGTCCTCCATCACCTTGTCGTAGATGGCGCTCCACATCTTGTCGCGTTCGCCAGCCTTGGCGGGATCGACCACCGAGTCGGCCTCGGCCGCCTTGGAGTCGAGATCCTTGTTGCAATACCACGACCAGTTCCAGCCGCCCGGCACCGCACCGGCGCAGCCGAGGATCGGGCCGTAGAAGTTCGACGGATCCGGGAAATCCGCGATCCAGGCCATGCCGCCGGACCAGATCATCGGTGCGCCGGCCTTGTCGCCGCCGGCGGCAATGACATTGGCCTGGGCGAGCGACTGGATGCTGGCCTTGATGCCGATGGCCGCCAGATCCTGCTGGATCGCCTGGGCGATGCGCGGGTTGGGGTCGGTGTTCATGGCGAACAATTGCGTGTCGAAACCATCGGGATGGCCGGCTTCGGCAAGCAGCGCCTTGGCCTTGGCGACGTCATAGGGGTAGCCCTTGTACTCCTTGTCGTAGCCCGGCATCGACGGCGGCAGCGGCTGGTTAGCCGGCACGGCGCGGCCGTTGATGATCTGGATGACGCGCGCCTTGTTGATCGCCATGTTGACCGCCTGGCGCACCTTCACATTGTCGAACGGCGCCATGGTGGTGTTCATGGTGACGTAGCCGGTGTGCAGCTGGCCGCCTTCGACGACGCGCGCCTTCTGCTCGGGATCGGCCATCACCTCCTGGAATTTTGCCGGCGGAATGCCGTCGCCGGGCACGTCGATCTCGCCCTTCTGCAGGCGCAACAGCGCCACGATCGGCTCCTGGCCGATCTCGAAGGTGATCTTGTCCAGATGCGGCAGGCCCTTGTGCCAATAGTCCGCATTGCGCTCGAAGACGATGCGCTGGCCGAGTGTCCACTCGGCGAGCTTGAAGGCGCCGGTGCCGACCGGATGCTTGCCGAAATCGGCGCCGTATTTCTCGACCTCTTCCTTCGGCACGACATGCGAGAAGTTGATGGCCATGACATGCAGGAAGGTGGCGTCGGGGCGGGTCAGTTCGAACTTGACCGTGTAGGGGTCGACGACGGTGACGCCGGAGAGGCTCTCGGCCTTGCCGGCGGCGACATCGTCATAGCCCTTGATCGAGCCGAAAAAGCCGGCGCCGGGGCTCTGGGTCTTTGGATTGGTGACGCGGTCGAGCGAATATTTCACGTCGTCGGCGGTCATTTCGCGGCCATTGTGAAATTTCACGCCATGGCGCAGCTTGAAGGTGAAGGTCTTCCCGTCGGGCGCTATCTCGTAGCTCTCGGCAAGGTCGGGCTTCAAATTGGTGGTGCCAGGTTCGTAATCCATCAGCCCGTCGAACAGGCTCTTGATCATCGACCAGTTCTGCCAGTCATACCCGATCGCCGGATCGAGCGTGGCGACATCGTCCTTGTAGGTGATGGTGATGGCGCCGCCCTGCTTGGCGTTCGGATCGACGGTGTCCTCGGCGCGAACACTTGTCATGCCGAGCATCAGCGCCAGCGCCGATGCCGCTACCGTGGATGCGAGAAACTTTTTCATTTTTATGTTCCCTTTCTCTGTCTGGTTTTCATTTTCATCTGAGCTTGATGCGGGGGTCGATGAAGGGCGCGATGACGTCGGCCAGCAGATTGCCGAGCACGATGGCGAAGGCCGAGACCAGGGTGACGCCCATGATGATCGGGATGTCCACGCGCTGGATGGCCTGCCACGCCAGTTGGCCAATGCCAGGCCAGCCGAACACGCTCTCGACGACGACAATGCCACCCATGAAGATGCCGATGTCGATGCCGATCATGGCGATGACCGGCAGGATGGCGTTGGGCAGAGCATGGCGGAAGAGGATGGCGCGGCGCGCCAGACCCTTGGCGCGGGCGGTGCGGACATAATCCTGGCGCAGAACATCGATCATCGACGAGCGCATCATGCGGGCGTACCAGCCGGCGCCGAGTATGCCCATGGTCAGCGACGGCAGCACGAGATGACGCCAGGTGCCATAGCCGCCGATCGGGAACCAGCTGAGCCGCACGGCAAAGACGTAGAGCAGCAGCAGGCCGACGACGAATTGCGGCGCCGAAACGCCGACGAAGGAGGCGACCATCAGCGTCTGGTCGGTGGCGGTACCGCGCTTGACGGCAGCGATCAGGCCCATGCTCAGGCCGAGCAGCAGCTCGCACAGGATGGCGCCGACCATCAGCAACAAGCTGGCCGGCAGCCGTGAGACGATCAGCTCGGTGACTTCGGAGCGCTGGATGTAGGAGCGGCCGAGATCGCCGCTGATGAGCTTCGTGAGATAGCGCCAGTACTGGACGATGAAGGGTTGGTCGAGGCCGAGCTGCTGGCGGATGTTCTCGACCGTCTGCGGCGTGGCGCTGCGACCGGCGATCTGGCGCACCGGATCGGCGGGCAGGAGATAGAGCAGCGCGAAGGTGATCAGCGAGACGCCGAGCAGGATCAGCAGCGACTGGATGAGGCGGCGGCCGAGATAGGCGATCATGCCCGGCCCCTTTGCGTCGGATCGAGGATGTCGCGAAGCGCATCGCCGATCAGGTTGAAGGCGAGCGCCAGCGCCAGGATCGCAGCACCGGGGAAGAACACCAGCCAGGGTGCGGCCTGGAAATAGGTCTGGTTCTCGAAGATGATGTTACCCCAGGACGCAGTCGGCGGCTGCACGCCGATGCCGAGGAAGGAGAGTGTCGCCTCGAGCAGCACCGTGGTCGAGATGCCGAGCGTGCCCCAGACGATGATGGTCGGCAGCAGATGCGGCAGGATGTGGCGAAACAGGATGCGCGGTGCACTCGCCCCAATGGTGCGTTCGGCGTCGATGAATTCGCGCTCGGCCAGCGAAGAGGTTTCGGTGTAGATGACGCGGGCGGTCTGCACCCAGTTGACCAGCGCGATGACCATGGCGACGATCCACAGGCTGGGCTCGAACACCGCCGCCAGGCAAATGGCGAGCAGCAGTGCCGGAAACGCCATCATCAAATCGGTGAAGCGCATCAGCGCGCTGCCGATCCAGCCACGGAAATAGCCGGCGACAACACCGACCAGCGTGCCGATGAACAGCGCCACGCCATTGGCGACGATGCCGATGATCAGCGAGGTGCGGGCGCCGTAGAGGATGCGGGTCAACAGGTCACGGCCGAGCAGGTCGGTGCCCAGCCAGAATTTTGCATCCGGCGGCAAGGGCGAGCCCTCGATGGTCAGGCCGTCGAACATCTGCTCGTTGGGATCATAGCCAGTCAGCCATGGCGCCAGCACGGCGCCGGCAACGACAATGGCGACGATCATCAGCCCAAGCAGTGCGAGACGGCGCCTGACCAGCCGGCGCCAGACGCCGGCGCGTGGTTTGACCGGCATGCGCCCTGGCGCGGTGAGATCAGGCGCGATGGGACTGGTCATCGCCGCCTTCTTCCCCTGTTGCTTCTTCACTTGTCATTGCCACGATCCGCCGCGCGGCATCCTCGACGCTGATCTGCCAGCTCATAGCCAGCGAGCGAAGCTGCGCATAGGCGCGGCCGTCATCGGTGCCTTTCGCCAGTGCGGTGACCGCGCGCACGATGGTCTGGCGCTCGGCGACGCGCTGGCGAAGCGAGGCAATCTCACTGGCCAGGTGTTTTCGCGCCTCGAAACTCTGGCGCGCGATCAGCAGCGCGCTGTAGACGCCGGCATTGCCGACCGGCTTCAGGAGCTGGGCATCGGCCTTGTGCGACAGCGCCCATTCGATGCGGCCCGGCGCCTCGGAGCCGATCAGCGCCACCAGCGGCATCGGCGCCTCGCCCGGCTTCCAGGGGAACTGCTCGTCGAAACCGAGATCGGCGTCGAAGAACACGAAATCGGCCGCCAGCGCCTCGGGCGGCAGTTCCGGCCAGCAGTCCAGCGTGATCAGGCCGATGGCCGACAATTGCCTGGTGATCGCCTGCACCGTCGGATGCGGGCGATGCAGGATAAACGCCTTGGCGCCGCCGAGATTGGGGATGCGTGGGGCTCTCGTCACGACACCACCCTCAGGCGTGGGCGGCCGAATGTTTTTGCCGGGTCGTAGCGCGACAGATAGGGATCCGGCGCGACTTCGTCTTCGCGGCTGACGACCTCGAAGAAGCCGTCCGCGATCCGCCCGATGATCACCGGCAATGTGGCGTGCTGCGAGTGCGCGTCGATGGCGATCGGCCCGAGCCGGGTGGAGAAGCGGCGTTCTGCGAAGGCTCTGGAAAATTCCGCCGGACCGGCTTCGGGATTGCTGGAGAGCACGTCGGCCATCACCTGCACGGAGGCATAGGCGGAGGCCTCGAAAGACGAGGCGAAGGCGGCCGGCCGCGGCGCGAAGTACGGCCCGACCGATAGATGTCCCTTGCCGGATTCACCGATCGCCGGCAGCTCACCTTCGGTGAGGTTGCAGGAGATGACGGGACAAGTCTCGGGACTGAAGGCGGCATCCTCGTGACCTAGGTCGCGATAGGCCGCGAGGAAGGCGTAGGACGAGGTGCCGATCAGGTTGTTGAGGATGAAGTTCGGCCGCGTGGCGCGGATTTCCGCGATCAGACGCGACACGTCGGTCTCGCCGATGCGCAGATAGCGTTCGCCCAGAACCTTGCCGCCGGCATCGGCGATCAGGTCGCGGGCGACGCGGTTCATCTCCCAGCCCCAGATATAGTTCGAGCCAAGCAGGAAACCGTTGGCGCCGAAACGCGGCACGACATGCGCCATCAACGGCACCAGATGCTGGTTGGGGCAGGCGTGCATGTAGACGACGTGCTCGTTGGCCTCGAAGCCCTCATAGGGGCAGGCGTACCACAGCATGCCGCCCGCCTTCTCGAGCACCGGAATGGTTTCCTTGCGGCTCCACGAGGTGACGCACCCGACGACATGGCGCGCGCTGCTGGTCCTGAAAATATCCTCGCACAGCGTTGCGTAGCGGTCGGCATTGCTTTGCGGATCGCGCTCGACCGGCACCAGTTCGATACCTGAGCTGCGATCGGCGTTGATGTCGGCGATGGCGCGCATGGCGCCGATGCGGCACGCATCGGAGACGAGCTGATAGCTTCCCGAGCGGGAATATAGGATGCCGATCTCGATACGCCGTTTCAAACAGATCCCCAAAATGACAATGCCTCGCAGCCAGCGCCGGGAGGGCGAGGCATACGAGGCATTCTTGCCGCCCGGCGATCAGAGCCGGTATTTTGCGCTAGCGTATTCTGTCCGGCGGGTCAGTCAAGCCCTCAACGATATTTGCGTGACCGTCATCGCCGTTTCGCTGCCACTGGCCTCTGACCGTGTTGACGCGCATAGGTCACGCAGGCGTCCACCGTGCTGACACAAAGCGCGTCGCGCCTGTTCGGCATATTGTTGTCGCCGGCGTAGGCAACTTCGGCGACGCGACCGTCGACCATGCGAATTTGCGTATCGCAATAACCGCCGGGAGCGACATTGACGGAGCCACCGACCGCCGGGATCGCGCCCAATGCCATGGTTGGGACGACGATGCTGAGATTGCCGCGCTGAACGACGCGCTTATAGGACCAGATCTGGCCCGATCGGCCGGCGTCCGCGGTGGCGGTCGGAAACCCCGCGCACATGCGGACGTCGGCTTCGCTGAGGCCGACCATCTCCTTGCGAGCCGCCGCCGCGGTGGGGTCAACCTTGGCCACGCGCGACGTATCGTCGGGAACGACGCAGGAAGACTGGATGCCAACGAAGAGAATAGGAAGGGCAAGCTTTTGAATGCAGGAAAATATCATGCCGACCGTCAGATTGGTCCGATGTCAGATTTGCGTGGCACCCGCCGCTCCTTTCTACCTAGGCAGGCAGGCGAAGGGATCAACCCGTTCAGCTTCACGAAAAAGTGGCTGTGGCTGCAACATCGAGGATTGCGCGTCACGGGGTCTGCATTTCACGCAGGATCAATGGCCCTGCAAGTGCTTCCGGCGCCAGGCGGCGGGCGCTTCGCCGACTCGCGCGCGAAAGAACCGTGAAAAATACGCCGGGTCGTCGAAGCCGATCTCGTAGGCGATGTCCTCCACCGTGCGTACGGTGAACAGCAGCAGGCGCTTGGCCTCCAGCAGCCGCCTTTCGCTGACGACCCGCTTGACGCCGGCGCCCAGAACCGCATGGGCAGCCTTGTCGAGAAGATGCGGCGTGGTGGCCAGCGCCTCGACGTAGCGATCGACCGGCCAGTTGTCGCGGAAATGCGTGTCGGCGAGCCGACGCAGGCCCCGCGCCAGCGAAGCATCGGAAGAGGCGGCGGAGGCGGTCACGCCGGGGCTGAGGCGCGCAATGTGGGAGAGTGCGACGGCGATCAGCGCCGGCAGGACCCTGTCATTGCCGGCTTGCGCCTCGGCATATTCGGCGGCGATCATCTCCAGCACCGCCGCCAGTCTCGCCCACGCTGCGTGTCGTGGCAGACCGTCGGCAAAGACCGGCCTGTCCAGCGGCAGCAGGCTGTGAGCGGCGATGGCCGCGAGCGCGCCGTCGGCGACCGAGACGACGATGGCATCGGTGCCGGGTCCGATCGAGAAGCCATGCACGACAGCGCTCGGCACGAAGCTGACGGCAGGCGCCGAAAAGTCCCAGGATCGGTCTTCGATACGGTAGGTGCCGGAGCCGCTGGTCCAGTAGGTGATCTGGCCCATCTGCGGATGCTTGTGCGCCGCAACCTGACCAAGATGGATATTGCTGCGCGCAAGCACCGTCTCGACATGCAGGAACCCGACATCGAGCGGCCGCACAGGCTCGCCATAGACGAAGAAGTCGGGGATGGAATTCTGGCTCATGGCGCCTGAAAAAGTCCAATCGGTTTTGCCGTTCCGTCCATAACCGATGCATGCCCAAGGCGCTAGTGTTGCGACTCAAGAGGAGGACCATCATGCGATCAGAAGACTTCCGCGCCGACAAGGCACGGCCGTTCACCGGGGCCGAGTATCTGGAGAGCCTGCGCGACGGCCGCGAGGTCTATATCAATGGCGAACGCATTGCCGATGTCACCACGCACCCGTCGATGCGCAATTCGGCGCGGTCGCTGGCGCGCCTCTACGATGCGCTGCATGATCCCCTGCGACGGGACACGCTGACTTCGCCGACCGACACCGGCTCGGGCGGCTACACCCACAAATATTTCCGCGTCGCCAAATCCTCTGGCGAACTCGCCGCCCAGCAGACGGCGATCGCCGAGTGGTCACGCATGTCCTATGGCTGGATGGGGCGCACGCCCGACTATAAGGCGGCGCTGATGAATACGCTCGGCGCCAATGCAGACTGGTACGGGCCGTTCAGGGACAATGCCCTGTCCTGGCACAGGCGTGCCCAGGAAGCCGTGCTGTTCATGAACCATGCCATCGTCAACCCGCCGATTGACCGCCACAAGCCGGCCGAACAGGTGAAGGACGTCTTCGTCCACATCACCAAGGAGACGGATGCCGGCATCTACGTCTCCGGCGCCAAGGTGGTGGCGACGTCCTCGGCGCTGACGCACTATAACTTCCTGGCGCAGGGATCGGCGACGGTCACCGAGGATCCGTCGCTGTCGGTGATGTTCATCGTGCCGATGAATGCGCCGGGCATAAAGATGTTCTGCCGCGTCTCCTACGAGCAGACGGCCAACACGGTGGCGGCGCCGTTCGACTATCCGCTGTCGTCACGCTTCGACGAGAACGACGCGATCCTGGTGCTCGACAATGTCTTCATCCCCTGGGAGGACGTGCTGGTGCTGCGCGATGCGCAGAAGATCCTGTCCTTCCACCCGGCGTCCGGCTTCATGCATGGCTACTGCTTCCAGGGCTGCACGCGTTTCGCCGTCAAGCTCGATTTCCTCGCCGGCCTGCTGGCCAAGGCGCTGCGCGCCACGGGCGGCGATGCTTTCCGCGGCAACCAGGCGGCACTGGGCGAGGTCATTGCACTGCGGCACATGTTCTGGAGCTTTTCCAACGCCATGGCCTACAACCCGATCCCGTGGGCGAATGGTGCGGTGCTGCCCAATCTGGAAGCCGCGCTCGCCTACCGCACCTTCATGTCGGAAGCCTATCCGCGCGTCATCGACACCGTGCGCCGGGTGATCGCGTCCGGGCTGATCTACCTGCCGTCGTCGGTGCGCGACTTCAACAACCCCGAGATCGACAAGTATCTGGCGCAATATGTGCGCGGCTCCAACGACATGGGCCACATCGAGCGCATCAAGATCATGAAGCTTTTGTGGGACGCGACCGGCACCGAGTTCGGCGGCCGTCACGCGCTCTACGAGCTCAACTATGCCGGCGCGCCGGAAGAGGTGCGGCTGCAGGTGCTGAAAGGAGCTGAACGCGGCGGGCGGCTGAAGGCGATGGAAGAGCTCGTCGACACCTGCATGGCCGACTATGACGAGAATGGCTGGACGGGCGATACCTGGTTCAATCCGCTTGTCTCAACGGCCGAGTGAAACCAGATGGCCACGCAGATTTCGAAAACCGATTTCCGCGACGCCATGGCGAGGGTCTGCGCGCCGGTCAACATCGTCACCACCGATGGCCCGGCAGGGCGCGGCGGCTTCACCGCCACCGCCATGTGCAGCGTCTCCGACGAGCCGCCGACGCTGCTGGTGTGCATGAACGGGCGCTCGACGCAGGCCGCCATGTTCCTGTCCAACCAGCGCTTCTGCGTCAACGTGCTGACGCATGACCACATGCATCTGGCGGGAAAGTTCGCCGGCGCGACCAGGGACATGGAAGCGCGCTACTCCGCCGCACGCTGGCAGACGCTGACCTCCGGTACGCCGGCGCTGTCGGATGCGATCGTCAATTTCGATTGCGAGATCGAGACTGTGCATATCGTCGGCACGCACAATGTCATGATCGGCCGCGTCATCGATGTCCGGCACGGCAGCGGCGGCTCGGCCCTGCTCTATGTCGACCGCAGCTATACGCAGCCGACGCGGCTGGGCAGCTTTGGCGGGTGAAGCCGGGCGTCAGACGGTTTGGTGGCGGGAAGGCCTCCGCCTATCCCGTCCCCGGCCGTGCCATCAGCCAGTCTTTCACCCCCGCCGATCCAGCCTCGCCACCAGCCGGTCCCCCGCCCACTGGATGCCGCAGACCAGGATGATCAGCACGATGACCACGGCGATCATGATGGACGTCTCAAATCGTTGATAGCCGTAGCGGATGGCGAGGTCGCCGAGGCCGCCGGCACCGATGGCGCCGGCCATGGCCGAGGCACCGATCAGCGTCACCAGCGTCACCGTGAAGCCGGCGACAATGCCGGGCAGGGCTTCCGGCACCAGCACCTCGCGGATGATCGTCCAGCGGTTGCCGCCCATGGCGCGCGCCGCCTCGATCAGCCCGCGATCGACTTCGCGCAGCGACACTTCGGCGATGCGCGCATAGTAGGGCGTGGCGGCGATCGACAGCGGCACGATGGCCGCCCATGTGCCGATCGAGGTGCCGACGATCAGCCGCGTCACCGGGATGAGCGCGACCAGAAGAATGATGAAGGGCACCGAACGGAAGCCGTTGATGACGGCGCCAAGCGACCGGTTCACCCACAGGCTTTCGGCAATCCCGCCGCGTTCGGTGGCGATCAAGGCCAGGCCGAGCGGCAGGCCGAAGACCAGCGAGATGAGGCCGGAGGCGGCCGTCATCAGCACCGTCTCCCAGATCGAACGCAGCAGAAGTTCAAACAGGATCGGCGACATGGCCAAGCACCTCCACCCGCGCCTGGCGGGCCTTCAGGAATGTGATGATGTCAGCGAGATGATTTGCATCGCTGCCGGGAACCGAAAGGAACAGCGTGCCGACCGGCTGCTGCTGGATATGGTCGATGCCGCCATGGACGAGGCGGAAGGTGCCTGGAACAGCCGTGGCAAGGTCGGACAGCAATGGCCCGCTTGCCGCTTCGCCGGCCACATCCACGCGCAGGATCGTCTCCGCGCCGGCCCCCGGCAGCAGCCGGGCCGCCAGTTCGGCTGGCAGCTGCGGCCGGATGGCGCCGAGCAGGCTTCTGGTGATGTCCGAGCGCGGGTCGGCGAACACCGACCAGACCGGGCCTTCCTCGACGATGCGCCCGGCATCGATCACCGCCACGCGGTCGGCGATCGAGCGGATCACCTCCATCTCATGGGTGATCAGCAGGATGGTCAGGCCGAGCTGCCGGTTGATATCCCTGAGCAGCGCAAGGATCGAGCGCGTCGTCTCCGGATCGAGCGCCGAAGTGGCTTCATCCGACAAAAGCAGCGCCGGCCGTGCTGCCAGCGCCCTGGCGATGCCGACGCGCTGCTTCTGGCCACCCGACAGCGACGCCGGATAGGCTTTTGCTTTCTCCGACAGGCCGACGAGATCGAGCAGTTCGGCGGCGCGCTTCAGCCTCTCGGCTTTCGGGCGGCCCTCGATCTTCAGCGGCAGCGCCACATTGTCCTCGACGGTCTTGGCCGACAGCAGGTTGAAATGCTGGAAGATCATGCCGATGCGTCGCCGCAACGGCTGCAGGTCGCGCTCGCCTAGCCGGCTGATCTCGCGGCCCTCGATGAACACTTCGCCGGAGTCAGGCCTTTCCAGCCCGTTCAGGCAGCGGATCAGCGTCGACTTGCCGGCGCCGCTGCGACCGATAATACCGAGGATCTCGCCCTTGCGCACGGTCAGCGAAATGCCGTCGAGCGCCGCCGTCACACCGAAGCGGCGATTCAGGTCGACGAGGCGCACGACATCCTGAGATGCGTCGGGCCGGGCGCGGGTCGGATCGGTGGTGTCCCCGGATGCTGTGATATGCTGGTTCATGAATGTTCCTGTTCTCCGAAAACGCAATCGCGGCCCGCGCCTGAGCGCGGACCGCTGTTGCTCTCGAACCGGGCGTCCGGTCGACGATCGGATCAATAGGCGCTGAGGCCGGTGCCCTTGTAGACCTTGTCGAACTCGGCCTTCACCGCCTCGTTCTGATAGGAGGCCACCAGCGTCTTCACCCAGGCCTCGTTCTCGTTGCCGGCCTTCACCGCGATGAAATTGCGGTAGGGATTGTCGGCGATGGGCTCCTGCGCGATGCGGTTTTCCGGCGTCAGGCCGCTTTTCAGCGCCCAGTCGGTGTTGACCACGGCCGCGTCGAGATCCTCGACCGAGCGGCCGACGATGCCGGCGTCGAGTTCCTTGATCACCACCTTCTTGGCATTCTCTGCGATGTCGGCGGTGGTGGCCAGAATGCCGGTGCCGTCTTTCAGCTTGATCACGCCCTCGTTCTGCAGCACGCGCAGCGCCCGGCCTTCGTTGGATGGGTCGTTCGGCACGCCGACGACCGCGCCCTCGGGCAGGTCGGCGACTGCTTTGTACTTCTTCGAGTAGAGGCCGATCGGCCAGACGCCGGTATAGCCGACACGCACGATGTGATAGCCCTGTGTCTTGATCTGGTTGTCGAGATAGGGCTGGTGCTGGAAGGCGTTGGCGTCGATTTCGCCGCGCTCCAGCGCCTCGTTGGGCTGGGTGTAGTCGTTGAACACCACGGTCTCGATGGCGAGGCCCTTTTCGGCGGCTTGCGCGACGACGACGCGCCAGACATCCTCGTCCTCGCCGCTGATGATGCCGACCTTGATCGCCTTCTTGTCCTCGGCGAACGATGCATGCGGTGCCATCAGGCTACCGATCGCTACGGCCGATGCGAACAGCAGAGCCAAGCCGCTGCGCCGGTTGATGGTTGACCCTAAGGAAGATGGCAAAGTGTTTTTGAAGTCGGACATGATTGATCTCTGCGGTTGTGAAGTCATGCGGCCAAGCGGACTGCCTAGCCTTGATCACATCGTCAGGAATTCTATTGATTTAATCAAAGAACGCGTTTCGCCGTTCTCGCCAAAGCCAGGAATATTCTCTCAAAAATTCCAACGAAGAGAGAACAAGATGGCGCTCGGCCGACCGCCGCCGGATCTAAGGCGATCCTGGGCATCTCCGTGGGAAGGTCAGATTCGGAGGCAGGCCAGCGCCACGGTTGGTCTCAAAGCGCGATCCACGCGGTCTTGAGTTCCAGATATTTCTCCAGCGCGTGCAGCGACTTGTCGCGGCCGAAGCCCGACTGCTTGACGCCGCCGAGCGGCACGGTGATGTCGGCGCCGCCATAGGTGTTGACGTGGACGACGCCGGCATTGATGGCGCGCACCATGCGATGCGCGGTGGAGAGGTTGGCGGTCCACACCGCGGAGGCAAGCCCGTAGACGGTCGAATTGGCAAGCCGAACCGCCTCCTCCTCGGTTTCGAAGCGCATGACGCCGAGTACGGGCCCGAACACCTCCTCACGCGCAAGCTGCATGTCTTGCGTGACGTTCTCGAAGATCGTCGGCGCCATGTAGCTGCCGCCGGTCTCGGTCAGGATCCGTTCGCCGCCGGTGACGAGACGGGCACCTTCTTCCGTGGCCCTGGCGACGAAACCGAGGTTCTTGTCCAGCTGTTCGGCGCTCGACACCGCACCGATGTCGCTGGAGAGATCGAGCGGGTCGCCGACTTTCAGCCGGGTCGTTGCCAAGAGAAGCTCGTCCATGAAACGGTCATAGACCGACGCCTGGACGAGCAGGCGCGAGCCGGCGACGCAGACCTGGCCGGAATTGCGAAAAATGCCGTTGGCCGAGACGCCCGCCGCCTGTTTTAGGTCGGGAGCATCGGCAAAGACGATGTTGGGCGACTTGCCGCCGAGTTCGAGGAAGACGCGTTTCAGGTTGGAGCGAGCGGAATATTCGAGCAGCCGCCGGCCGACCGGGCCGGAACCGGTGAAGGCGATGGCGTCGACATCCATATGCAGGCCGAGCGCCTCGCCGGTAACCGAACCACGGCCGGTGACGACATTGAGCACACCGGCGGGAAGTCCGGCCTCGCTTGCCAGTTCGGCCAGCCGCAGCAGCGTGAGCGAAGCGATTTCCGGCGGCTTGACCACCACGCAATTGCCGGCGGCCAGCGCCGGCGCGATTTTCCAGGCGCCGATCATCAGCGGAAAGTTCCACGGCACGATAACGCCGACGACGCCGAGCGGCTCCTTGTGGATCAGTCCCAGCACATTGTCGGCGGTCGGCGCGATCTCGCCATAGACCTTGTCGATCGCCTCGGCATAGTAGCGGAGGGTGCCTGCCGCCGAGAGCGGTTCGGCCTTGTAGGCCATGCCGATCTCGGTGCCATTGTCGCGCACGCCGAGCACGGCGAGCTCGTCGGCATGCTTTTCGACCAGCTCGGCGAATTTCGTCAGCACCTTCTTGCGAAAGGCCGGCGCTGATCGCGACCACGAGCCCTTCTCGAACGCCTTGCGCGCCGACTTCACGGCGCGGTCGATATCGGCGGCGTTGCCGTCGGCGATGCTGGCGAAAGATCGGCCGTCGATCGGCGACGTCACCGGCAGGCTTGCGCCGCTTGTTGCCTCGATCTGCACGCCATCGATGAACAGGCCCCGCGCGCCGATCTCCGTCCTGCGCAGCGTGTCGATGGCACTCTGACTGATCATGGGTGACGGACTCCAAGGGAAACATGCAATGTGGTTGGCGCGCGGAATTCCCAGCCGCGAAACACCGGTTCCTTGCCCTGCACAAGGCTGAGATCGGGGAACCGCTGGAGCAGCAGTCTTACCGCAAGGCACATCTGCTCACGCGCGAAGAACCGGCCCGAGCAGAAATGATGGCCGAAGCCGAAGGCGGCATGATTGCCTTCGTCGCGGTTGATGTCGAAGCGGTCGGGATCGGCAAAGCGGCTCTCGTCGCGGCTTGCTGAGGAGACGAGTGCGGCGACGGCGGCACCGGCTGGAATCGTCACGCCGCCAAGCTCGACCGCCCGTGTCGTCTGCCGCGTCTGCGTGCCGATCGGCGCCACCCAGCGCAAGCCTTCATCGACCGCCTTTGGCACGAAGGTCTCGGGATCGTCGAGCACCTGCCGCAATTGTTCAGGATGCGAAAGCAGGCCGGCGAGGATCGAGCCGGCGCCATGTCCGGGCTCCTGCATGCCGCCGAGCAGGATGACCTTGATGCTCGGCATCAGGAAGTCGATCGGCCGTGTCGTGCCGTCCGGCATGCCGTCATGCAGCATATGCGACAGCGCGGAGTCGTCAGGCGCACGCGCAAGCCTCTCCAGCGTCGGCAGGATGGCGTCGCCGACCTCGGCGCTGATCGCGTCGGCTATTTGCTGCCGCTTCGCGTCGTTCTCGAAATTGATGGCGCCCTGGGCAAGGCCGTAGAACCAGCGGCGCAGCGTCGGCATGTCGATGTCGGCAAGGCCGAGCGAGCGCGCCAGGCTGAGCGTCGACACCGGCTCGAAATAGTCGGCCATCAGCTCGGCCGAGCCGCGCTCCGCAATTTGGTCGAGAAAAGGTTCGGCGATCGACCGCACGAGGTCGCCGGCATAGGAAGCGACGGTGCGCGGCCGGTATTTCGGGTCTACGCCCTGGCGCAGTTGCTTGTGCGTCTCGCCATCGGTGGTCAGGATGGTCGGCTTGCCGAAGGAGCGCTCGACCGGCGATGAGCCGACGACGGCGGAGAAGATGTCGGGAGACTTGGCGACGCTCTCGACATCCTTCCAGCGGGTGACGAACCACAGATTGACCGCCGGCACGAAGGTGACCGGCGCACTGCGCCTGAGCTCTGCATAGATCGGGTAGGGATCTGCTTCCAATGCCTCGACGGTGATATTTTCGGCAAAGCTCAAATCCGCCACTCCCTTTGTGGTGTAAGGGGCGGCGTGGCACGCCGCCCCTTTGCTTTCCTCAATCTTTCAGCGGCTGGCCGAGGTTTTTGAACGCGACCGGATCGCGGCTCTTCAGCGCGCTGGCCAGCAGCAGGCCGACGATCGCGGCGATCAGCACCAGCCCCGGCAGGAACACGCCAAGGAAACCGCCGGCCCCGGACAGGCTGCCGAAATTGATGACGATCAGGTAGATGATGATGACGAAGGCGATGAAGGTCAGCCCGGGCAGGATGGTGGTCTTCATCGCGTTCTCCTGCGTCGATGGATTGGCGCGGAAGAACATCACCACGGCAAGCGAGGCCACCGCCATCATGACGATGACGCCGAGCGTCGCGACATTGGTCAGCCACGAAAACAGCGCCAGCACCGGATCGAGGCCGAGCACGGCGAAGAGGCCGACGACGACCGCGGCGAGCACGCTCTGGATGACCGAGGCGACATGCGGGCTCTGGTGCACCGCATGCGTCACGCCGATCGTCTGCGGCAACAGTTTTTCGCGGCCCGAGACATAGATATAGCGCGCAACCGCATTGTGGAACGCCAGCACGCCGGCAAACAGGCTCGACACGAACAGGATGCTCATCGCCTGCGACAGCATCGTGCCGGCGTAACGATCCGACAGGCCGAACAGGAAGGTCGTCGGATCCTGCAGCCCCTGCAGCGTCGGCAGCAGCTTGTCGACACCGGCGCCGACCGCCATCAGCCATGCCGTGAGCATGTAGAAGACACCGATCAGCACGACCGAAAAATAGGTGGCGCGCGGAATGGTGATCTTTGGATCGCGTGCCTCCTCGGCATAGATCGTCGTCGCCTCGAAACCGATGAAGGCGGCAAAGCAGAACAGGATGGCGATGGCCGGCGAGCCGCTGACGATCTGGCTCCAGCTGAATGGCGCCGCCGACAGGCCGCTGTCGCCGCCGGTCTTGAGGATGGCGATGTCGAGGACCAGCACCACAAGATATTCGCACAGCACCAGCACCGTCAGGATCTTGGCGGAGAGGTCGACCTGTCGGTAGCCGAGCACGGCCACCAGCGCGATGGCGATGAAGCTCCACACCCACCAGGGCAAATTGATGCCCCAGCCGGCGAACAGGCCTGATGTCGCGGCACCGAGCAGGCCCATGACCCCGATCTGCATGGCATTGTAGGACAGGATGGCGATCAGCGCCGTGGCGCCGCCGGCCATGCTGCCGAGGCCGCGCGCGGCATAGGCATAGAAGGCGCCGGCATTGCCGACATGGCGTGACATGGCGACATAGCCAACCGCGAACAAAAGCAGCAGCACCGTCACGATCAGATAGGTGCCGGCAAAGCCGGCGCCATTGCCCATCAGCATGCCGAGCGGCGTGCCGCCGGCGACGGCCGTGAGCGGGGCGGCCGCCGAAATCACCATGAAGGTGATGGCGCCGACGCCAAGACTGTTCTTGCGCAGCCTGTTGGCCGGCGCCTGTTCTGCAACTGCCGTCATTGATCCCTCCTGTTTGCAAACCCTCAGGCTCGCCGGCCGAATGGCCTGTCCCATGCACTCTGGTGGTCGGTTCATTATTCGAACCGTTATTTTGAATATAGACTTGCAAACAATGCCGATGCCTGTCAAGTTAATTCACACGTTAAATGATTGTCCCGAACCGGGAGGCAAATTTGAGTACGGTCGGAAAAGCGATCTCGCTTCTGGAGCTGTTCAGCGTCGACGAGCCCGAGCTCGGCCTGTCCGATCTGGCGCGCCGCTCGGGCTTCGACAAGGCGACGACAAGGCGGCTGCTGGTTGCGCTGGCCGGCCATGGTTTTGTCGAGCAGGATGCGGGCACGCGGCACTATCGCCTCGGCGCCGGCCTGTCGCGGCTGGCTCGCATCCGCGAGGCGCGCTTTCCCTTCCTGCAGACAGCTGTTCCGCTGGTGCGGGATCTGGCGGCATCGACGGCCGAGACCGTGCATTTGTCGGAATTCGGCGTCGACAGGCTGGTCACCGTCCATGTCGAGCATCCGGCATGGGCGAACCGGGTCAACATCGACATCGGTCAGTTGCTGCCCCTGCATTCGACCGCGTCGGGCATCGCCTATCTGGCCTTTGCACGCGACGAGACCGTCAAGGCGTGCCTGACGGGTTCGCTCGACGCTTTCACGGCCCATACGCTGATCGAGCCGGCCGCAATCTCAAGATCCATGAGCGAGGCGCGCGAGCGCGGCTATTCGATCTGCGACCAGGGCTATGAGGAAGGTGTGATCAGCGTCGCGGCGGCAATCCGCGGGCCGGATGGCTTTGCGCTCGGCACCATCGCGGTGGCGGCGCCAAAGGCCAGAACGACGGCAGCCGCGATCGCCGAACGGGGACTTGCCGTGAGGGAGGCGGCACGGGAGATTTCCATGCGCCTCAACGGCGAAAACCTGCAAATCTTGAGGAGGCAGGCCTGATGCCCTCGGAGACAGCGCCCCGCATCCTGGTCATCGGCACCGGCGACACAAAGGCCGAAGAGCTGCTGTTCATGAAACAGTGCATCGAGGCGTCGGGCGGCAGCGCCGTGATGATGGATGTCAGCGTGCTGGGCGACCCGCCCTACAGCCCGGACCACGACAAGCACGCCGTGGCCCGGGCTGTAGATGTGACGATCGCCGAGATCGTTTCGAGCGGTGATGAGAACACCGCCATGACGCTGATGGCCGGCGGCGCCGTGCAGCTGGTGCGCAAGCTCCATCAAAGTGGCGAGATCGACGCCTTCGTTGCCATAGGCGGCTCCATGGGAACCGATCTGGCGCTCGACGTGGCGCTTTGCCTGCCGCTCGGCGTGCCGAAATTCGTCGTCTCGACCATCGCCTATTCGCATCTCATCCCGCCCGAGCGCGTCGCCCCCGACCTGATGATGATCCTCTGGGCGGGCGGACTGTACGGCCTCAACTCGATCTGCAGGCTGGTCCTGTCGCAGGCCTGCGGTGCGGTCGTCGGCGCGGCTAAAATCGTACTGGCGTCTCGCGCGTCGGCGCAGGCACCGGGGCCGACCATCGGCATGACCTCGCTCGGCAGCAGCTGCCTGCGCTACATGAAGACGCTGAAGCCGGCCCTGGAACGGCGCGGCTATGACGTTGCCGTCTTCCACACCACCGGAATGGGCGGCCGCGCCTTCGAATCGATCGCCGGCCAAGATCATTTCTGCGCGGTCTTCGACTTCAGCCTGCAGGAAATCACCAATCATCTCGCGGGATCCGTCGTCAGTTCCGGCACCGACCGGCTGGAGAATGCCGGCGCTCGCGGCACTCCGCAGATCGCCGCCCCCGGGGCGGTCGACATGGTCGATCTGCCGACCTGGCAGGATTTGCCGGCTAAATTCTCGACGCGGCCGTTTCATGCCCACAACAGGCTGATCGCTTCGGTCACCGTCGATGCCGACGATCGCCGCCAGGTCGCCAGGACCATCGCCGCCAAGCTCGGTGCCGCGAAAGGCCGCTCCGCCTTCATCCTGCCAACCGGAGGCATCCAGGAATGGGACGTGCAGGGTGAGCCGCTCTATGAACCCGAGGCTCTCGCGGCCTTCACTGACGAAATGCGCAGGGCTATTCCCGCCGGGGTCGAGTTCCACGAGATCGACGCTCACATCAACAGCGACGACTTCGTCGGCAAGGCGCTCGAGATCTTCGACCGCTGGGTCGAGGAAGGCATCGTCCCGCGCGGCAAGCCGGCCAAGGGAGTGGCAGCGTGAGTGCTGTTCCCGCCCAGGCGCTTGTCCTTGATTTCGGCGGCGTCGTCACCCGCACACTGTTCGAGACCCACGCCTTGACCGAACAGGCGCTCGGCCTCACGCCGGGGACGCTGCAATGGCGCGGGCCGTTCGATCCGGACAGCGATCCGCTGTGGCGCGCCATGCAAGCCGACGAGATCAGCGAGCGCGACTATTGGCGCACCCGCACAAGCGAGGTTGGCCTTCTCGTCGGCGAGGACTGGCAGGCGATGGAAACCTTCGTCCGGCGCGCGCGTGGCGCGGAGCCGGAAAAGGTGGTGCGGCCCGAAGCCGACAGCGCCATTCGCACGGTGCATTCGGCCGGCTTTCGACTGGCCATCCTGTCCAATGAACTCGACCTGTTCTACGGCGCCGACTTCCGCCAGCGGCTGCCGTTGCTCGGCCTGTTCGACACGATCGTCGACGCCACTTACACCGGCATCCTCAAACCCGACCCCCGCGCCTATGCCTTGGTCACCGAAGCGCTCGGCCTGCCGGCGGGTGCTTGCGTCTTCGTCGACGACCAGCAGCGCAATGTCGATGGCGGCTGTGCTGCCGGCATGCGCACGCTTCATTTCGACGTTGCTCACCCGGCCCAATCCTATGCCGAAGCACTCGGCCATTTCGACCTCGTTTCAGCTGCCTGAGATTTTTGCGGAGCCCTTTCATGCGCGACATCAATTTTCTCACCGAAACCAACGCCAAGCCGATCTGGCACCCAATGGCGCATCCGGCCGAGATGCGGGCCAACCCGCCAAAGGTGATCATGAAGGGCGAGGGCGTGATGGTCACCGACATCGCCGGCAACACCGTGCTCGATGCCGTCGGCGGCCTGTGGAACGTCAATCTCGGCTACAGCTGCGACCCGATCAAGAAGGCGATCGCCGACCAGCTTGGCGCGCTGCCCTATTATTCCGGCTTTCGCGGCACTTCGACCGGACCGTCGATCGAACTCGCCTACGAACTCTGCGAATGGTTCGAGCCAGAAGGCATGGTGCGGACCTTCTTCACCTCGGGCGGTTCGGATTCGGTCGAAACGGCACTGCGACTGGCCAGGCAATATTGGAAGATCCGCGGCCAGGCCGACCGCACCAAGTTCCTGGCGCTGAAGAAGGGCTACCACGGCACCCATTTCGGCGGCGCGTCGGTTAACGGCAACGCCAATTTCCGCCGCAACTACGAGCCGCTGCTGCCCGGCGTCTTCCACATTCCCGCGCCCTGGACCTTCCGCAACCCGTTCGATGAGACCGACCCAGTGCGGCTGGCAAAACTCTGCGCCAGGGCGCTGGAGGACGAAATCGCCTTCCAGGGCGGCGACACCATCGCCGCTTTCATCATGGAGCCGGTTCTCGGCGCCGGCGGCGTCATCGTTCCGCATGAGAGCTTCATGCCGCTGGTGCGCGAGATCTGCGACCGCCATGAAATCCTGCTGATCGCCGACGAGGTGGTGACGGGCTTCGGCCGTACCGGCGCCTGGTCGGGCTCGCGGCTGTCGGGTGTGAAGCCGGATTTCATGACCATCGCCAAGGCGATCACCTCGGGCTATTTCCCACTCGGCGCCACGCTGATCGGCGGCAAGGTAGCCGATGTCTTCGAGGCCGACAAAACCAGCTTCGGCGCCATCGGCCACGGCTATACCTATTCCGGCCACCCGGTCGGCTGCGCGGCGGGTCTGGCGGCGCTTGCCGAGACCAAACGGCTGCGCCTGAACGAGAACGCGGCGGCACGGGGCGTCGAACTCGCGGCCGCGCTGGAGGGGCTGAAGGCGAAACACTCGATCGTCGGCGATGTCAGATACAAGGGCCTGATGGCGGCGCTGGAACTGGTCTCGGACCGTGCCACCAAGAAGCCTGCCGACAAGAAGACCATGGCCCTGGTTTCGGAGGCGGCCTATGAGGCCGGTGTCATGCTGCGCGTCTCCGGCAACGCCATCATCCTGTCGCCGCCGCTCATCATCACCGCCGCCGACGTGACGAAAATCGGCGAAGCATTGGATGCAGGCCTGTCGAAGGTCTGACGGTTTAGTGGATGGAACGGAGTTTCGAGATGCAAATGGCTCAATCGCAGGAAGCTCTGGTTAGCCGGCGTTCCCGCCTGCTCGGGGGGAAATCGCAATTGTTCTATGATGAGCCCGTGCACCTGGTGCGCGGTGAAGGCGTCTGGCTCTACGATGCCGACGGCCGCAAATACCTCGACGCCTACAACAATGTCGCGCATGTCGGCCACTGCCACCCGCATGTGGTCGAGGCCCTTTGCCGGCAGGCAAGCCTGCTCAACACCCACACACGCTATCTGCACACCGCCATCCTCGACTATGTCGAGCGGCTGACCGCGACCTTCGATGCCAGCCTGTCGACCGCCATCCTGACCTGCACCGGCAGCGAGGCCAACGACATCGCGCTGCGCATGGCGCAGGCCGCGACCCGCCGCATGGGCATCATCGCCACCGACGCCACCTACCATGGCAACACCACGGCGGTTTCGCAGCTCAGCACCCGCATGCCGCCGGTCGGAGGCCGCGCCCGCAACGTCAGGCTGGTGCCGGCGCCCGACAGCTATCGCCATCCGGATGCGATGGCCAACGGCAAAGCCTTTGGCGACGCGGTGCGCGAAGCCATCGCGTCGCTGGAAGAGAACGGCATCGGCCTGTCCGGCATCATCCTCTGCCCGCTGCTCGCCAATGAAGGCTTTCCGACGCTACCCAGCGGCTTCTTCGACGGTGCCATGCGCGCGGTGCGCGACGCCGGAGGACTGGTCATCGCCGACGAGGTGCAGCCCGGTTTCGGCCGAACCGGCAGCCATTTCTGGGGCCACCAGCGCGCCGGCTTCGTTCCCGACATCGTCACCATGGGCAAGCCGATGGGCAACGGCCATCCGGTCGCCGCCGTGGTCACCACCAAGGACACATTGGCGACCTTCCGCAACGCTTTCCGTTACTTCAACACCTTTGGCGGCAATCCGGTTTCCTGCGCGGTGGCCAATGCCGTCCTCGACGTCATCGAGCAGGACGATCTCGTCGCCAACTCACGCGATGTCGGCGCCTATGCGCTCGGTCTGCTGCGCCCGCTGGCCGAGCGCCATGAATGCATCGGCGAGGTCAGGGGCGCCGGCCTGTTCTTCGGCGCCGAACTGGTTCACGACCGCGAGACGCGCGAGCCGGCGCCCGACATTGCCGAGCAGGCCGCCAACCGCATGCGCCATCGCGGCGTGCTGATGGGCAAGACCGGCATCCACGGCAATGTGCTGAAGATCCGCCCGCCAATGCCGTTCTCGCGCGACAATGCCGACGTCCTGATCGGCGTCCTCGACCAGGTGCTGGGTGAAGTCGGCGGAGTGAAGGCGTGAACGCTGTTTCCACGCAATCCGAGCCCGAGACGGCAGCCGATGTCACCGAGCTTGCCAAGCGCGCGCTCGAACATTGGGGCATTCGTGAGGGTGAGCCGGAGCTGCTGAAATTCCGCGAGAACGCGGTGTTTCGCGTCATCTTGCCAACAGGCCAGCCGGCCGCCATGCGCATTCATCGGCTTGGCTATCACACGGACGCCGCCCTGCGCTCGGAACTGCAATGGATGGGCTTTCTGCAATCGGCCGGCATCGCCACACCCTCGCCGGTCGCCACGCCGGCCGGCGATCTGTTCGTGCTTGTCAGCGCCAACGCCTCAGTGCAACCCCGTCAAGTCGATTGCTTGAGCTGGCTGGGAGGCCGCGCCGTCGGCGCGCGAGGCGTGCCGCTGGATTTTACGCCCGAGCAGGCAAGACAGGTCTTTACCGCGATGGGCCGAACCATCGCCCACATGCACAATGTCACGTCTGCCTGGACGCCGCCCGCCGGCTTTGCCCGCCATGCCTGGGATTTCGACGGCTTCTTCGGTGCGAACCCGATTTGGGGCCGTTTCGAGACCTCGCCCTTCCTCGACGGCCCTCGTCGCGAGCTGGTTTTCCAGTCGCGGGGAAAGGCCGTGAAGGCGCTGTCGGAGCATGAACGCAGCACCCGGAACTTCGGCATCATCCACGCCGACCTGGTGCGCGAGAATGTGCTCGTCCATGACGGCGCGATCCGCATCATCGACTTCGACGATTGCGGCCATGGCTGGCACATGTACGACCTTGCCGTCGCGCTGTACCAGAACCGCGAGGAGGCGATCTATCCGCTGATCGAGGCCGCTCTGCTCGACGGCTATCGGCAGGAGCGGGAGCTGACGGCGCGCGACATCGCCGCGCTGCCGCTGTTTTCGGCTCTGCGCGCCTTCGCCTTTCTTGGCTGGGTGCAGAGCCGCGTCGAAGGCGACATCCCCAGGGATGTCGGCATGCGCATGTCGGCCATCGCAGCCGATGTGGTGGTTGCCTATCTGCGTGGCGAATAGAGGCTGCCGTGCGGGTTGGCGGCGGAACCGTCAGCCCTTCGCGAAGTGAATGCTGACCGTGCCCGAACTGCCGAAATCGGCGACGATTGTGTCGCCGGGCCGCGCCTCGACCGGGCGCACGAAAGAGCCTGACAGCACCACCTCGCCGGCCGCGATCGACATGCCGTAGCGGGCGAGCCTGTCGGCCAGCCAGGCAATGCCCATCGCCGGATGGTTGAGCACGCCGGCGCCGAGCCCGGTTTCCTCGACCTCGGCATTGCGCGAAACGATGGCGCCGATCCAGCGCATGTCGGCCTCATCAGGCCGCTGCGGCCGGCCGCCGATGACGATGCCGGCATTGGCGGCATTGTCGGAAATCGTGTCGAAGAAGGTGCGTGCCTTCTTCGTCTCGGCATTGATGCGTTCGATGCGCGTGTCGAGGATTTCCAGCGACGGGGTGATGTAGTCGGTGGCGTTGAGCACATCGGAGATGGTCACGCCGGGGCCTTTCAGCGGCGCCTTCATGACGAAGGCGATCTCGGCCTCGACGCGAGGCTGGATGAAGCGGCCGGCCGGCACCGTCGCGCCGTCATTGAAGAACATGTCGTCGAACAGCACGCCCGAATCCGGCGTGTCGATGGCAAGCGCGTACTGCATTGCCTTCGATGTCAGCCCGATCTTCCAGCCCTTCGGCTTCAGCCCGGCATCGATCTTGCGCGTCACCAGCGCCGCTTGCACGCGGTAGGCGTCCTCCATCGTCGCATCGGGAAAATCGAGGCTGAGCAGACGGATCTGGCGGCGCGACCGCTCGGCCTCGAACAGCCGTGCCGCGGCGTCTTCCACTTGCTCCGGGGTCATTGCGCTGCCTCGTCGACGACACCGTTTCTGAGCACGCCGATGCCATCGGCCTCCACCTCGATCACATCGCCGGGCTTCAGCCAGATCGGCGGATCGAAGCGGGCGCCGGCACCCGTCGGCGTGCCGGTGACGATGATATCGCCCGGCACCAGTGTGGTGAAGGTCGAGACATAGGCGATAATCTTGCGAAACGAGAAGATCATCCGGCTGGTGCGGTCCTGCTGGCGCAGCTCGCCATTGACGCGGGTGGTCAGCGCGATGTCGGCGATCTGCGCCTCGTCGGTGAACGGTACCAGCCACGGGCCGATCGAGCCGCTGCGGTCGAAATTCTTGCCTTGCGTGACGTTGAACTTGGCGTGCCGCACCCAGTCGCGGATGGTGCCCTCGTTGCACAGCGACAGCGCCGCGATGTGGCCGAGCGCATCGGCCTCCGCGATGCGGCGCCCGCCCTTGCCGATGACGATGACGATTTCGCCCTCATAGTCGAGTTGCGGTGATTCCGGCGGCCGCACCAGCGGCGCGCCATGGCCGACGAAGGAGCGGGGAAAGCGGATGAACAGCGACGGATTCGCGGGCGCCGCCTGGCCGTCCTTGTACTCCTCGTTGCGGTCGGGATAGTTGACGCCAACGCAGATGATCTTTTCCGGCGATAGGATCGGGATTTCATAGGCGATGGCGTCGAGCGGGAAGTCCGGGGCGAAGGCCTCGGCCTCTTCCGCCAGCCGCCGCAAGGCGCCGGCCTCGATCACTTCGCGCAGCGTCGGCCACTGTCTGTGGCGCGCCGACAGGTCGATGACGCCCTTGCTCGTGATCGCGCCATAGCGCGCCTTGCCGCCGGCGGTGAAGGTGGCGAGCCGTGCGGGGTTCATGCTGCGGCTCCGGCTTTGGTGATGTTGATTGCGGGCAAGGTTGGAGCTCTACGGCGCCCCCCTCTGTCCTGCCGGACATCTCCCCCTCTTGGGGGGAGATTGGATATCGTCTCTGCCTTCGCCAATTTCCAGCGTTGCGAGAAGGGCCCGGGCCGCGAGGCCAGCCAATCTCCCCCCTTGAGGGGGGTGAGGAGTGATCCGCGTAGCGGACGGGAAGCCAATTGCTTGGCTTTCCGGACGACGAACGCCCGAAGCGGCAGCGAAGGGCCGGGTCCGGCAGGACAGAGGGGGGCGCCAAGGAACGCAGACATCTCCAAATCCACTAAGGCGCAATGATCGGCGAAGCCGCCAAATCCGGCTGGCGCACCGCAGCTCCGGCAAATACACTACCCTCCTCGAACCAGCTTTTCGGCGCCGGCGCGCCCCACAGCGTCTGGCGCTGCGGGTCCTTGAGGTCCCATTTGATCGGCTCGAGGTCCGGATCGACCGTCTGGTAGTCCGAACAGTAGATCTCGATGCGGTGGTTGTCCGGGTCTCTGACATAGAGGAAGAAGGCATTGGAAATGCCGTGCCGGCCGGGGCCGCGTTCGATGTTCGGCAAATAGCCCGTCGTTGCCATCAGATCGAGCAGGTCGATGATGTTGAGCGGCGTCGGCACCCAGAAGGCGACGTGGTGCAGGCGCGGGCCGATGCCGTTGGTGAAGGCGATGTCGTGCACGCCGCCCTTGCGGTGCGTCCACGCCGCCCACAGTCTTCCGCTGCTGGCGTCCTCGGTATACTCGGTCACCCGGAAGCCGAGCTCGTTGTAGAAGGCGACGGACTCGTCGACATTGGGCGAGAAGCAGTTGAAGTGGTCGATGCGCAGCGGCTTCACGCCCTTGTACAGCGCGTATTTCTGGTGGATCGGCGGCAGCCGCTCCATCTCAGCGTAGAATTCGAGCGGAATGCCGTGCGGATCGCGGGTGCGGAAGGTTCGCGACTGGTAGGGTCGCTCGACCCATTTCACCGGCAGGCCTTTTCCCTTGAAGAAATGCACCGCTTTGTCGAGATCCTCGTCCGAGAAGACCTTGAAGCCGAGGTCGCGGGCTTCGGCCGTGGCCCCCTTCTTCAGCACGATACAATGGTGCCCGCGCTCCTCCAGCGCCCTGAGATAGATGGTGTCCGAAGTCTCGTCGGTGACCTGGAGGCCGAGCGTATCGACATAGAACGCACGGGATTTGGCGAGGTCGGTGACGGCCAGCTCGACATGGCTGAGGCGCACGATGTTGAAGGCGGGATAGAGATTGGGCTTGGGCAAGGGCATCTGATTTCCTCCGGTCAGCCGCCGAGTTTCTGGATCGCGTGCGCGGTCGTCGCGAAGGCTACGTTCTTCGTCTCCATGTAGAAGTCGAAGGAATGGTCCCCGCCGTCGCGGCCGATGCCGGAACTCTTGACGCCGCCGAACGGTGTCGGCAAATGGCGCACATTCTCCGAGTTGACCCAGATCATGCCGGCATCCAACGCATCGGTGAAGCGGAAGGCGCGGGTGACGTCGGACGTCCAGAGATAACCGGTCAGACCGTATTGGGTGTCGTTGGCCAGCGCGAGCGCTTCAGCCTCGTCCTTGAAGGGAATAGCGCTCAGCACCGGCCCGAAAATCTCCTCCTGCGCGATACGCATGCCGTTGGAGACGTTGGTGAACAGGGTCGGGCCGACAAAACAGCCGCCGCCCGGCCCATCGACCTTGCCGCCGCCGACGGCGAGCGTGGCCCCCTCCGACCTGCCGATCTCGATATAGGACAGCACCTTCTTTTCATGCACCGGATGGATCAGCGGCCCGACCACCGTTTTCGGATCGAGCGGATGGCCGACGACGATGCGCTTCGCCCTCTCCGCGACTTTGGCGGTGAAGCTTTCATAGATCGAGGCTTCGACCAGCAGTCGCGACGACGAGGTGCAGCGTTCGCCATTCAGCGAATAGATCATGAATACGGCGGCGTCGGCGGCGCGTTCGAGATCGGCGTCGGCAAAGACGATCACCGGGTTCTTGCCGCCAAGCTCGAAATGCACGCGCTTCAGCGTGTCGGCGCCTTGTTTCATGATCATCGAGCCGGTGCGGCTCTCGCCGACAAAGCCGATCGCCTTGATGTCGGGATGCTCGGTCAACGCCTTGCCGGCATCTTCACCCAGGCCGTTGACCAGGTTCCAGACACCCTTCGGCAGGCCGGCCTCCTCGGCGATCTCGACGAGCAGGCGGGCGGTCAGCGGCGAAAATTCAGCCGGCTTATGAACCACCGTGCAGCCGGCCGCCAGCGCTGGCGCGATCTTCCAGGTCGACAGCATGAACGGCGTGTTCCACGGCGTGATGATGCCTACCGGGCCGATTGGCACCCGCGTGGTGAGGTTGACCTGGCCCGTGGTCCGCAGCGTCTCGCCGTCGCGCGCTTCGGGCGCACGGTCGGCGAAGAAGCGGAAATTCTCGGCACCCCGCAACGCCGCCTTGGCCATAAATTTCAGCGCCTGGCCGGTATCCATGCATTCGACGAAGGCGATCTCCTCGGCACGCGCCTCGATCGCGTCGGCGATTCTGTGCAGCAGCTTCTTGCGTGCCTCGCCAGGCATGGCGGCCCAGGCCGGGAAAGCCGCCTTCGCCGCCCTGGCGGCGCGGTCGATGTCGGCAGCCCCGCCGCGCGCGACGCTTGCCAGCGGCTTCAGGTCGACCGGCGACAGCGTTTCGAACGTCGTGCCGTCGAGCGCCGGCACCGCCTCGCCGCCGATCTGGTTCAACACGCCATCGTGCTTGAAGCGGGCCAGATAGGCCTCGGCCTTATTCAGATTGCCTTGCAGGTCGGACATGTCGGGTTCCGTCACTTGCCGCGCAGTCGCGGGTGGATTGCGTTTCTCTTCCAGCTGAGCACCGGGTCGATTTCCCGGATTTCGAGCGACAGGGCGAAATGCGGGGTCTCGAACAGCGTGCCAAGGTATTCGCTCACCGCCGCGAAGACAGCCTCGCCAGTCCGCTTCTTGTCGTCGGCGCTGCGGCCGGTGCCGATGCGAAACGACATGTCGAGAAAGGCGTTTTCCGGCAGCCTGTCGGCCATCGCGTAGGCCTCGGCGCGAAACGCCCGCACCCGCACGGCGCCGGTTTCGAACAGCCCGGTGTCCAGCACTGTGCGCAACACCAGAGCGCACAATTCGCCCATATCGACCTTGGCATCGAGATTGGCCGAATACTCGATGGAGAAGTGAGGCACGGCGTTTCGTTCCCTGGGTTATTGCCTTGTTGTAGTTAACGCGTTAATTACATGCAGCATGCGCGAAGTCAAGCCTTGCATCGGGCTTGGCGCAACGATACGGGATGGCGGGAACGGGCCCTGGCAGGCGGATTCGGCCGAGGGAGGCCTGTTTCGATCGCAAGCGTGGGAGGCTCTTTTCTTGCTGCCGGAAAATACCCGTCGTTCTCTGCCGATGGCGCTGCTTCATGCCCGCGAAGCGGTGATGGCGCGGTTTCGGCCGATGCTTGCCGCGCATGACGTGACCGAACAGCAATGGCGCGTGCTGCGCGTGCTGAGCGAAGCCGGCCCGGTCGAGGCGACGGAACTCGCCGACCGCGCCTCGGTTTTGCCGCCCAGCCTGACGCGCATCATCAAGGCGCTCGAGGGACGCAAATTCATCACCCGCAACAAGGCCGAAGGCGACGGCCGCCGCGTCGTTCTAACCATTGCGCCCGCGGGTTCCGCCTTGATCGACGCCCTGTCGCCCGAGCGTCGTGTCATTTATGACGACATCGAACAGCGCTTCGGCCACGAAAAGCTCGAGCAGTTGCTCGATTTGCTGGAGACGCTGATCGATGGCGAAAGCTGATCGTTCCGGCTACCGCAGAAGTTTCGACGGTCGCTCGGGTTGACGGACCGCATACCTTGGACAGGCCGAAACACCCGATGGGGGTCAGCTAACCTCGCAACCTCACACCTTCCGGATCGAAGAACGGTATCGGCGCCACGACCGCACGCGTCGGCTGACCACCGATATCAATGTTCAATTCGGTGCCGACAGCCGTGAAGGGCAGCCGCAGATGCGCGGTGGCCAGCACCTTGCCGAGGGAATAGCCGTGGTCGCTGTAGGTGACGATGCCGGCGTCCTCGCCATCGGCCAGAACCTTGGCATCGGTCGCGGCCGGCTTGTCGCCGTCGAGGATCAGTCCGACCCATTGTTCGTCGAGGCCGGTGTCGCGGACCTTGAGAAGCGCCTCGCGGCCGACGAAATCGCCCTTGTCGAACTTGATCCAGCGGTCGAGGCCGACATGGAACGGGGTGCGGCTCTCGTCCATGTCGATGCCGTGCGCCGGGTAGGCCTTTTCCAGGCCCAGCGTGAACATCGCCAGCACGCCATAGGGTTTCAGGCCAAAGTCACGGCCGGTGCGCATCAGCGCGTCCCAGAGCGAGGCCGCCTCGTCGGCCGGCACGAACAATTCGAAGCCGAGTTCGCCGGTCACGCCGGTGCGCGAGATCAGCACCCGCGTGCCGTTGATATGGCCCGACGTGAACGACCAGCGCTTCAGTCCATCCAGATCGGCATCCGCAATCAACGCTTTCAGCAGTTCGCGCGAGCGCGGGCCCTGGATGGTCGGGAAGGCGATGGCCGCCGTGATGTCGGTGACATAGGCCTTGCGGCCCTGGGCGTGATGATGCAGCCAGGGCAGCATCTTCAGGCGGTTGACCGAGCCGGTCACCAGCATGAAGTGCTCCGGGCCCAACCGAAACACGGTGAGGTCGTCCATGATGCCGCCATCGTCGCGACAGACGGTGGAATAGCGCACCTGCCCCGGCTTCATCGCGGCGGCGTCATTGACGATGACATGGTTGACCAGCGCCTCGGCGTCCGGCCCCTTGACGTCCATCTTGCCCATCGTGCTGAGATCCTGCACGCCGACATTTTTGCGGGTGTTCAGGTGCTCGTCGGCAATGTCGGAATAAGTTTTGGCCGAGATGAAATCGCCCCCGACACGACCCATGGTCGCGCCCAGCCCGACGATGCTGCTGTAGAAAGGGGAACGCCGCTCAGCCAAGGAAGTCTCCATCATCCAAGAAAAACGGCAGCGCCAGGCGGCGCTGCCGAAGGTGATTGCGTCAGGATCAGCCGCCGTAGACGTCGAACGAGAAATATTTGTCGTTGATTTCCTTGTATTTTCCGTTGGCGCGCAGCGCGTCGATGGCCGTATTGAGCTTGTCGGCCAGTTCCTTGTTGCCCTTCTGCAGCGCGATGCCGACGCCGGGGCCGTGAATGGCCGGATCGGCCGTCAGAGTGCCGAGCAGCTTGCAGCAGGCGCCGTCGGGCTTCTTCAGCCATTCGGTCAAGATGATCGAGCCGTCCATCATCGCGTCGAGGCGGCCATTGGCCATGTCGGTGCGGGCGTCGTCGCCGGTCGGATAGGCCTTGACGGTGGAGCCTGAATATTTCTGCTCGGCGAATTTCTGGTGGATGGTCGCGGTCTGCACGCCGAGCGCCTTGCCTTTCAGGTCGTCCGGCGAGGTGCCCGCGACGGTTGAGTCCTTCGGTACGGCGATGGCCGGCGGTGTCTGGTAGTATTTGTGGGTGAACTCGACCTTCTCGGCCCGCTCGGGCGTGATGGTGATGTTGATGATGGCGTCGAACTTGCCGGCCTGCAGCGCCGGTATGGAACCATCGAAATCCTGCACGCTGAACTCACACTCGGCCTTCATCTCGGCGCACAGCGCCTTCCCCAAGTCGATGTCGAAGCCACCCAGCGTGCCGTCGGCACTGGCGTAATTGAAGGGCGGATAGGCGCCCTCGGTACCGATCCTGAGTTTTTTGTCCTGGGCGGAGGCGGCGCCCGTGGCAAGGGTGAGAGCGACGGAAGCGGCAAGCACGAAACGACCGGAAAGACGCATGTTCGAGTTCCCCGTTGAAAGCGGGAAGTCTACGGTCTTCCAGGCGTGTGACGGAGACGGAAACGACATGCGCTGCGGCGATCGCGGCGCGGCGGGCGATCCAGGCCAGGCGATCGGTGGTGCGTTACCCGGCGCGCTGCTTGTTGGTCGCCGCCCGGTCGATGGCCAACTCCCCGGCCGAGAGGACAACGCCAAACTTTTCGGTGGCTTCCTCTGATGTGTAGTACCCCAGCGCCACGTCGCGCAGCACCAGATCCGGATCGCGCTGCAGCGGATCGCCGTAGCCGCCGCCGCCCGGCGTGCCGACGCGCACGCGGTCGCCGGCCTTGAGCGCAATGTCCTGCTCCTTCGAAAGGTGCAGCGGCACATGTTCCTCGCCATTGCGGAAGACGGTCACCATGTTGACCGCGCCGTCCTTGCCGCCGAGTGCGCCTTGGGGGCCGAAACGGCCGTGATCCATGACGAAAGAAGCACGGGCGTCGCCGCGCAGGATTTCAACCTCATAGGCGAGGCCGAAACCGCCGCGATGCTTGCCGGCGCCGCCGGAGCCTTCACGCAAGGCGTAGTGGCGGTAAAGCACCGGGAATGCCTGTTCCATGATCTCGACCGGCGGCGATTTGGAAATGCCGATGGTCGAGCAGCCATTGGTCAGCCCGTCATGGCCTGAATTTCCGCCGTAACCGCCGCCGGAGATCTGGTACATGACGTAATCGCGGCCGCGCGCCGGGTCATTGCCGCCGAGCGCGAAATTGCCGCTGGAGCCGGCGGGCGCCGCCGTCACCTTGTCGGGCAGCGCCTGCACCATCGCCGCGAACACCGCCTCGGCGATGCGCTGCGACACTTCGGCCGCGCAGCCCGAGACCGGGCGTGGATATTTGGCGTCGAGGAAAGTGCCTTCCGGCCGCTTGACTTCAAGCGGTTCGAAGGCACCGGCGCTGATCGGCACATCAGGGAAAATGTGGCGCATGGCGAGATAGACCGAGGACAAGGTCGTCGCCAGCACGCTGTTCATCGGCCCGGCGCAGGGCTTTGACGAGCCGGTGAAATCGAAGGTCAGCGTGTCGCCCTGCTTCTCGACGGCGAGCGCGATGGTCAGCGGTTCGTTGACCACCCCGTCGGAATCGACAAACGCCTTGGAATGGTAAGTGCCGTCGGGAATGGCTGATATGTTGGCGCGCATCTGCTCAGCCGCGCGGCGGCGCAGTTCGGCGATCGCCTCGACAACCGTTTCGTCCCCGTAACGATCCAGGATTCCGTTAAGCCTGTCCTGGCCGATCAGCAGTGCGGCGGCCTGGGCCCTGATGTCGCCGATGCGCTGGTCGGCAACGCGGATGTTGGAGCAGATGATGGCGTAGATCTCCGGATCGAGCACGCCCTTCTTGAACAGTTTTACGGGCGGCAGCCGCAGGCCTTCCTGCTCGACCGCGGTCGCAGAGGCCGAAAAACCGCCCGGCACCGAGCCGCCAATGTCTGGCCAGTGGCCGGTGTTGGACAGCCAGCAGAAGATTTTTCCGGCCCGGTAGACCGGCATGGCGAAGCGCACATCCATCAGATGGGTGCCGCCGAGATAGGGGTCGTTGACGATGTAGATGTCACCCGGCTCCGGGGCTAGGCAGCGGCCGTCGGCGATCATCTCGATCACCGTCCTGGTCGAATATTGCATGACGCCGACGAACACCGGCAGGCCTTGGCTTCCCTGCGCGATCAGCGAACCATCGACAGCCGAATAGATGCCGTCGGAGCGGTCGTTGGCTTCGGCGATGACAGGCGAGAAAGCGGCGCGAGAGAACGCAAGGTCCATCTCGTCGCAGACCTGTTGCAGGGCCGCCTGGAGGACCGAAAGGGTGATGGCGTCGAGTTTTGCCATATCAATGTCAGGCATCTCAGGCCTCGCCGATGTCGATGATGATGTTGCCGTCGGCGTCGCAGCGTGCGCGGTCGCCGGGCTCGAGCACGGTGGTGGCGTCCATCTGTTCGAGGATCGCCGGCCCTTCGATTTCAGCGTCAAGCGGCAGTTTTTCGCGTGCATATACCGGCGTATCGTGCCAACGCCCGCCATACCAGACCGGCCGGATTTCGCGCCTTGCCTCATCCAGCGTTGTTGCGCGCCCCGCCGGATCGATCAGCCGCGACAGATCGATCGCCGGACGCACGCCGGTCACCGACGTGTTGAGATTGACGAGGTTGGCGCGGATTTCCGGCAGTTCGACCTTGAAGCGGGCGAAATAGGCCTTTTCGAAAAGCTGCTGCAGTGTTGCCCGCGTCACCGATGAGGACGGCAGCGGCACGTTGATGATGTGGGTCTGGCCGACGAACTGCATGTCGGCGGAGTGGGTAACGCGGATCGTCTCCGGCTTCACCGCTTCCTTGCCGATCAGCTCTTCACCTTCGTTTCGGTGGCGTTCCAATACAGTATGAAGCTGTTTTTCGTCGAGCACCGCCACCGGCTGGTTGATGGTGTTGACGAAGTCATGGCGCAGGTCGGCGACGACGCAGCCGAGTGCGTTGGTGATGCCCGGACGCGCCGGCACCAGCACCTTGGGCAGGCCGAGTTCGCGCGCCAGGGCGGTCGCATGCAGCGGGCCGGCGCCGCCAAAGGCGAACAGCGCGAAATCACGAGGGTCATGGCCGCGCGACACCGAGACCATGCGGATGGCGCCGGCCATCTTCATGTTGCCGAGCCGCAGCACCGCGCCCGCCGCCTCGACGCCGGACAGGCCGGTCGCCTTGCCGATCTTGTCCTCGAAAATGCTGGTGACGCGCTCTGATGTGACGGGATTTTGGACCGCCAGCAGCTTCTTCGGCGCCAGCCGGCCGAGCACCAGATTGGCGTCGGTAATGGTTGGCTCGAGGCCGCCACGTCCGTAGCAGATCGGGCCGGGATTGGCGCCGGCACTTTCCGGACCGATCTGGATCAGGCCGGCCGCATCGACGCGGGCGATCGAGCCGCCGCCGGCGCCAACCGTGTGCACCGCCACCATCGGCACATGGATCGGCATCGCATATTCGATCTCGATCTCGTTCGAGACTGCCGGCTCGGCATTGCGGATCAGCGCCACGTCGGTCGAGGTGCCGCCCATGTCATAGGTGACGAGGTTTTCGAAGCCGGCGCGTTTTCCGGTATAGGCGGCGGCGATGACGCCGGAGGCCGGGCCGGACATGACCGTCTTGGCCGATTCACGTGTGACGAAGCGGGCCGAGATCATGCCGCCATTGCCGTTCATGATCAGGAAGTCGCGGGCATAGCCTTTTGCGCCCAATTCCTTGCGCAGCCGCTCGACATAGCGCTCGAGGATCGGCTGCACGGAGGCGTTGACCGACGCGGTGACGCCGCGCTCGAACTCGCGCGCCTCCGACAGCAGCGCGTGGCCTGCCGTGATGTAGCCGTTCGGCCAGAGCTCGGCGGCGATTTCGGCGGCGCGCCGCTCATGTGCCGGGTTGGCGTAGGAATGCAGGAAATGGATGACGAGGGATTCGCAACCGGCCGCGATCAGCGTCTGCACGGCGTCGCGCATCTCGGTCTCGTCCAGCGGCGTGCGCACCGCGCCCGATGCTTCGACGCGCTCCGAGACTTCGAGCCTGAGATTGCGCGGAATGATCGGCACGAAGCTGCCGGTCATGCCATAGGCCTGCGGCCGCGTGCGCCGACCCAGTTCGATCACGTCGCGAAAACCGCGCGTGGTGATCATGCCGGTTTTCGCCAGCCGGCGTTCCAGCACCGCATTGGTGGTGGTGGTCGTGCCATGCACGATGAGGTCGATGCTATCGATGGCAAATCCGGTGGCGCCGAGTGCCGAAACGACACCGAAAGCCTGGTTGTCCACCGTGGTCGGCGTCTTGGCCAGATACACCCGGCCGCCGTCGCTTCCGTCGATCAGGAGCAGGTCGGTGAAGGTGCCGCCGACATCGATACCGGCGACGACATTTCCCCGGGAATTGCGCGCTTGCGCCGAAATATTCTCTTCCATCGTCGAAACCCGAAATGCGCGGACTACGGATATGCGCCAGTTTGGAAAGCTGTTTTAAGGGAGCATCTTGACGCAAATATCGTTTGTATACTAATAAATTCCGGACACAAGAGCTTGCCGCTTTGCAGTGTGCGAACAGCCCGCCGGGATCTGAATGGTCCGGGCGTGCAGGTGAAAGTTTGGCGCCCGCGTCCACGGTTGGGCCAGAAGGTTGGATTTGATGAACACCACATCCGCTCTCAACACCGTCGGCGCCCGACCGCTGCAGTTCCCGATTCCGGCCAACGTCTATGCCGAAACCGTCGTCTCGGTGAAGCACTACACCGACCGGCTGTTCTCGTTCCGCATCACCCGTCCGCAGTCGTTGCGCTTCCGCTCCGGCGAGTTCGTCATGATCGGCCTGCCCAATGCCGAGAAGCCGGTGTACCGCGCCTATTCGGTGGCAAGTCCGGCCTGGGACGAAGAGCTGGAATTCTTCTCGATCAAGGTGCCGGACGGCCCGCTGACCTCGGAGCTGCAGAAGATCCAGGTCGGCGACACCGTCATCATGCGCCAGAAGTCGACCGGCACGCTGGTGGTCGACGCGCTGACCCCGGCCAAGCGGCTGTTCATGATCTCGACCGGCACCGGCATCGCGCCTTTCGCCAGCCTGCTGCGCGACCCTGACACCTACGACAAATTCGATCAGCTGGTCCTGACCCATACCTGCCGCGACAATGCGGAACTCACCTACGGCCAGGAGCTGGTCGCGGCGTTGGAAAGCGACCCGCTGATCGGTGAACTGACCACTGGGCGCGTCACGCTCTACAATTCGACGACCCGCGAAGAGTCGGCACGCATGGGCCGCATCACCGCGCTGATCGGCTCCGGCAAGTTCTACAGCGATCTCGGCATCGACAAGCTCAGCCCGGAAACCGACCGCATCATGATCTGCGGCTCGATGCATATGCTGAAGGACGTCAAGGAACTGGCCGAAAGCCTCGGCTTCGAGGAAGGTTCGCTGAGCCACCCGGCGACCTTCGTGGTCGAGCGCGCTTTCGTCGGCTGAGCCGCACCTAACATCTCGAAGTCTGCGTTTTTGACCGCGCGGTCAAAAACTGCTGCTTTCGCCGCCTTTTTCGGCTATCACCGTCTGCAGGACTCGTGAAGTACGACTTCGCGGGCTATCTTCGGCACACGTCGCTGAATGAAAGGGCAGTAGATGAGCAGCACAATCCGAGAAGCCGATATCGGCTCGTCCAAGGTGACGCCGCTGCCGGCGCGTGCCGCCGCCAACACAGCCGTTCCACCGGACCATCGCATTGCGCGCAATCCCGGCATGAAGCTCGATCTCGGCTTCATGGAATCGGTGCGCAGCGTCAACCGCTCGGCGCTGGAACGGCGCGTCGCCAGCCTGACCAAGCGGCGCTCGATCAAGGCCGACAACCAGGCCGCCTGGCTGCTAAAGGCCGTCTCCTGCATGGATCTGACGACGCTGAATTCCAACGACACCGAGGAGCGCGTGCGCCGGCTCTGCGCCAAGGCGATCAATCCGTTCCGCCGCGACATCGTCGAGGGCCTGGGCATATCAGGTGAAACCATCCGCCCGGCCGCCGTCTGCGTCTACCATCCCTTCGTCACCACCGCCGTCGATGCCGTGCGCGGCGCCGGCATCCATGTCGCCGCCGTCTCCACCGCCTTCCCGCATGGTCTGGCACCCCTGTCGACCCGCCTGCAGGAAATCGAAGCCTCGGTCCGCGACGGCGCCGACGAGATCGACGTGGTCATTCCACGCGGGCTGGTGTTCGGCGCCAAATGGCGCGAGCTATACAATGAGATCGTCTCGATGCGCGCCGCTTGCGGTGACGCGCATCTGAAGGTCATCCTCGGCACCGGCGACCTCGCCACGCTGCGCAATGTCATGCTGGCCTCGATGGTAGCGATGATGGCAGGCGCCGACTTCATCAAGACCTCGACCGGCAAGGAAAGCGTCAATGCGACGCTGCCCGTCGGCCTCGCCATGGTGCGCGCCATCAGGGCCTATTTCGAGGAAACCGGCTATCTCATCGGCTTCAAGCCGGCCGGCGGCATTTCCACGGCCAAGGCCTCACTCGACTGGCTGGTGCTGATGAAGGAAGAACTCGGCCGCCCATGGCTGGAGCCGGACCTGTTCCGCTTCGGTGCGTCGAGCCTCTTGACCGACATCGAGCGCCAGCTCGAGCACCATCTGACCGGACACTATTCGGCCAATCATCGCCACGCGATGGCTTGAGCGCACCACACCCGATCGGCTTTGCCGATCGACCCTCCCAGGCGGGAGGGTGAAGGAGGCACCTGATGAACATCCTCGATCGCTATCATGCCATGGAGTACGGCCCGGCGCCGGAAGCCCGCAACGAGGCCGATGCATGGCTTGCCGCGCGCGATTTCGGCAAGGCGCTGTTCATCGGCGGCGACTGGAAAGCCGCGTCCGGCGGCAAGACTTTCGAAACCAGCGAGCCGTCTTCCGGCAAGCTGCTGGCCAAGATATCCGACGCCAATGCCGTCGACATCGACGCGGCGGTTGCGGCGGCCACCAAGGCGCTGCCGAAGTGGTCGGCAGCCTCGGGCTATCAGCGCGCCAAGGTGCTTTATGCCATCGGCCGCGCCATGCAGCGCCACCAGCGCCTGTTCGCAGTGCTTGAGACCATCGACAACGGCAAGCCGATCCGCGAAAGCCGCGACATCGACGTGCCGCTGGCGATCCGCCATTTCATACACCATGCCGGTTGGGCGCAGGCGCTGGACAAGGATTTCCCCGGCCACAAGGGTGTCGGCGTGGTCGGCCAGATCATCCCGTGGAACTTTCCGCTGCTGATGCTGGCCTGGAAGATCGCGCCGGCCCTCGCCGCCGGCTGCACCGTGGTGCTGAAGCCGGCCGAGTTCACGCCGCTGACATCAATCCTGTTTGCTGAGATCTGCGAGCGCGCCGGCGTGCCGAAAGGTGTCGTCAACATCGTGCAGGGCGGTCCTGAGGCCGGCGGGGCCATCGTCAACCATCCCGGCATCCAGAAGATCGCCTTTACCGGTTCTTCCGAAGTCGGCAAGATCATCCGGAAAGCCACCGCCGGCTCGGGCAAGAAACTGTCGCTGGAACTTGGCGGCAAGTCGGCCTTCATCGTCTTCGAGGATGCCGATCTCGACAGCGCCGTCGAAGGCTTGGTCGACGGTATCTGGTTCAACCAGGGCCAGGTATGCTGCGCCGGTTCGCGACTGCTGGTCCAGGAAGGCATCGCCGACGCCCTGATCGCCAAGGTCAAGACGCGGATGAGCCGGCTGCGCGTCGGCAGCCCGCTCGACAAGAACACCGATATCGGCCCGCTGGTCGACGCCACACAGCTCGAGCGCGTCAAGGGCCTGGTCGCCGAAGGTGCCAGGCAGGGCGCCGTCTGCTGGCAGCCGGATGCGGCGCTGCCGTCTTCCGGCTACTACCATCTGCCGACGCTCGCCACAGGTGTTTCGCCGGCTAACATATTGGCGCAAGAAGAGGTGTTCGGCCCTGTTCTGGCGACCATGACCTTCCGCAATACCGAGGAAGCGATCGAGCTCGCCAACAACACGCGCTATGGCCTCGCCGCCTCGGTGTGGAGCGAGAATGTCAACCTTGCCCTGCACGTCGCGCCGCAATTGAAGGCCGGCGTGGTCTGGGTCAACGGCACCAACATGTTCGACGCCGCCTGCGGCTTCGGCGGCTACCGCGAGAGCGGTTTCGGTCGCGAAGGCGGGCGCGAGGGCATGTTCGAATATCTCGCGGCGAAACTGCCGCTCGGCCAGATCATCAAGCCGGCGACGACCTCCGCACAGCCAGTCGAGCAGGCCGACGGCTCGGCAATCGACCGCACGGCAAAGCTATTCATCGGCGGCAAGCAGGTACGGCCGGACGGCAATTATTCGCTGGCTGTCGCCACCGCCAAGGGCAAGCTGGCCGGTGAGGTTGGTCTCGGCAGCCGCAAGGATATCCGCGACGCTGTCTCCGCAGCCCGCGCCTGTAGGGGCTGGCCCGAGGCGACCGCCTATAACCGCAGTCAGGTGCTTTACTATCTGGCCGAAAATCTCTCCGGCCGCGCCGCCGAGTTTGCCGCCCGCCTCACCGAGCTGACCGGCGCCAGCGCCAAGGCCGCGCGGGAAGAAGTAGAACAGTCCATAGAGCGCCTCTTCCTCTATGCCGGCCTTGCCGACAAGTTCGAGGGCCGCGTGCACCAGCCACCGGCGCGTGCCGTGACGCTGGCGCTTCATGAACCGGTCGGCGTCGTCGGCATCGTCGCCCCCGACAGCTCGCCGCTGCTCGGCCTGATATCGCTGGCCGCACCGGCTCTGGCCATGGGCAACACCGTGGTCGCCGTGCCGTCCGAGCGCTACCCGCTGCTGGCGACCGATCTCTACCAGGTCATCGAATATTCCGACATTCCCTCAGGCGCCATCAACATCGTCACCGGTCGCAGCGCCGAACTTGCCGGCGTGCTGGCCAAGCATGACGATGTCGACGGGCTCTGGGTGTTCGCCGATGCCGAGACCTGCGCCCAGGCCGAAGCCGAGTCCGTCGGCAACCTCAAGCGCGTCTGGAGCGGCAATGGCCGCGGCGTCGACTGGGCATCCGACGAAGCCGCCGGCGACGCCTTCCTGCGCCGCGCCGTCGAGGTCAAGAATGTCTGGGTGCCTTACGGCGATTAATGTATGTCGCCCAAAAGTGCGCAGCGGTTTTGGGGGCAACATATATAAAGGCAAAGAGCCAAAGCGCGTCGCGCGCTTTGATCTCCCCCCGGCGCTGTAGAGACCGTGTTCGGGGTTGACGCATGGACAGATGTTCTTTAACGAGAAAAAACATCTTTATCAGTGAACGATCAACGGGGCAGGCTGCACGATCATGCGCGACTGGCACATGACGCCTTGGCCAGCCGCGGGTAGACCCGGACTATCCCTAGCGGACGAGGAGAACAGTATGGCTGATCTGGCAGGCAAGGTCGTTGTCGTCACGGCAGCGGCGCAAGGCATCGGCAAGGCGAGCGCGCTGGCTTTCGCAAAAGCTGGCGCCACCGTCTACGCCACCGACATCAACGAGGCACTGCTGGCGGAGCTCGCCAAGACGCCGGGGATCAAGACCCGCAAGCTGGACGTGCTCAACGACGAAGCCGTCAACGCCGCCTTCGCCGAGATCGGCGTCGTCGACGTGCTGTTCAACTGCGCCGGTTTTGTCCATTCGGGCTCGATCCTTGAGATGAAGGACGGCGACCTCGATTTCGCGCTGAACCTCAATGTTCGCGCCATGATCCGCACCAGCCGGGCCGTGCTGCCCGGCATGCTGGAACGCGGCGACGGATCGATCATCAACATGGCCTCGCTGGCCAGTTCGACCAAGGGCGTGCCCAACCGGTTCGTCTATGGCCTGACCAAGGCCGCCGTCATCGGCCTGACCAAGGCGATCGCCGCCGACTATGTCGGCAAGGGCATACGCTGCAACGCCATTTGCCCCGGCACGGTCGAGAGCCCGTCGCTGCAGGACCGCATGCACGCGCAAGGCGACTACGATGCCGCCCGCGCCGCCTTCATCGCCCGCCAGCCAATGGGCCGGCTCGGCACGCCGGAGGAAATCGCCGATCTCGCCGTCTATCTGGCCGGCGCCACCTACACGTCCGGGCAGGCCTACAATATCGACGGCGGCTGGTCGATCTGACTGCGGAAATCATACGCGAGCAGGACGATCTGGCCCTTTCCCGGCGTTTAACAGGGGATCGAAGAGTCTGAAAATCCCGCGCGCCGGCTATCTTGTATGGCGATCGCGCTTGTCCGTAGTCAGGTCGATGGGTACGGTCCGCCGGTTCCTTAAAGGAGCATCGCCTTGGCGGAAAGTTTGCAAAGGGCCACGAGGCCGCAATCAGGAGAAGGATTTAGATGAAACTGCTGCGCTATGGCGAGGTGGGAAGCGAACGTCCCGGCCTGCTCGATGCGGATGGAACGATCCGTGATCTCTCCGCTCACGTCACCGATATCGGCGGCAAGACGCTCGACCCGGCATCGCTGGCTGCACTGGCCAAGCTGGATCCCAAGTCGCTACCGGCGGTTTCCGGCAGCCCGCGCCTCGGCGCCTGCGTTGCCGGAACCGGCAAGTTCATCTGCATCGGCCTCAACTATTCCGACCACGCCGCCGAGACCGGCGCCACCGTGCCGCCGGAGCCGATCATTTTCATGAAGGCAAGCTCGGCCATTGTCGGGCCGGATGACGACGTGCTGATCCCGCGCGGCTCGGAGAAAACCGACTGGGAAGTCGAACTGGCCGTGGTCATCGGCAAAACCGCCAAATATGTCAGCGAGGCCGATGCGCTCGACTATGTTGCCGGCTATAGCGTTGCCCACGACGTCTCCGAACGCGCCTTCCAGGCCGAGCGGCAAGGCCAGTGGACCAAAGGCAAGTCCTGCGACACGTTCGGCCCGACCGGCCCATGGCTGGTGACCAAGGACGAGGTAGCCGACCCGCAGAACCTCAAAATGTGGCTGACCGTCAACGGCAAGACGATGCAGAACGGCTCGACCAAGACCATGGTCTATGGCGTCAAATACCTGGTTTCCTACCTCAGCCAGTTCATGTCGCTGCACCCCGGCGACATTATTTCGACAGGCACGCCGCCCGGCGTCGGGCTCGGCATGAAGCCGCCGGTGTTTTTGAAGGCAGGCGATGTGGTGGAGCTCGGCATTGAAGGCTTGGGGCAGCAGAAGCAGACGTTCAAGGCTGACGTGTAGGCTTCTCTGTTCTCTCCTTGTGTCTCTGGAATGAGAAGAGGAAGGGGCGGTTTCGCGCCTTTCCTCTACCCCCGTCGATCGGGGGAGAGGTGGCGAGCGAAGCTCGACGGAGTGGGGGCTCGATCCGCTCGTCTGTCGAAGCGACTGTACTGACACGTCAGTCCCTATCCTATGGCGGTTTTGGCTTGGGTCCAGGTCTTCCCCCACTCCGTCGCCGCTTCGCGGCGCCACCTCTCCCCCCTCCGGAGGGAGAGGAAAGGAAGAGGGTGTCAAGCTACTTCAACACCTTCCCATCAGCGCCAAACCGATACGTCTTCGCCGGATCCGGCGTCGCATAGAGCGTCGCACCCGGCTCTGCATCATAGACGCCGAAAATGCGCACGGTAATCAGCCCCGCCTTCTCGCAATCGAGATACAGATTGGTGTCGGCGCCGAGGTGCTCGGCGTGCACCACCGTTCCCTTCCAGGCGCCGGATTTCGGATCGACGGTCAAATGTTCCGGCCGCACGCCGATGGTCTTGGCGGTTTCGCCGAGGCGGGCGCCGTCGACGAAATTCATCTTCGGTGAGCCGATGAAGCCGGCGACGAACTCATTTGCCGGCGAATTGTAGAGCTCCATCGGGCCGCCGATCTGCTCAATCCTGCCGGCATTGAGCACGACGATCTTGTCGGCCAGCGTCATCGCCTCGACCTGGTCGTGGGTGACGTAGATCATCGTTGCCTTCAGCCGGCGATGCAGCTGCGCGATCTCCAGCCGCGTGTTGACGCGCAGTGCCGCATCGAGGTTCGAAAGCGGCTCGTCGAAGAGAAAAAGCTTTGGCTCGCGCACCACGGCGCGGCCGATGGCGACGCGCTGGCGCTGGCCGCCGGAGAGTTCGGCCGGCCGTCTTTCGAGATAGGGCTCCAGCGACAGCATCGATGACGCGATGCCGATGCGGCGCTCGATTTCGGCCGCCGGCGTTCCTGCCTGCTTGAGGCCAAGGCCCATATTGTTCTTCACCGTCAGATGCGGGTAGAGCGCATAGGTCTGGAACACCATGGCGATGCCACGCTTGGCCGGCGGCGTGGCCGAGACGTCCGCGCCGTCGATGACGACGCGGCCCGAGGTCGAATCCTCCAGTCCGGCAATGACTCTGAGCAAGGTCGACTTGCCGCAGCCAGACGGGCCGACGAAGACGACGAACTCGCCGTCGTTCACTTCGAGGTTGATGCCCTTCAGCACCTCGACCGGCCCGAAGGCCTTCTTCACGTTCTCAATGTTCAGCGAGCCCACGGCAGTCCTCCAAATTGGAATGTGGGCGCGAATGCAACCCGTGACGACAATTCTGCGGTCACAATCGCACCGCCTTTCCACTGCGCACGCTCTCGTCTGCGGCAAGGCAGACGGCGAGCGATTTGACCGCGTCGTCCATATGTTTGGTGAGATCCAGATCCTCGCGGATCGCCTTCAGCACGAAGGCCTGTTCGAGGTCGCAGAGGTCCTGATGGCCGGGTTCGCCCTCCATTGACAGCATCTCGTCGGCTTTGAGAAACTTGCCGTCCGCGCCGGTCGCCGCATTGTGCAGGCGGATGGTGGAGGTCTTGGTGTGGGTGTCGATGTCGTCGGACTTCACACCTTCCTTCATGACGATCGACACGCAGCCATTGGGCGAGATGACGTCCTTCACAAAGAACGCCGTTTCCGAAATCATCGGCCCCCAGCCGGCCTCATACCAGCCGACCGACCCGTCATCGAACAGCACCTGCAGATGGCCGTAATTGTACATCGAGGGTGCCACCTCCTCGGTCAGCCGCACGCCCATGCCACGCACCTCGATCGGTTTGGCATCGGTGATCTGCAGCATGACGTCGAGATAGTGCACGCCGCAGTCGACGATCGGCGACGTCGTCTGCATCAACTGCTTGTGCGTCTCCCAGGTGTGGCCCGAGGATTGCTGATTGAGGTTCATGCGGAAAACGTAGGGGCCGCTTAGCTTGCGCGCTTCGGCGATCAGCCTGATCCAGGACGGGTGATGGCGCAGGATATAGCCGATCACCAGTTTTCTGCCATTGGCCTTCGCCGCCGCGACGACGCGCTTGGCGTCGGCCACCGTCGTTGCCAGCGGCTTTTCGACGAAGACATGGCAACCGGCCTCGAACGCCCTCACCGCATAGTCGGCATGGCTGTCGGAATAGGTGGCGATGCAGGCGACATCGGGCTTTTCGTCACGCAGGGCTTCATCGAAGGAGCGCCTTATGCCGTAACCCGACAGCCTGTCCGGCAGCGGCACGTCGGAGCGGTTGATCAGCGCTGCGATCTGAAAACCTGGATTGGCATGGTAGGCCAGCGCGTGGCTGCGGCCCATATTGCCGAGGCCGGCAACGACGACGCGAAGAGGTGTTTCAGAGTTCACTTGACGGCTCCCGACGTGATGCCGCGGATCAGCTGCCGCGAGAAGATGACGTAGAGGATCAGCACCGGCATGATCGCCAGCGACAGTGCGGCCAGGATGGCATTCCAGTTGGTGACGAACTGGCCGAGGAAGAGCTGTGCGCCAAGCGTCACCGTCTTGGTTTCCTCCGATGGCGCCAAGATCAGCGGGAACCACAGGTCGTTCCAGATCGGGATCATGGTGAAGACGGCGACGGTTGCCATCGATGGCCTGACCAGCGGCAGCACCAGGCGGAAGAAGATGGTGTATTCGGACAGGCCGTCGATGCGGCCGGCATTCTTCAGATCGTCCGAGACCTGCTTCATGAATTCCGACAGGATGAAGACGGCAAGCGGCAGGCCCTGCGCGGTGTAGACCAGGACCAGCGCCGTCAGCGTGTTGACCAGCCCGCTCACCACCATCAATTGCAGGATGGCGACGGTGCCCAGCCGGATCGGGATCATAATGCCGAGCGCCAGATAAAGCCCCATCAGCGAGTTGCCGCGGAAGCGGTATTCCGACAGCGCGAACGCCGCCATGGCGCCGAACAACAGCACGAAGAACAGCGAGGCGACGGTGACGACGAGGCTGTTCTGGAAATAGTGGATGAAGTCGCCCTGGCCGATCACCGTCGTGTAGCCGATCAGGTCGAAGGTTTTGGGCGTCGGCGGCGTCAGCGGCGCGCCGAAGATGCCCGCGCGCGACTTGAACGAGTTCATGATGACGAGGATCACCGGAAACAGCGCGATCGCCGTGTAGGTCAACAGGATCGCGTGGGCGCCGATGGTGCGGGGCACGGAACGGGTGGCGGTGCTCATTGGGAGGTCTCCTGACGCACACTTCCAAGGAATGGCGCCAAGGCACCCCCCTCTGTCCTGCCGGACATCTCCCCCGCAAGGGGGGAGATCGGATGTCGCGACTGCTTTCGCCAATCACCAACGCAGCAAGATGGCCGGCAAGGCCAACGCTGCCAATCTCCCCCCTTGCGGGGGAGATGGCCGGCAGGCCAGAGGGGGGTGTTCAAGCTCGACATCTCGCCCCTCAGAACTGGTAGCGACGCAGGCGCGTCTGGACGAGGAAGAGGTAGACGCAGACGCCGCCGAGGATGATCAGGAACATCATCGTGGCGATCGCCGCGCCCATATTGGGGTCGCCGACCTGCAGCTGGAAACCGAAGAAGGCGCGATAGAGGAAGGTGCCGAGAATGTCGGTCGAATAGTTTGGCCCGGCGAGCGCCCCTTGCGCGGTGTAGATCAGGTCGAAGGCGTTGAAATTGCCGACGAAGGTGAGGATCGAGATGATGCCGATCGATGGCAGGATCAGCGGCAGCTTGATCTTCCAGAACTGCGACAGGCCGGTAATGCCGTCGCATTCGGCCGCCTCGATCACCTCTTCGGGAATCGACAGCAGGGCTGCGTAGATCAGCATCATCGGGATGCCGACGAACTGCCACACCGAGATCAGGCTAAGCGCCGTCAGAGCATATTGCTCCTTGCCCAGCCACGGCGTGAACAAGCTTTTCAGGCCGACAAGATCCATCAGATGCGGCGCCACGCCCCACAGCGGCGACAGGATCAGCTTCCAGGCGAAGCCGACGATGACGAAGGACAGGATCGTCGGAACGAAGATCGCCGTGCGGTAGAAGGCCGCGAATCTCAGTCTCGGGCTGGACAGCAGCGCGGCCAGCATGACGCCGATCGGGTTCTGCACCAGCATGTGGATGATGAAGAACCAGGTGTTGTTCCTGAGCGCGTTCCAGAAACCCACCGACCAGTTGGGGTCGCCGAACAGGGTGCGGAAGTTTTGCAGCCCGACGAAGACCTGGTGCTGCTCGATGTTGCGGAACAGCGACAGCTGCAGCGTGCCGGCGAGCGGCAGGATCATGATCGCCGTGTAGACGAGCACCGCCGGCGCCAGGAAGATGCCGATGTGCCAGCGGAACGGTCTTTTCGGTCGTGTTTCTGCGGCCATGAGTTCGGTCCCCGCCGTCTCTCGGTTCCAAAGGGTATCGATCTAGATGATGCCTCGATGCACGGCCCGACCGTTCTTGCCCGATGCGGCAAGAACAAAGGCCTGCGACTGGTCAGCTAGCCTTTCCCCACAACAGCGAGGGTAAGGCCGAGAGGCGGTGCCGACAATCGCAATCTGAAAAACCAGGATAGTCCGAGACCGGCCAGGCATACGCCCGGCCGATCTCGTTGCCTGAGCGCTTACTTGGCCGGCTTGTACCAGCTGTCGAGACCGGTCTGCAGCTTCTTGGCTGCAGCGTCCGGGGTGTCGGTGCCGTTGATGACGTTGGCCGATTCAACCCAGGTCTCGTTCTCGAGGTTCGGCGTGCCGCGCGACAGGATCTGGTAGGTCGAGCGGATCGTCGACTTGCACTTGCCGCGCCAGGAGACGAATTCCTGCGCCAGCGGGTCTTCCATCTTCACCGGCGCGGAGTTCAGGCTGAAGAAGCCCGGCAGCGCGTTGGCATAGATGGTGGCGAAATCCGGCGAAGCGACCCAGGACAGGAAGGTCTTGGCCGCATCGGCGTTCTTCGAAGCCGCATTCAGGCCCATGCCGATATCGGTATGGTCGGAGATGTAGCAGGTGTCGCCGGCCTTTTCGACCGGCGGCGGGAAGGCGCCCATCTTGAACTGGGCCTGGGTGTTGAACAGGCCGATTTCCCACGAGCCGGCCGGGTAGATGGCGGCGCGGCCGAGCGTGAACAGGTTCTGGCTGTCCGGATAGGTCTGCGCCTCGAAACCGTCACCCAGATAAGGCTTCCACTTGGCCAGTTCCTCATACGGCGCGACCCAGTCCTTGTCGGTCAGCTTCTGATCGCCCTTGATCAGCGCTGCGCGGCCGTCCTCGCCCTTCCAGTAGTTCGGGCCGATGTTCTGGTAGCCCATGGTCGCGGCTTCCCAGAGATCCTTGGTGCCCATCGCCATCGGGATGTAGGTGCCGTCGGCCTTGATCTTCTCGAGCGCGGCGAAGAACTCGTCGCGGGTCTCCGGCACCTTGATGCCGAGCTTTTCGAAGGCGTCCTTGTTGTAGATGAAGCCGTGAATGACCGAGGCCATCGGCACGCAGAAGCTCGCCTTGCCGTCGTCGGTCTGCCAGGCGGACTTGGCCACCGGCGAGAAGTTCTCCATGCCGGGCAGCGCCGAGAGGTCGGCAAGGTTGCCCTTCTTGAACAGTTCAAGCGACTTGTCGAACGGGCGGCAGGTGATCAGGTCGCCCGCCGAGCCGGCGGCGAGCTTGGCGCCAAGTGCGGCGTCATACTCGGTCGGGGCCGACGGTGCGAACACCACCTTGATGCCCGGGTTCTTGGCTTCGAAGGCCGGGATCAGCTTGTCCTTCCAGATGGCAAGGTCGTCGCCGCGCCAGCTTTCGATGTTGAGTGTTACGTCGTCGGCATAAGCAACCCCGGCCGAGCCGAGAATGCTGGTGCCCAGAAGCAGTGCCGTCAGTAGTTTCGTTGTCATGCTCAGTCTCCCTGTTGACCTTTTTCAGGTTCGGTTTTGATGAGAACGGAGGCAGTGCGCCCCTTGCTCCCCTCTATAGCGGAAAGGGCCGGCCGCAGCTTCTGGCCGGCCTCTTCCAGTATTTTCTGCGCCGCGTCAGCGCTGGCGGCGCCGGCGGCGAGCAGAATGGCGGTCTTGACCGCGCCGCCGCTCTTCTCGAGCAGGCGGGCCGCCTCGTCCGTGTCGCGCCCGCTGACGGCGGCGACGATGCGCGCCGCGCGGTCGCGCAGCTTGATGTTGTCGGCCATGAGATTGACCATGTAGCCGTCATGCACATGGCCGAGATGGATTGCGGTCAGCGTCGACAGCATGTTGAGCGCGATCTTCTGGGCGGTGCCGGCGCCCATGCGCGTCGAACCGGCGATCAGCTCCGGCGGCGTTTCGAGCAGGATGGCGGTTTGTGCCTGGCGCAGCAGCGCACAGTCCCTGTTGTTGGCGATGCCGATGGTGGCAGCGCCACGGCGGGCAGCCTCCTCGATGGCCTTGACGGCATAGGGCGTCGTGCCGCTGGCGGAAATGGCGATCAGGCAGTCGCCCTTGCCGAGGCCCGCCTCGGCGACCGCTGCCGCAGCCTCCTCGGTATCGTCTTCCGGCCCGCCGGCCAGCGTGCGGAAAGCGTCGGCGCCGCCGGCGATCAGGATGGCAATACGGTCACGATGAATGCCGAAGGTGCCCGGAAGCTCCAGCGCATCGGCCAGTGCCATCAGGCCTGAGCTGCCGGCCGCGGCGTAGGCAAGCTTGCCCCCGCTCTTCAGCCTGCCCGCGATGATTTCGGCTGCCCTGGCAATGGATGGAATGGCATGGCGCACGACCTTCGCGGCTTCGATCTGCGCGTCGGCCAAATAGGAAAGGACGGTGTCCGGGGCCTGGATATCCAGCCCCTCGGCATTTTTGTGAAGCGCTTCGGTGCGCGTTTCGGCCATCCCGGTTCCTCCAATACCAGAACAATACCAAAAAAATACCACTTGTCCACACGCATTAACGAATTCGCTGGTCGGAAATCGCTGAGCCGACGAGATACGCAGATTTTCCAATAAAATACGGCTTAATCTTTTTGAAACGGAAATTAACCCTTGGCTATTGGTATTTTATTGGTATTATCCGCATGGAGGAGAAATCACGTGAATTTCGTGCTCGGAATCGATGGCGGCGGCACCAGCTGCAGGGCCGCCCTGGCAACGGCGGACGGCATGGTGATCGGCCGCGCCAAAAGCGGCGCCGCCAACATCCGCACCGACCTGACCGGCGCCCGCTCGAACATCGTCGAGGCCGCGCGGCAGGCGTTCCTCGCCGCCGGGCAGGATGCGGAATTGATCCCGCGAACTCCCGCAATTCTCGGCCTTGCCGGCGCCAATGTCGGCACCTACCGTCAGCAGCTCGAAGCGATCCTGCCGTTCAGCATCAGCCGCGTCGAGACCGACGCCGAGATCGCACTGGAAGGCGCTGTCGGCTCCGGCGACGGCGCCATGGCGATCCTCGGCACCGGCACCGCCTATATGGCGCGCAGACAAGGCAAATCGCGCGCCATCGGCGGCTGGGGCTTCCAGGTTGGCGACCAGGGCAGCGGCGCCCGTATCGGCCGCGACCTGCTCGAACAGACACTGCTTGCCTATGACGGCGTCCGCGAAGGTTCGCCGCTGACGCAGAGCATGCTGGCCGTGTTCCGCAACAACCCGGAGGACGTCGTCGAATTCACCACCAATGCCAAGCCGGGTGACTTCGGCGGCTTCGCACCCAAGGTGTTCGAGCATGCCGGGAAGGGCGACAGCGTCGCCAACTGGATCCTCGACAGGGTGGTCGCCGATGTCGAAGCCTCGCTCGGCGCGCTCGACCTCTCAGAAGACGCGCCGCTGTGCCTGCTCGGCGGGCTGGCGCCGCTCTACGCGCCGCGGCTGTCTGCCCGCTACCGGGCGCTGCTGAAGCCGCCGCTCGACGACGCGCTGGGCGGCGCGGTGCAGATGGCGGTTCGCCTTTTCGCCGGACACGCGGAGGCAACTCGATGAGCGAGGCCGCCGACCAGATCTTCGCCACGCTCAAACATCAGGCGCAAAGCGGCGCGCCGCTTTATCTGCAGCTTCGCAAGAGCATCGAGGACGCGGTCAATCGCGGCCTGATCGGGCCGGGCGACGCGCTGCCTTCCGAGCGCGACATCGCCACCAAGGCCGATATTTCGCGGGTCACCGTGCGCAAGGCGGTGCAGGACCTCGTCAAGGGCGGCATCCTGGTGCAGCGCCACGGCTCCGGCACTTTCGTGGCGCCGCGCATGGAGCGTGTCGAACAGTCGCTGTCGCGGCTGACCTCGTTCACCGAAGACATGGCGCGGCGCGGCATGGCTGTGCGTTCGGCATGGCTCGACCGAGGCCTTTACGCACCTTCGCCCGACGAGATGATGGTGCTCGGCCTGTCGTCGAGCGAACTCGTGGCGCGCGTGGCGCGCCTGCGCATCGCCAACGACACACCGCTGGCGATCGAGCGCGCCTCGCTGTCGGCCAGCGTGTTGCCCGACCCGGCCGATATAGGCTCCTCGCTCTATGCGGCGCTGGAATTGACCGGCAACCGGCCGGTGCGCGCCGTGCAGCGCATTTCCGCCGCCAATCTCGGCGACAGCGACGCGCGCCTGCTCGAAGTGCCGCCAGGCATTGCCGGCCTGCACATCGAACGCATTTCCTATCTGGCGAGCGGCAAGGTGATCGAATTCACCCGCTCCATCTACCGGGGCGACGCCTATGATTTCGTCGCCGAACTGCGGCTGACAGGGCCGAGCGAAGAGGGCCGACCATGAGCACGACAGAGCCGACCATGTCGGCAGAAATGACCCATATGCGGCGCGAGATCGAGGAGGTCCCGCAAGCGGTCGCCCGCCTGCTCGACGGCTCCGGCGCCGTGCTGACCGAGGCCGGGCGCGGCATCCGCGAACGCGACCCGCAGTTTGTCGTCACCGTGGCGCGCGGCTCGTCTGACCATGCCGCCACCTTCATGAAATATGCCGTCGAACTGACCGCCGGCCTCGCCGTCGCATCGGTCGGACCGTCCATCGCCTCGATCTATGGCCGCAAGCTCAGGCTGGCCGGCTCGGCCTGCCTGGCGATCTCGCAGTCGGGCAAGAGCCCCGATATCGTCGCCATGGCCGAGACGGCACGGGCGGGGGGGGCGCTGACCGTCGCCATCACCAACACCGCCGATTCGCCGCTGGCGCGTGCTTCGGACTATGCGATCGATATCCTGGCCGGCCCCGAGCGCAGCGTGGCGGCCACCAAGACCTTCATCAATTCGGCCGTCGCCGGCCTCGCTCTGATGGCGCACGCCACCGGTGACGATGCGCTGTTGGCCGCACTTGCCCGCCTGCCGGAGCATTTCGGCAAGGCGATCGCCTGCGACTGGATGAGCGTGCTGTCTGAGACGATCGAGAAGCAGAAATCGCTGTTCATCCTCGGCCGCGGACCGTCGGCGGCGATGGCCAATGAGGCGGCGCTGAAATTCAAGGAAACCTGCGGCATGCATGCCGAGGCCTATAGTGCGGCCGAAGTCATGCATGGCCCGCTGGCGCTGATCGGCCCCGACTTTCCGGTGCTGGCGCTGGCCGCGCGCGATGCGTCCGAACCGTCCATTGCCGAGGCCGCCGACAGCCTGGCGGCCAAGGGCGCGCCGGTGTTCGTCACCTCCGCACTAGCCCAGCGCGCCGTGCGCCTGCCGCATGTCGCTACCGGCCATCCGCTGACCGATCCGCTGACGCTGATCGTCTCCTTCTACATGTTCGTCGAGGCCTTTGCCCGCCATCGCGGTCTCGACCCGGACACGCCGCGCAATCTTCGCAAGGTGACGGAGACAGTATGAGCGATCGCTTTGCCCTGACTGGCGCCCGGATTTTCGACGGCGACGACTGGCATGAAGGTCACGCACTTGTCGTGCGCGACGGTCTCGTCGAGGCCATTTTGCCCACGGGCGCCGTCCCCTTGGATATCCGCGTCGTCGATACCGACGGCGGCCTGCTGACGCCGGGCTTTGTGGATGTACAGGTCAACGGCGGCGGCGGCGTCATGCTCAACGACCACCCCGATGTCGCTTCCATCGAGACCATCTGCCGCGCGCACGCGCCCTTCGGCACGACGGCGCTGCTGCCGACGCTGATCACCGACACGCCTGCAATCACGGCCGCCGCTATCGCCGCCGGCGAGGCAGCGGCGCGCCAGAAGGTGCCTGGGTTTCTCGGGCTGCATCTCGAAGGCCCGCATTTGTCGGTTGCCCGCAAGGGTGCGCATGATCCGGCGCTGATCCGGCCGATGACGGACGCCGACCAGGCGATGCTGATCGCGGCGCGGCAAAAGCTGCCGGTGCTGCTCACCACCATAGCGCCGGAATCCGTCGAACCGGCGCGTGTCTCGGCACTCGCCAAGGCCGGCATCGTCGTCAGCCTTGGCCATTCCGACACCGGCTACGCCACCGCCAGTACCTTTGCCGAGGCCGGCGCCTCGATGGTCACCCATCTGTTCAACGCGATGAGCCAGATCGGCAATCGCGAGCCCGGACTGGTCGGCGCGGCCATCGACATCGGCAGCTTGTCGGCCGGTCTCATCGCCGACGGCATCCATGTCGATCCGGCCACGATCAAGATCGCGCTGCGCGCCAAGCAAGGTCCCGGCAAAATCGTGCTGGTCACCGACGCCATGGCGACAATCGGCACCGACATGACGTCGTTCACGCTCAACGGCCGCACCATCTATCGAAGGGATGGCAGCCTGAGGCTCGCCGACGGAACGCTGGCGGGCGCCGATCTCGATATGATCTCGGCCGTTCGTTTCATCCACCGCGTCGTCGGGGTCGAGCTTTCCGAGGCCTTGCGCATGGCCTCGCTCTATCCGGCGCAAGCAATCGGCCAGTCGCACCGGCTGGGCCGATTCGCCAACGGCACGGCCGCGGACATGGTCGCGCTGTCGGACGATCTCGACACGAAGGGCGTCTGGATCGGCGGCGAAAAGGTTTTTGCGGCCGGTTCCGCCACTGCGTTGATTTCAGGTTCAAGTCGGCTGACGTCATGAAACCTTTTGATTTTGAGGTCGTTGTCGGAGCGTATGTCCGAGGCGAAACCCAAATTGAAACAGGCCGACGGCATCAAACCGCGCGGTGCCTTGAAGCCGCGACAGCAAGCGCCGCGTGACCAGAGGCCACGCCACGAGGAGTTGCGCGAAAAAAAGCCGTCGGCCGCCGAAGCTGCCCCCGAGGTCGACGGCCAGCCGGGACCGCCACCGGAGGCTGTCGAGCCCGATCCGCAACTGACGCTCGAAGAGGCCGAGCAGGCGCGCAAGAAATATCTGCTGCGGCGTTTCTGGATCAGCGCGCGCGGTTACTGGAGCCGGCGCGGCGACCGGCTCGCCTGGCCGTTCACGATCGGGGTTTTGCTTCTAATCTGCATCAATATCGGCTTCCAGTATGGCATCAATGTCTGGAACCGCTCGATGTTCGATGCGCTCGAGCAGCGCAACGCCCGCAGCGTCTACTTCCTCAGCGCGGTATTCGTGCCGCTGGTGATCTGCAGCGGCAGCCTTGTCGTCGCGCAGGTTTACCTGCGCATGACGATCCAGCGCCGCTGGCGTTCCTGGCTGACCACCGCGGTCATTGCGCGCTGGCTGGCAAGCGGTCGCTACTACCAATTGAACCTCGTCGGCGGCGACCACCAGAACCCCGAGGCCCGCATGACCGAGGATTTGCGCATCGCCACCGAGTCGCCGGTCGATTTCATCGCCGGCGTCCTCAACGCGTTCCTGTCGGCCTCGACCTTCATCGTCGTGCTGTGGACCATCGGCGGCGCGCTCACCCTGCCGATCGGCAGCGAGAGCATTACCATTCCCGGCTTCCTAGTCATCACCGCGATGATCTATGCCGCCATCACCTCGACCTCGATGGTGGTCATCGGCCGCCATTTCGTCCGGCTCTCCGAGCAGAAGAACCAGGCGGAAGCCGAATTGCGCTACACGCTGACGCGCGTGCGCGAAAACGGCGAGAGCATCGCCTTGCTGGGCGGCGAGGAGGAGGAGCGCAGCGGCATCGACAGGAATTTCGGCCATGTGCTCAGGCAATGGGCGCTGCTGACGGGCCAGCACATGCGCACGGCGGCGGTGTCGCAGGGATCGAGCCTGTTTGCGCCGGTCGTGCCGATCCTGCTGTGCGCGCCAAAATTCCTCGAGGGCTCGATGACGCTTGGCGAGGTGATGCAGGCAGCGTCTGCCTTTGGCATCGTGCAAGGCGCGTTCGGATGGCTGGTCGACAACTACCCGCGTCTTGCCGACTGGAACGCCTCGGCGCGGCGCATCGCCTCGCTGATGATGTCGCTCGACGGGCTCGAGCGTGCGGAGCAGAGCGACGCGCTCGGACGCATCCAGCACGGCAAAACCGAAGACGGTGCGATGCTCAGCCTCGACGATCTCTCCGTCACGCTCGACGACGGCACCTCCGTGGTCAAGGAAACCGAGGTTGCGATCGAACCGGGTGAGCGCGTGCTGGTGGCTGGCGAATCCGGCTCGGGCAAGTCGACGCTGGTGCGGGCCGTTGCTGGCCTGTGGCCATGGGGCGGCGGCAGCGTCAATTTCCACGCCGACAGGCGACTGTTCATGCTGCCGCAACGCCCCTACATCCCCTCGGGCACGCTTCGCCGCGCGGTCGCCTATCCCGCGGCGGCGGACAAGTGGACGATCAAACAGATCAAGGCCGCCCTCGACGAGGTCGGCCTTGCCTATCTTGCCGAAAGGATCAAGGAAGAAGCGCCATGGGACCAGACGCTGTCGGGCGGCGAAAAGCAGCGCCTCGCCTTCGCGCGCCTGCTGCTGCACCGCCCCGATATCGTCGTGCTGGATGAAGCAACCTCGGCGCTCGACGAGAAGAGCCAGGACACCATGATGGCGACGGTGATCCGCGAATTGCCTGATGTCACCATCATCAGCGTGGCGCACCGGGCCGAGCTGGAAGCCTTCCACAGCCGCAAGATCACCCTCGAACGGCGCGAGGGCGGCGCCAAGCTTGTCAGCGACATCAATCTCGCCCCACGCAAGCGCAACCTGCTGAAGCGCGCCTTGTGGGGTTCCGGCAGTCGGGCCGAAAGGCCGCGCAAGGAGTAAGGCGCCCCTGCCCCAGCGCAACTATGATGCGTATATGTCCTTGTAGGTATCGCGCAGCAGGTTCTTCTGTACCTTGCCCATGGTGTTGCGCGGCAGCTCATCGACGAAGATCACCCGTTTCGGGTGCTTGTATTTCGCCACCCGTCCGGCGATGGCGCCGAGAATTTCGGCACCGGTGATCCGCGATGACGGCGCCCGCACGACGACAGCGGTGACGCCCTCGCCGAAATCCGGATGGGCAACGCCGATGACGGCGCTTTCGCTAACCCCGTCGAGGGCGTCGATCTCGCTTTCGAGTTCCTTCGGATAGATGTTGTAGCCGCCCGATATGATCAGGTCCTTGCCGCGGCCGACAATGTGGACGTAGCCGTCGGCGTCGACCATACCGAGATCGCCGGTGATGAAAAAACCGTCGGCGCGGAATTCCGCCTTGGTCTTCTCCGGCATGCGCCAATAGCCGCCGAAGACGTTGGGGCCTTTGACCTCGATCATGCCGACCTCACCCTGCGCAAGTGCTGCGCCGCTGTCGGGATCGGCGATGCGAAGCGTGACGCCGGGCAAGGGGAACCCGACCGTACCGGCGCGCCGCTCGCCCTCATAGGGGTTCGAGGTGTTCATGTTGGTCTCGGTCATGCCGTAGCGTTCGAGGATCGCGTGGCCGGTGCGCTCGCGCCAGGCCTTGTGCGTCTCTGCCAGCAGCGGCGCCGAACCGGAAATGAACACGCGGATGTTTTTCGCCGCCTCACGGTCCAGTCCATCCTGCTGCAGCAGGCGTACGTAGAAGGTCGGCACACCCATCAGGGCCGTGGCACGCGGCAGCAGCGAGACGATGCGGGCCGGATCGAACTTCTGCTCGAACAGCATCGAGGCGCCGGCCATCAGGACGACGTTGGTGGCGACGAACAGGCCGTGCGTGTGGAAGATCGGCAATGCGTGGATCAGCACGTCGTCTCCAGTGAAACGCCAGTGCTCGACCAGCACGCGCGCGTTCGAAGCAAGGTTCTCGTGGCTGAGCATGGCGCCTTTCGAACGGCCGGTGGTTCCCGACGTGTAGAGGATTGCCGCGAGGTCATCCGACCCGCGCGCCACGTCATGAAAATCCGTCGGCAGCCGCGAGGCCTGGTCGGTCAGCGATCCCCGGCCGTCGCGGCCGAGCGTGACGGTGATGGCGCCCGTCTTTTCCGCCAGCGCGCCGATGTCGGCCGCTCTTGCCGGGTCGCAGACGACCAGGCGTGGTTCCGCGTCGCCGAAGAAATACTCCAGCTCGGCCAATGTGTAGGCGGTGTTGAGCGGCAGGAAGACGGCGCCGGCTCGCAGGCAGGCGAGATAGAGCATAATCGCTTCCGGGCTCTTCTCGACCTGCACGGCAATGCGGTCACCGGGCTCGACATCCAGTTGCAAGAGCGCATGCGCAAGCTGCGCCGAGCGGGCCAGCATATCGCCATAGGTGAGCAAGCGGCCATCATCGGTCTCCATCAGCAAGCGCGCTGGCGCCGGCATCCGGGACCGGAACGCATCGAACAGATGATTGCTCATGAAGACTTCCTGGGGTGCTACGGCGCTGAGCATGCGCCTGTCGCGGCATGCCTCGGCGGCGAGAGTTCGCGGTTCTTGGCCGCGCCGTCAAGCCCGCCGACAGCAGTTCACGCCAGCCGCTCTCCACGCAGGCTGAGCGCAAGAAACGAGCGCAAGAGACCCGCCAGGAAACGACTGCTATCGCCGAGCGCGTTTGCCGGCGAGTTCCTTCGTTTCGTCGTCCTGCTCGAAGCGCTTCATGCACATGGCGGCAGTCAACCGGTAGTGGTTGAGCAGTGCCTCGACGGCACCGTCGGCATTGCCGTCCAGGGCACATTCGGCGATCAGGCGATGCTCGCCGAAATCGTCGCGCTGGACGCCTTCGCCATCATTGGCCATTTGCCGGTAGCGATAGGCGTGATCGGAGAGCTGGTCGCAAAACCCCACCAGCCATTGCGACCGGCAGGCCGAAATCAGCACCCTGTGAAAGATGCGATGCAGCCTCTCCCAATCGGGATTGAGCGAGACGAGGTTCTGCGGCGAAAAACGTGACGCACGGCCCAGGCGATGCAGCGCCAGCACGAGTTGTTCTTCCCATTCGGCGGTGCGGTGGACGATGGATTCGCGAAGCGCCCGCTCCTCGAGCCAGCAGCGGGTGCGCGTCAGCTCTTCGAGTTCCGGCGCACTGACCGGCATGATGAAGAAGCCGCGCTGGTCGTGCCGGCCGAGAAGTCCTTCCGAGGCGAGGCGATTGAGAGCCTCGCGGACAGGTGAGGCGCCGGCCCCATATTTGGAGACAACCCATTCGACCCGCAGTTTGCTCTCGGTTTCAAGGACACCGCCGAGAAGATCGTCCCGCAATTGCTGATAGACCGTACTCGCAAGCGTGCTCTTCGGTCCCGCAGCGTCGTCGTTCAGATTGGCAGCTCCGTATGTCATAGCGACTCCTTGTCCCCAAGACTTGGCCTGGGCGATTCGAGTCTGAAAGCATTCGCCGTCTCGTACTTGTACCATACAGCGCGAGCATTCGCCTGCTCAAGCAGAAGATCACGCTATTGTACTTTAGCACGAAGGAATATGCGGCATTCCGGAGCTCAATGCTGTAATTCCGCGCATTTTCACAACCTGTGGAAACTTAACATGTTTTGTATGCACGCAGGAGAATCTGTCTTTCTGTTCTTTTGTATGCGCGCGAGATCAACTGTCTGCTTTGGGCATAGGCCGGCGGACCTTGAGACCGAATCAGGCAACCGCTCAGCCCGATGCCGTTGCGCATCAGATTTTCACAAGCCCCGCCCGGGACCAGAACCTTAGCCGGCATGTCGGGCCGACCGCGGGAACACCGCTGGTCAGCCGGCTGCGTTGTCGGCTGCCGTCCTGATCGCCTGGATGTTCTGACGATAAGCCTCGACGCTGCCGCCTTTGAAGATGGCGGCGCCCGCCACCAGCACGTCGGCGCCGGCAGCGGTGACCAGCGGCGCGGTCTCGGCTGAAACACCGCCGTCGATCTCGATGCGGATCGGCCGGCCGCCGATCAGGGCCTTGACCCGCTTCACCTTGTCGACGACCGCCGGGATGAAGGCCTGGCCGCCGAAGCCCGGATTGACGGTCATGATCAGGATCAGGTCGAGCCGGTCGAGCACGTATTCGACCACGCTTTCCGGCGTCGCCGGATTGAGCGACACACCGGCCTTCTTGCCAAGGTTCCTGATGGTCTGCAGCGAGCGGTCGAGATGCGGGCCGGCCTCGGCATGGACGGTCAAACCGTCGCAGCCGGCCTCGGCGAAAGCGGCCAGATAGGGGTCGGCCGGGGCAATCATCAGATGGCAGTCGAAGAAGGCCTTGGTGCGGTTGCGGATCGCCTTGATCACCGGCGGGCCAAAGGTGATGTTGGGCACGAAATGCCCGTCCATCACATCGAGATGGATCCAGTCGGCGCCTGCCGCCGCCACCGCTTCGACCTCATCGCCGAGTTTGGAAAAATCCGACGCCAGCACCGATGGTGCAATCAGGGTCTTTCTGCTCATGGGTGCGGCCTTTCCGAGTGTCCTTCTCGTTCGGCCACCCTATCGACTGCCTAATGCGCCACAGCCGACTTGTCGAGGGTGCAGGCGCGGGCACCGCGCAGGCTGACGTGCCAGCATCCCCGATCACGTGCGGCCAATTCCCGCTTGCCCCCACAGCTACGAAGAAAAACCCGCCGAATTGCTCCGGCGGGTTTCTGGTTTCGTGTCGAGCAGTGGTTATTGCTGCTGGAGTTTCAGGATTCTGTCTGGAACCGGATCCTGTTGCTGTTCGACCTGCGGCCTGCGCCGTGGCAATACCTGCTGCAGCAGCAGGCCGGGGTTGAGCTCCAGCGACGGTTGTCCGCGGACGGGCCGGCAGTTCGGATAGCGCCCGATCGTGCCTTCCGGGCAGCGCCGCCTGATGATCGGCTGGCATTGGCCATTGATCATCTGCGAGCCCGGTGCGCATTCCACCTCCTGTCTGGGCTTGCGGCATGCGCCGTTGATCACCTGCGTCCCACGCGGACAGACACACTCGCCACGCTTGTTGTGGACCTGGCCGCGTATGTCGCATTGCTCTTGCGCCGGCTGCTTGCGCCGGCAGGCATTGCCCCGCACCTCGGTACCCCTCGGGCAGACACAATTGCCGTTGGTGTCGTGGACCTGACCACGGATGGTGCACTGGTCAGGCTTTGGCCGGATCGGACGACAGGCGCCGTTGCGCACCTCGGTCCCTCTCGGGCAGACGCAGTCTCCATCCGCGTCGTGAACCTGACCACGGATCGTGCACTGCTCAGGCTTTGGCTGGATCGGGCGGCAGGCATTGCCCCTGATCTCGGTTCCCCTGGGGCAGACACAATCGCCATCCGCATTGTGGACCTGGCCACGGATGGTGCACTGCTCGGGCTTGTCGGTCCTGACACATCTGCCGTTCTCGAGCCCGGTTCCGCGTGGGCAGACGCAACGGCCGTCCTCGGTGCGGATCTGGCCTTCGAGCAGCACACAGCGCTTCGGCTGTTCCGGCTTCGGCACGATACCACCGCCCGGCGAGCACTGGCCGTTGCGGTAGGTGGTGCCTTCCGGGCAAACGCAGCGGCCGGCATCGTTCATGACGAAGCCTTGCGAGCATTCCTTCTTCGTCTCCTGGCCAATGGTGAAGGGATGGCAGGCATAGGCCTTGCCGCGATCGCCCTCGATGTTGGCCTGGTCGTCGGAAAGCACGTCGCCACCGCCTTGCACCCGTGTGTCGGGAGAGAGCACGCCGACGCAGTTCTGGCCGCTGACATTGCCCTGCAGATTGGCCAGGCGACCGTCGTCGGGAATGACCACGGTGACATGGTGCACCCGGCTTTCGCCGGCGCCGAGCGACAAATTGGCAATGCAGGATAGTGGCAAGATTGCCGGTTCCGGCGAACAGCCAAAGGGCGGATCGATCGACGTGATCTCAACGCCTTCCAGCCTGCCGAGACCCTCCACGCCGATCGCATCGCCAATGCGGACCGGCCCGGAGAAGGGGGTCGTTCCGTCATTGGTGATGGTGATCTCGAACGAACAGGGTTGGCCGAGCCTGCATTCACGGTCGCCGGTCTTTTCGACACGGATGGTCGAAGAACCGCCGCCCTTGGCGCAGGCCTGGCCAAAGGGATAGACGACATCGTCGCCCGGTGCCGGCCCATAGGAGCCGCGCGCGCAGTTTTCGAACGCGCCATTGGCCGAGACCGTCACGTCGAAGTGGCGGCTGGTTCCAGGTACCATGACGGCACCGGGAATCTGGCACGACAGCGCGTTGGCCGGAACCGGTCCACACGCCCATTCCGCACCGTCAGGGGTGACGGTTTGGATCTGGACAGGCGCGCCGCCGGCAACCAGCGTGGCGGCATCGTTGACCCGCACCGGGCCGGTGGGGGCAGCGGTGCCAAGGCTGATGACGGTGATGCGGCAAGAGATGACCGCAGCGCCGGCGAGCGAGCCGTTGCACACCTTGGTGATGCGCAAGGTCGGCTTGCCGCCATTGGGATGACGGAAGCGTTCCTTTGCGCAGGCCTTGTTGTTGGTGAGATCGTTTTCACCGGGGATGGGCTTCACCGTCGCGCAATTCTCGACAGTGTCCGACTGGTAGCCGGCCGGCATGACCGCCTTGACGACGATCGGCGTCGAGCCGCCCGGAGGCAGCGAGATGCCCGCATGGTCGCAGCGGAACAGGCCGGGACCTGTCGGTACGCAGGTCCATGGCGGGCTTGGGCCGAAGGTCGAGGAGGCCGGCGCGCCGGCCGGGTAGCTGTCGATCACCGTCAGCGGCCCGTTATAAGTCGATGTGCCGTTGTTGATGATGTCGATCACGAAGTGGCAGATGCCGTCGGCCGTGCAGACCGGGACGCGGGCACGCTTCTTCAGGATCAGGTCGACCTTCTTCTCGACCGGCGGCCGGCAGTCGCGGTCACGATCGCCACGCCGGCAGATCGGGATCGAGGCGCAGCCGCGATCGTTCGACTGGCTGCCGAACAGCGGCTTGCCGCTGGCGCCGTAATTATAGGTGGCGCAGTTACGCAAGACGCTGCCTTGCCAGCCTCCGGCCGGCTTGAAGCCGAGCTTGAGGTTGACGGAGGCCCCCGGATTGAGCGTGGTTACTGGGTAGGTGCAAATCATCGGGGTGGCGCCGGGTACGCAGACCCAGGGCGGATTGGGTCCTGAATCGAGCGTCGATCCGGCCGGCAGCGTCACCTCGTCGAGCACGATCTTGCCGTGGTAGGCACCGGTGCCGACATTGGTGACCCTGATGGTGAAGTCGCAGCCGCCACCCATCGTGCAACGCGTCACGTCGGCGCGTTTCTCGACCTTGAGGTCCGGCTCCTTGTCCTTGGGCGGGCACCTCTGGTCACGCGGGATGACGATGTCGATCGTCTGCGTGCAGCAAAGGCCCCAGCCTTCCTTCGGACCGGCATAGGTTTCGATGCCGGTGACGATGAGGTGGATGACGTCGCCGGGCGATGCGCCGACGATCTTCCAGTTGAGCACACCGCCGCCCGCCGGCACCAACTGGGTGTCGGGGATGATGGTGACGCCTGATGTGGTCGTCGACACCTGCACCCACTTGCCGCCCATCTCCGGGCCGACCGGCATATGGTAGATGAAGGCGCCGCCGCCGGGCACGCAGTCCACCGTGCCGCGTTCCACCTTGAAGCATTCCCGGTCGGGAGGCGGTGGCCGCTTATCACAGTTGGTGAGGTCGATCTTGATCGAGGTCTTGGCCCCGGACTTGTAGTCGCCATCGTCGGGCTTGCCCGGATCCTGCGACGGGATAATGGTCCCAGGGCCGGCTCCGTTGCTGACCTTGATCACACCCTGGTTGTCGATCACGGTCGGCGAAGGAAACGCCGCATGGTCGATCTTGGCCGTGATCTGGAAGTTGATGACGCGTTCATTGGCGGCACCGGCGCCGTCGAGATCAGCGGCGGAGAGCCGGAAATTGGACACCGTTGCCGTGTCGTTCGGACCGGCCGAGGTGCTGATCGAAACGCCGGGCAATGGTCCGCCCGAAGCGTCCGTGCCGTCGCCCGACACATTCGCGCTGACGATCGAAAGGCCGTGTGGAAGCTGGTCCTTGAACTCGATCTTGAGCGTTTTCAGCAAGGCTGTCAGGTCGGCGAAGGCTTGCGCATCGCCGCGCAGGCCAAAGCTCAGGGAGTAGACGACATAGTCGCAGCTCCGCTGGGTGCCTTTCTTGGTGAAGAAGGGCACCGCCCGCTCCGGCCTCGGATTGACGATCTTCGAATTGTCGAGATCGAGCCTCAGTTCCGGGGTGATCGGGGCGGCGTCTTCCGCGTGGCTTGCCACAGGGGTGAACATGGCGACCGCGATACCGGCCGCCATCAGCCAGCGCGCGCCGCGCCTGGCGTATGACAGGGGTTTCATGATCGTCTCCATGACGGTTTCTTGAGTGTTGGTTGCGAGCGGGGAGAGTGCGAGATTTTTCATCTTCCCCTCCTCAACGTTCGCAGCTGACGGCTGGGGTTCGGAGCGGCAAGATCATCTTGCAGCAAGGGTAGTAGCCACCCTTGTCCTTGTCGGACTTCCTGTAGAAGCAAAGTCCAACATCCACTCTGTCGCCCGGATAATGGCCGGTGATGTCGACCGTGTAAGGCTTGCCGGGCGCATGCGACTGGGATGATGTCACCCCGACGCCTGGCGTCCTGGACTTTGTCTCATTCGAAGGTTGGGCCTTGATCGAATCGCCGCCGAAGCCGGCATGGTCATGGAGATAGAGATCGGCCTGGAGGCCACGAGGCGTACAGTAATACCTGATATCCTCGACATCGATGCACGGGGGCAGGTTGCCGGGTGGTGGGAAATCCGGCGGGTAGAAGGGGGGCAGGTAGCCGCCCGGGATTTCCTCGTAATAGCCGGCGCGGCCTTCGCAAGGGCGCCAGACGGCAACGTCGCCGACATGGCCCTCGACCTCCGGGTCTTCAAAATAACCGTCGAAATCGACGAACCAGGAGCCGAAGGGCGGCACGTTGGCCGGCTTGACCAGCTCTTTCGGCGTGATCTGCACGCCATGCACGGCCAGTGGCCCGCCGGCGGCGAGCTGTTCGGCGAGTGAAGGATTGTCGCGCAGCTTGTCGCCTGTGTTGACCAGCGTCTGCGTGCACACAGACGTGTCGAGATTGCCGTCGGCATCATAGCCATATTGCAGGTCTAGACCGCCGGCCGACTGCCGGTTGTCCTGCGGGAAACCGACCGCATATTCCTGCGGCACTTCGACCCAGACCGATTCCGTTTCCGGATCGTCCGGGTTCTCTCTGAAGTAGCGGATGACCTCGCCTTTGCCGGAATCGGCGAACTGGCTGTAGTCGTAGCGGTTCTCGACTGGGCCGCGCTGGGCCAGGTACATGAAGCCGCTATTGTCGAAGGCGATGTCGGTGACGGCGTAGTCCTTGTCGGCCTTGACCGTCAGTTCCCAGCGCGGGTCGCCGGCAAAACTGCCATCGCGGGCAATGCCCACCGACCAGATTTCCGACTTTTCGCCGACCGAGTAGTAGAGCCGGCCGCCATGGTAGGAGACGCCCCAGACGCGGCGCTCATCCTGCGTGTAGCCCCAGCTGTCGGGGTCTTCGCTGTCGAAGGCCGCGCCCTTTATGTCCATCACCGAACCATCGTCGGCGACTGGAGCAAGCCCATGCGCGGGACGGCCGGCAACGCCGTGATCGAAGCTGTCGATCAGCCTGCCTTCGGCGTCGATGCGATGGATCAGGCCGGTATCGAGATCGGACGCGAAGAACTCGCGGTGAGTGGCGTCGAAAGTGAGATTGCCGATGCCGGGACCGCTGTTGGTGTCGATGTCGGCGAATTTGGAGACCTGGCCGGTGATGCCGTCGATCTTCCAGACGGTGCCCGGCCCGCCGCCGTTTTCGGTGCCGAACTGGCCATCCATGAAGGTGGCGCCGGCAGCGCCGCGGCGCTGCCGCTCGGGACGGCCGTCATCGTCGGCGTCCGGGGTTACGATACGGATGCCGTGCAGCGAGGTGGCGCCGGCATAGAGATTGGGAATGCCCGATGGAACGCCGTCGCGCATGCCGTCATCGTAGGTGACGCCGAACACCTGGCCGACCTGCTCCGCCGTCACCTCGAAGGGCGGTGGCGTGTTGACGAGCTGGCCGGAGGCTGGCCCACCCAGACGTGAGACGTCGAACACGCGCAAGGTAGCGCGCGTGGTGTCGATGAAGGTTTCGTCGACCGGATCGACGCCGGGCGGCAAGCCCCCTTTTTCGGAATCAGGGGGGTCGAAATTGGGAATGATGGTGCCGGAGAATCCGGTCACCGCCATCGAACCGGGATAGATGATCCGGGTTTCCTGCGCCTGGGCGGCGCCCAGCCACAGGCCGAATGCCAGCGCCAGCAACCCGCCTGGATGCACAGTGCGGCGCAAGCCGCCATCAAGAGACGACACGAACGAGCCGCGGATGCGAGACATGACACTACCCCCCGTAGTCGACGGGAGAACGTCGGGTCTGGCCGCGCAAATCAGGGCAAGGCGCGGCGGTCCGGCTCGTTCTTCCCTGATCGAATTGTCTGCTTTCCTCAAGATGACGATACGCCTGCTCTTACGCAGGGTCAACGGAATCAACAGAAAGCCCAGCGCATCGACCTCGTCCCGAAGGCGGTGGTCGCGCCGAGCTCCTGTTGTTCCCGGAGACCTGGGAGCCTCTGGGTTATTGGTCATGGGGGGCTTCCTTTCCGGGCCGCACCATGCGGCACCTGGAGATCAGTCGCAGGCGGAGGTGGAAAGGTTCATGGAAGCCTTGCGCAGAATGCTTGCGCGCGATGCCGCCTGTTCTTATATACGCGCCAAGCCGTTCGGCGCCGGAATGCCGGTTGCCGGAACGGGATTTCTTGTGAACAGGGGCTTTCGTCGGAACGCCTGTACGGGTCCTGAGAGCCTGCTTAGCGGAGAGACTAGAAAAATGGCAAAAGTAATCGGTATCGATCTCGGCACCACCAACTCGTGCATCGCCATCATGGATGGCAAGGAGCCCAAGGTGATCGAGAATGCGGAAGGCGCGCGCACGACGCCTTCCATCGTCGCCATCTCGGGCGACGACGAACGTCTGGTCGGCCAGCCGGCCAAGCGCCAGGCGGTCACCAATCCTGAAAACACCATCTTCGCGGTCAAGCGCCTGATCGGCCGCCGCTATGACGATCCGGTGACGGAGAAGGACAAGAAGCTTGTCCCCTACAAGATCGTCAAGGGCGACAATGGCGATGCCTGGGTCGAAGCCGGCGGCAGGAAGCAGTCGCCCTCGCAGATTTCGGCCATGATCCTGCAGAAGATGAAGGAGACGGCGGAAGCCTATCTCGGCGAAAAGGTCGAGAAAGCGGTCATCACCGTTCCAGCCTATTTCAACGACGCCCAGCGCCAGGCGACCAAGGATGCCGGCAAGATCGCCGGCCTTGAAGTGCTGCGCATCATCAACGAGCCGACCGCGGCAGCGCTTGCCTATGGCCTCGACAAGAAGGAAGGCAAGACCATTGCCGTCTATGACCTTGGCGGCGGCACGTTCGACATTTCGGTGCTCGAAATCGGCGACGGCGTGTTCGAAGTCAAGTCGACCAATGGCGACACCTTCCTCGGCGGCGAGGATTTCGACATGCGCCTGGTCGAATATCTGGCGGCCGAGTTCAAGAAGGAACAGGGCATCGACCTGAAGAACGACAAGCTTGCCCTGCAGCGCCTCAAGGAGGCGGCTGAAAAGGCCAAGATCGAGCTGTCGTCGACCACCCAGACCGAAATCAACCTGCCCTTCATCACCGCCGACGCGACCGGGCCGAAGCACCTGACGCTGAAGCTGACGCGCGCCAAGTTCGAGCAGCTGGTCGACGACCTGGTCCAGCGCACGATTGCCCCTTGCAAGGCTGCATTGAAGGATGCCGGCCTGAAGGCCGGCGAGATCGACGAAGTCGTCCTGGTCGGCGGCATGACCCGCATGCCCAAGATCCAGGAGATCGTGAAGCAGTTCTTCGGCAAGGAGCCGCACAAGGGCGTCAATCCGGATGAAGTCGTCGCTCTCGGTGCCGCCATCCAGGCCGGCGTGCTGCAGGGCGACGTCAAGGACGTGCTGTTGCTCGACGTGACGCCGCTGTCGCTCGGCATCGAGACGCTGGGTGGCGTGTTCACCCGCCTGATCGAGCGCAACACGACGATCCCGACCAAGAAGAGCCAGGTGTTCTCGACGGCCGAGGACTCACAGTCGGCCGTGACCATCCGGGTCTTCCAGGGTGAGCGCGAAATGGCCGCCGACAACAAGGCGCTCGGCCAGTTCGACCTGGTCGGCATCCCGCCGGCGCCGCGCGGCGTGCCGCAGATCGAGGTCACCTTCGACATCGACGCCAACGGCATCGTCAATGTTTCGGCCAAGGACAAGGGCACCGGCAAGGAACACCAGATCCGCATCCAGGCATCGGGCGGTCTTTCGGACGCCGACATCGAGAAGATGGTCAAGGACGCCGAGGCCAACGCCGAGACCGACAAGAAGCGGCGTGCGCTGGTCGAGGCCCGCAACCAGGCCGAAGCGCTGCTGCATTCCTCGGAGAAGTCACTGAAGGAATATGGCGACAAGGTTTCGGAAGGCGAGCGCACGGCGATATCCGACGCGATCGCGGCGCTGAAGACCGCGACCGAAGGCGACGACCCGGCCGACATCGAAGCCAAGAGCCAGGCGCTTGCCGAGGCTTCGATGAAGCTTGGCCAAGCCATGTACGAGGCTTCGCAGAAGGAAGCGGCGGAAGCCGACGCCAAGGCGGATGCCGCCAAGGACAGTGACGTTGTCGACGCCGATTTCGAGGAAATCGACGAGGATGACGACAAGAAGAAGTCGGCCTGAACCGTTTGACGGCAAGATAAAGCGAAAAGCCCGGCGAAGGCCGGGCTTTTTTGCAACCCCTTGCAGAAAAACAGCGGGCCTTGCTGAAAAAATGCAGGCAAAGCCGCGTCGACACTGGCATCCCCCTTCCATCGCACCTAAATCGAAGCGTCAGTGCCGGCAAGAGACGCAACAATGCTTCAAGACGTTGAGCATCCGGACAGCGGGAAAAAATGAAAGCTGATTTCTACGAGACGCTGGGCGTCCAAAAAGGCGCCGACGAGAAGGAGCTCAAGAGCGCTTTCCGCAAGCTCGCCATGCAGTTCCATCCCGACCGCAACCCCGGCGATCATTCCTGCGAGCACAAGTTCAAGGAAATCAACGAAGCCTACGAGACGCTGAAAGACCCGCAGAAGCGCGCGGCCTACGACCGCTTCGGCCACGCCGCTTTCGAACAGGGCGGCATGAATGGCGGCGCGCAAGGTTTTGGCGCCGGCGGTTTCGCCGATATCTTCGAGGACATTTTCGGCGACATGATGGGCGGGCGCCAGCGCCGTTCGTCGGGCGGCCGCGAACGCGGCGCCGACCTGCGCTACAACATGGAAATTACCCTGGAAGAGGCTTTTGCCGGCAAGACCGCGCAGATCCGGGTGCCGGCGTCGATCTCCTGCTCTGAATGTTCGGGCAGCGGCGCCAAGCCCGGCACCCAGCCCGTCACCTGCTCGATGTGCAACGGCCACGGCAAGGTGCGCGCCACGCAAGGTTTCTTCTCGATCGAGCGGACCTGCCCGCAATGCCAGGGGCGCGGCCAGACAATCAAGGATCCGTGCCCGAAATGCGCCGGCCAGGGCCGCGTCACCGAGGAGCGTTCGCTGTCGGTCAACATCCCGGCCGGCATCGAGGACGGCACCCGCATCCGCCTTGCCAATGAGGGCGAAGCCGGCCTGCGCGGCGGGCCATCGGGCGACCTCTATATTTTCCTGGCGGTCAAACCGCACGAGTTCTTCCAACGCGACGGCGCCGACCTGTATTGCAAGGTGCCGATCTCGATGACGACGGCCGCCCTTGGCGGCTCCTTCGAGGTGACGACGCTGGACGGCACGCAGACAAAGGTCAAGGTGACCGAGGGCACGCAGAACGGGCGCCAGTTCCGTCTCAAGGGCAAGGGCATGCCTGTGCTGCGTCAGCCCAATGTCGGCGACCTCTACATCCAGACCGCGGTCGAGACGCCGCAGAACCTGACCCGCCGCCAGCGTGAGCTGCTGGAGGAGTTCGAACAGCTCTCCTCGCAGGACAATTCGCCCCAATCGAGCGGCTTTTTTGCCCGCATGAAGGATTTTTTCGAGTCCTTTGGCGAACGTTGATGCACTTTGGCCAGCCTAAGCCGATTTGCAACGCGTAAATCCTTGAATCGCGTCACCCCTTGAGACGCGACGAAAATTATCTTATCCACGACATGCGTCCGGCCGCGCCTTGCCTAGCACCGCTCAGGTGCTAAGTAACTTTGCGGGGAGCGCTGAGGAGAGCTTGCATGACACGTGGCCCTGGACTGCGGAAGGCGCTTGTCGAAAAGTTCGACGACGAACTCAAATTCTTCAAGGGCTGGATTGACAAGCCGAAGGCGGTTGGTTCGATCGTGCCCACCAGTTCGGTCACCGCGCGCAAAATGGCCTCGATCGTCAATCCGAAATCCGGCCTGCCGGTGCTTGAGGTCGGCCCCGGTACCGGCGTCATCACCCGCGCCATCCTCGCCCAGGGGGTCCGGCCCGAAAACCTCTACGCGGTCGAGTATTCCGCGGATTTCGTTCGTCACCTGCGGCGGCTTTATCCCGGCGTCAACGTCATCGAGGGCGATGCCTTCAATCTCAACGCCACGCTTGGCGACAAGAGCGGGATGATCTTCGATTCCGTCGTTTCCGGCGTGCCGCTGCTCAACTTCCCGGTCGCCCAGCGCATTGCCTATATCGAGAGCCTGCTCGACCGCATCCCGGCCGGACGGCCGATCGTGCAGCTGACCTACGGCCCGATGTCGCCGATCCCGGCCGGCCGTGGCAATTATACGGTCAAGCATTTCGATTTCATCCTTCGCAACATCCCGCCGACCCAACTGTGGATCTACCGCCGCGAAGCGCATTAATTTCTCGGCGCGGGGTTGTTCGCGGATCGCCAGTGCTCACCGCATACCTTGGCAATGGCGGGAACGTCCCTCGCTTCGTCATCCACGGGCGGAGCAAGGAGCGTAGCGACGCAGCGCAGACCCGAGGATCCATGCCGCGACTTCCGAGCGCCGCTACGGCGCAGAATTCTGTTCCGCTGCACTCCTGGATAGCTGTCACGGAATGGATTCCAGGGTCTCCATGACGGAGCTTCGCCCAGGGATGACGAAGTTGGCGTTGATTTGCTCGGTCCTTGGCTGTACCTGTCCGGGAGCAAGGGTGGCCAATGGCAGTGATCCCGAAAATCCTCGTCTTCGCCGGCTCGGTGCGCAGCGGCGCCTATAGCGGCAGGACAGCCGACGTGGCGCAGAAGGAACTTGCCATGCAAGGCGCCGAGGTGACCCGCATCTCGCTTGCCGACTATCCCTTGCCGATCCTGGACGAGGATCTGGAAAAGGAAAAGGGTGTTCCCGAAAACGCCCAGAAACTCGGCCGTCTGGTGATCGCCCATGACGGGCTGCTGATCGCCACGCCCGAATATAACGGCTCCATTCCGCCGCTGCTCAAGAACACGATCGACTGGGTGAGCCGGGTGCGCAGGGATGGCGGGCGGCCGGTGAGGCCACTTGCCGGCAAGGTCGTTGGCCTCTGTTCGTCCTCCAGCGGGCACTTTGCCGGCATCCGCTGCATCAACCATCTGCGCGCCGTGTTGGTACGTTGCCAGATGGAGGTGGTGACGCCGGAATGCTCGGTGCCCGAGGGTGGCAGCGCCTTCGACGAGGACGGCAATTTCCGTGACGAAAGACTGTACAAATCGATGGAGCATCTATGCCGCACGCTGATCGAAACCTCGCGCATGCTGTCCACCCGGATAGAGACATGATTGCCAGCACCTTGCAGGCCCGATCCATGCAGGAAAGGCTGATCGTCGGCCTCGACGTGCCGACAGTGAGAGAAGCCGAGCAGGCGGTGCGCGAACTCGACGGCGTCGTCTCCTTCTACAAGATCGGCTACCAGCTTGCCTTCGCCGGCGGGCTCGATTTCGCCAGGGAACTGACCAGCGGCGGCACCAAGGTCTTCCTCGACATGAAGCTGCTCGACATCGACCACACGGTGGCCAAGGGCGTCGAGAACATCGTCAAGATGGGCATGACCATGCTGACCATCCACGCCTATCCGAAGGCTATGCAGGCCGCCGTAGAGGCGGCCAGAGGCAGCGACCTTTGCCTGCTTGCCGTCAGCGTGCTGACCTCGATGGACGAGCAGGACATGATCGATGTCGGTTACGAGTACGACCCGCATACGCTGGTGCTGCGGCGCTCGGAACAGGCGCTGCATGCCGGCATGGGCGGCATCGTCTGCTCGGCCGCGGAGGCCGAGGCGGTGCGCCACATCGTCGGGCCCGACATGGCGGTGGTGACGCCCGGCATCCGGCCGGCCGGCAGCGACCATGGCGACCAGAAGCGCGTCGTGACGCCGGGCCAGGCGATCCGCAACGGCGCCAGCCACCTCGTCGTCGGCCGGCCGATCATTGCTGCGGCCAACAAACGGGAAGCGGCCGAAGCCATCCTCGACGAGATGCGCTCGGCCTGAGATTTCCAAGAACAAGTTCGGAGACCAAGAAAATGCCCAAGGGATACTGGATCGCCCGTGTCGATGTGCGCGACGCGGAAGGCTACAAGGACTATGTCGCCGCCGCCAGGCCTGCCTTCGAGCGCTTCGGTGCGAAGTTCCTGGCGCGCGGCGGCGAGCATGAAAAGGCCGAAGGGCCCGGCCGCGCACGCAACGTCATCATAGAGTTCGAATCGCTTGCCGCCGCGCATGATTGCTACCATTCGCCGGAATACCAGCGCGCCGTCGCCATCCGTCAGAAGGTCGCCGACGGCGAAATCGTCCTGGTCGAGGGCGCCTGAGGTCCTTGCAAGCATAGTTCCGAAGAAAGTCATTCCGGTTTCACCGGAGATCATGCTCAAAATCGGATAAAGCCTGGCGGCGTTTGAAGCCCCGCAGGCCCATTTTACATCTCTTTGCTCCGCGATTTCACGGTGATCTGCCTGGCGCAGTTGCCGGGTGCGGAGCCGTGCCGACGAGCGGTCATTCAACGCGGGTCGGATTGCCGGTTGACATGCAGGTATTTACCTGCATATTGTGCCTACAACAAGGTGAGGCAGATGGACGCCGACAAGGTTTTCAAAGCGCTGGGCGATCCGACACGCAGAAGGCTGCTTGACCTTCTGTGCGAGCAGAACGGGCAGACGCTCAGTCAGCTTTGCGACCATCTGGACATGGCCAGGCAATCCGCCACCCAGCACCTCGACCTGCTGGAGGCGGCCAATCTGGTGAGCACGGTCAAGCGCGGCCGCGAAAAGTTGCATTTCATCAATCCCGTGCCGCTGCACGAAGTCTACGAGCGCTGGGTACGGAAATTCGAACGGCAGCGGCTCAGCCTGCTGCACGACCTGAAGCAAGAACTCGAAGGAGAAGACCGATGACCAGGGAAACGACCAGCTTTGTCTACGTGACCTATATCCGCTCGACGCCGCAGAAGGTGTTCGAGGCCATAATCAAGCCCGAGATCGCGAAGCGCTACTGGGGCCACGAGAACGTCTCCGAATGGACGCCGGGTTCGAAATGGGAACATATCCGCGCCAATGACGAACGGACCGTAGAGCTCGTCGGCAAGGTCGTCGAGATTTCGCCGCCGACCCGCCTTGTCATCACCTGGGCGAATGCTTCGCAGGCCGACGATCCGTCGAAAACCAGCCGGGTGACGTTCGCCATCGAGGAATACGACACCATGGTGCGGCTGACCGTCAGCCATGACGAGCTCGAAGCCGGCAGCGGCATGGCGAAGGGCGTCAGCCAGGGCTGGCCGGCGGTGCTGTCGAGCCTGAAATCTTTCCTCGAAACCGGCAGCGGCATCGACATTTTCGCCAAGCCGAAATCGGCCTGATGCTGCGACCTCAAGCAGAATCAGGCCCGTGGAGAATGACAATGACCAAGCGTTATACCGGCGGCTGCGCATGCGGCGCGATCCGTTACGAAACCAATGACGAGCCGATCTTCCAGAACCACTGCCAGTGCAGCGATTGCCAGAAGCGCTCAGGCACCGGCCACGGATCCTACCTGACCTTCGGCCAACGTGCCGATATGGCCATCACCGGGGAGGTGAGCACCTGGCGCGTGGCGGGCGCCAGCGGCAATGAAAAAATCCACACCTTCTGTCCAACCTGCGGAACGCCGGTCTTTCTGATACCCGTCGCCATGCCCGAGCTGATAGTGGTCCACGCGGCCAGCCTCGACGATCCGGAACAGTTCAGCCCGCAGATGGTGACCTACACGAGCCACGGCCATGCCTGGGACAAGATGGATCCGTCCTTGCAGGCGGTCGAGCGAATGCCGTAGTGGAACGCGTCCGCCGGTCGGCCCGCGATCTGCCGTCGCGCCTTCAGGCGCGATGCTCTTGGCCGATCAGCCGGCTCGCCGCTGTCTCGGCCATGGCGTCGGCCAGCTCGAGGCCCCATTGCTGGCGGCAATAGGCGCGAAAATCGAAGCAGGGCAGGCCGGGGCAGACCTCGAACTCGATGAGGTGGACGGTATTGTCGGCCTCTACCCTGAGATCGATCGAAAACACGTCGCGCAGGCCGAGCCCGCTCATCAGCCGCCCGGCGATCGCACGTATCGTGGCGTCGGCGGCCGGCTGGCTGTCGGCAACCGCGACGAGTTCCGGCTCGGCGTAATGTCCCGCCGCTTTCGCTGCCTCGCCGGTGTCGCCATAGAGCGCCAGGCTGTCGGCCATGGTCTGGAAATCGGCGCCTGAATCGACAAAGGCCACGCCAAGCGCTTCGACCCCGGCACCTGGCACCAGGCCGAGGAAACTGGCGCGCACGTTGCGGCCGGCGACATAGGGCTGGACGACGACATCGTCGCGATAGGCCGAAAAGACGCGCCGGCTAAGCTCCAGCGCATGGCCGAGGTCGGCCACACGCGAGTCCGGCCAAATACCGATCTTGGCGCCGAGCCGGTTGGGCTTGACGAACCAGCCGGCGGGCGAGGCCGGCGGCTCGGCCAGCCATTGGCCGTCGCGCGCGAGCCCGGCCTGCGGCACCGGCATGCCGAGTGCGCCGAGCACGGCTCCGGAGCGGAACTTGTCCTGACAGAGCGCGAACAGCGCATCATCTGCGCCGATCGTCTTGAAACCGCCCAATCGCGCCAGAGCGGGCGCCGCGCCGCCGCGGAAATAGGCGATGCCGTCGGTCAGCGTCCAGACCAGCGTTGTGCTGGGATGCTCGCCGGCGAGGACGCTTGCGGCATCGTCCAGCGCCACCGGCGCGAAAGACAGGCCGCGTGCCCGGCAGGCGCGGCCAAGCATGTCGAATTCGGGGGCGAGGTCGGTCGACTGCCCTAGATAGGACGCGATTTCGCCGGCACGCTGCGGCGCATGACCGTCGGCGACCAGACGGTCGAAACAAGCCTTCTCCGGCTCATGGACGAGGATCAGTCTTGGCTTGCGGCTCGACATGAGATGAACGATTCCGGCAGTAGGATTGCCTACCATCGCATGGTCAAGGCGTCAGGCTCTCGCGAAACCGACACGGCGCGGGCGGTTGCGTGACAACGCACCGTCCGACCGCAGAATCCAGTTCGCTCAGGCGATCAGCACGCGCGGCTCGAAGCGGCCGTTGACGGGAATATCGAGCAGAAAGGTCATGCCGCCCTGCAGATCCAGCAGACGCTGCTTCTCATCCTTGCCCGACCAGGCGGAGGTGACCGCCAGCCGATCGGCCTTGGCGCCGACAAAGGCCGGGCAGGACGGCTGCGTCACCGGCATGGCGACCGTGCGGACGAGCTTGCCGTCGGGCCCATAGGCTTCGATGACGCTGCCGCCCCAGACGGCATTCCACAGGATGCCGTCGCGGTCGAGCACGGATCCGTCGACATAGCCCTTGGCCGAGCGGTGATCGACGAACAGCTTTGGCTCACCGGCAGGCAGGCCGGTCGCCGGGTCGCAGGCGACGCGCATCAGCAGCCCGGTCGAGGTGTCGGTGTAGTAGGCGATTGCGCCATCCTCGGTAAAACAGATCGAATTGGAGACGGTGATGTCCGAAAACAGCCGGCGCAGTTCGCCTCTGAAAAACCAGTAGATCGAACCCGCACCCTTTTCCTCGCCCTTGCCCATGGTGCCCATCCACAAGGCGCCGCAGGGGTGGACCCGGGAATCGTTGGAGCGCGTGACCGGATTGTCGGCCTCGACAGGCGTGTGCAGCGTCAGTTTGCCGGTCGCGACATCGCGGACATAAAGGCCGGTTTCGGCGGCGATAAGCTGGCGCTTGTCGTCGATGATTGCGATGGCGCTCGCCATTTGGCCAAGCTCATGGACGGTGGTCGCGCCGCCGGACAGCTGCTTTTGCAGAAGCTGACCGTTGACGATGTCGAACCAGTAGAGCGTATCGGTGGCGGGATCGTAGCTCGGCCCCTCGCCGAGCTGGCAGACGTGATCGGAAAAAACCGAAACGATGGCTTCGCTCATCCTGCTTCTCCGAACACCGCATCCCAGGCCGCGACGGCAGCTTGCGCACGCGCGGCCACCTCGTCGACGCTCATGCCAGGCTTGAACAGGCTGGAGCCCAGACCAAAGGCGGTCACGCCGGCCGCCTTGTAGCCGGCAAAATCTTTTTCGGAGACGCCGCCGACGGCGCCGACCAATGTCTGCGCCGGCAACACGGCGCGCATCGCGGAAATGCCGCCGGCACCCAGCACGCTCGCCGGGAAGAATTTCAGCGCCGAGGCGCCAAGCTTGATCGCCAGGAAGGCTTCGGTCGGCGTGAACACTCCGGGCATCGTCACCATGCCGTAATGCATGGCGCGCGCCATCACCTCGGCATCGATGTTGGGACTTACCAGCAGCCGCCCTCCGGCCTGGTGCAAGCCATCGACATCGGCTGGCATCAGCACCGTGCCGGCGCCGACCAGTGCCGTTTTAGGCAGCACTTGGACGATGCGGGCGATCGACGAGAACGGTTGCGGTGAGTTCAGCGGCACTTCGATCGCCTCGATGCCGGCGTCGAACAGTGCCTGGCCCATGGCCATCGCCTCGGTGGGCTTGAGCCCGCGAAGGATGGCAACCAGGCCGCGCTTGAGTTTTGGAAACGGTGCGGTCTGGCTCATCGAGCTGCTCCAATTCTGGCGATCATGCCGTTCTCGCGCGCCGCCTCGACGAGACCTGCACGCACCGCCTCGTCCGCGTCGACGGCCCGGACCTCAAGTCCGGCAAGGCCGAGTGCCTCGCCGTACAGCGTTCCCAGCGCGCCGGAGGCGACCAGCACCACGGGTTCGGCACCGGCGCCGTGCCGGCGGCCGGCAGAGGCGATCTCGCCGCCGATCAGAAGGCCGGACAGGCAGGCGGCGGCATCGTCGGCTTTCAAATCCTGCAGCAGGCCGGCGGCGCGGATGGAAAACAGCCGCGAGGTGACATCGCCGCCATCGCTCAATGCGGTTTCGCACCAGCGGCGGAAGAACGGATTGTCCGATGTGACGGGCTTTGGATGTTCGCCGAGCGAATGGCGCAGGATCGAATGCGAGGCAAGCACCGAAAACAGCTCGCCGGTCGGCCAGGTGCCGAAGCCGGTGACAGTACCGTCCTCGACCAGCACCCATTTCGAATGGGTGCCGGGCATGCAGACCAGCTGACGTCCCTTGGCCGGCAGCCCGGCGCCGGCAAGCTGGGTTTCCTCGCCGCGCATGACGTCGGGCGCATCGGCCAGTCGCTGGGCAAGGCCCGGAACGATGCGGATGTCGCGGCTCTGGCCGGGCACGCTGGCGGCACCCGCAAGGATGGCGCTAAGCGGCGCCGGCACGGTGACATAGGGTGCTTCGAGCCAGCCCTGGCGGGATCCGGCCATACCGCAGATGATGACGGGCAGCGCCGCTGGTGCTCCCATCGCCGCCAGATGCCCTTCGAGGATGGTCGAAAAGCCCTTCTGCTGCGCCGTGATCAGGCCATCGTCGCCACGGCGTTCGGCAAGCACCTTGCCTTGCCCGTCTATCAGCCAGACCCGCATGCGGGTCGTGCCCCAGTCGACGGCGGCGACCGCCGGTGCGTTGCCGGCTGGGTTCACAGGAAACCTCCATCGACGACCAGCATCTGCGCTGTCAGCATGCGCGAGGCGTCCGAGGCCAGGAACAGCACGGTGCCGACAATGTCGTCGGGCTGCATCACCTGTTTGATGCACTGCTTGGCAACATGGGCGGCAAGCCCCTGTTCGGTCACCCAGAGCTCCTTCTGCCGCTCGGTGATCACCCAGCCGGGCGCAATGGCGTTGACGCGGATGCCGTCGACACCGAGCTTGCCGGCCAGCCCCTTGGTCAGACCGAGGATACCGGCCTTGGCGGCCGTGTAGGACGGCATGTCGGGGTGGTTGATCAGATAGGATGTCGAGGTGAAGTTGATGATCGAGCCGCCGCCCGCCCGCTTCATGCCCGGTGCCACCGCTTGCGCGGTGAAGAAATGCGGCCTGAGATTAATGGCCTGGTTGTTGTCCCAGAACTCGACCGTCACGTCCTCGACGGCGTGGCGTTCATCCCAGGCCGCATTGTTGACCAGCACGGTGACATCGCCATGCGCCTCGGCGGCCTTCGCGGCGGACGCCCGCAGGGCCTCGACGTCGCGTAGGTCGGTCTTGAGATAGAGCGGCCGCTTGCCGAACGCTTTCTCGATGCGGTCGGCAAGAGCCGTGCTTGGGCCGTCGGCGATGTCGATGAAGGCGACATTGGCGCCCTGGCGCACAAACCCCTCGGTCAGGGCAGCACCAATTCCGGAACCGCCGCCGGTGATCAGCACCGAGGCTCCTTCGAGGTCGGCAAAATGCGCCGATGGCATCATCGTTCCTGTCTCCCAGCGCATGACCCCGAAAATCGGATCGATTTTCGGAAAGGGATCATGCGCAAGATGTAAATTGCTACAGCGTCCTTTGCGCGTCCGAAAGGACGCGCGGCGCTGTAGCGTGATCGGCGCGCATCCTAGCCACGCAAGGCGCGTGGGCAAGGGCGAAAGATCGGATTTCTGGGCTTATGTCAGACAAAACGACAATGCGCCGCACCGGATGCGCATGGCGGCACCGTCGGGATTGCGGATCGCGGGGATCGCCGGTCAGATCGCCTTGGCGCGCAGGGCGCCGCGGAAGGAATCACGGAGATAGCCGAGCGTGGCGTCGGCATCGACGGGCTTGCCGAACAGATAGCCTTGCCCGCCGGCACAGCCGAACTGGACGAGGCGGTCGGCCTGCGCTTCCTGCTCAATGCCTTCGGCGACGACGTCCATGCCGAGCCCCTCGCACATTGCGAGAATGGCGCGGATGATGTGCTCCGAGGGACGGTCGTCGAGAATGGAGGAGACGAAGGCGCGATCGATCTTGAGCTTGTCGAAATGGAATTCGCGCAGACGGCCGAGCGAGGACTGGCCGGTGCCGAAATCGTCGAGCGAGACGCGGATGCCGACGCGGCGCAGATCCTCGACGATCTGCGCGGCAGAGGCCGGGTCGTTCATCAGGCCGGTCTCGGTGATCTCGATCTCCAGCCGGCGCGGATCGAAGCCGGTGCGATCGAGGATCGCCAGTATGTGCAGGCCGGTGTTCTGGTCGACGAGCTGCGATGGCGACAGGTTGAAGGACAGGAACAGATCCTTCGGCCAGCTTCTGGCGGCCTCGGTCGCCTTGCGCAGCACCAGCTGCGACAACGGGCCGATGATGCCACGCTCCTCGGCGATGGGAATGAAGACGGTCGGCGGCACGGAACCCAGGTCGCGATCCGTCCAGCGCGCCAGCGTCTCGAAGCCGATGGTGCGGCGCGTGTTGAGGTCGACGATGGGCTGGAAATGCGGCTCCACCTCGCCGGCCGAGACAGCCCGGCGCAGCGCCTGTTCGATGCGGGTGACGCGCTTGGCCGCTTCTTCCATCTCACGGGTGTAGACGACGACGCGGCCACGGCCGGAACGCTTGGCGTGATAGAGCGCCGTCTCGGCCTTGTTGATGAGGATCTCGGTGGTCTCGTCGCCCGAATAGAACAGCGAGCAGCCGACCGAGGCCGAAAGCCTGGCGGTGCGTTCGCCGACATCATAGGGCGCCGACAGGATCTCGATCAGCATGCGGGACTTTTCGGCCGCTGCATCCTCGCTGAACACCAGGGGATAGAGAAAGGCGAATTCGTCGGCGCCGATGCGGCAGACCGTGGAATGGCCGTCCATCGAGGCGCGCAGCCGCATCGCGACCTGGATCAGGATGTCGTCGCCGGCCTTGTGGCCGAACAGATCGTTGATCGGCTTGAAGCCGTCGAGGTCGAGAATGCCGACGGTAAAGGGCGCGGGATCGTCGGCACGATCGGCGATCAGCCGATCGACCTTGTCGAAGAAGCGGCGATGGTTGCCAAGCCCGGTCAACGGATCGGTGAATGCCAGATCCGTGCTCTCCCTGTTTGCCTGACCGGTGCCAAACGAAGTTTGCATCGGTGTCCCTGTTTTGTGACGTCGGAATTTATTTTCAGACTGGCAGCAAACCCTTTAGGAAACGTATCGCGAGATCGATTTTCCACGGGCAACCGCGACTGTTTCGAAGGATCGATGAAAGCAGCGCATTCGGGTGTCGGATGCCAATCCTAGGAATGTCGCGATTGGCAGACGGGCAGTGAGCCTGTACAGGCAAGACAGTCGTCCATCCGAGCCGCCGGAGACCCGCCATGAAGCTGAAAATCGCCGTCCAGATGGACCACATCTCCACCGTGTCGATCGCCGGCGACACCTCATTCGCGCTGTCGCTGGAAGCGCAGCGGCGTGGCCATGAGCTGTTCCACTACACGCCGGATCGGCTGTCGTTGCGCGACGGCAAGGTGTTTGCCCGCATCGAGGAAATGCAGGTGCGCGACGAGAAGGGCAGCCACTATTCGCTGGGCGAGAAGGTGCGCACCGATCTGTCGGAGATGGATGTCGTGCTGCTGCGCCAGGATCCACCCTTCGACATGAACTACATCACCACCACGCACATCCTGGAGCGCATCCATCCGAAAACGCTCGTGGTCAACGACCCGGCCTGGGTGCGCAACAGCCCCGAAAAGATCTTCGTCACCGAATTTGCCGACCTGATGCCGGACACGCTGATCACCAAGGATCCACTCGAAGTTGCCGCCTTCCGCAAGGAGTTCGGCGACATCATCATCAAGCCGCTGTACGGCAATGGCGGCGCCGGTATCTTCCACATGCTGGAGGCCGACCGCAACCTTGCCTCGCTGCTGGAAATGTTCGGCCAGATGTTCCGCGAACCCTATATCGTGCAGCGCTATCTCAAGGACGTGCGCAAGGGCGACAAGCGCATCATCCTGATCGACGGCGAGCCGGTCGGCGCCATCAACCGGGTGCCGGCCGAACACGATTCCCGCTCCAACATGCATGTCGGCGGCCGCGCCGAAAAGACCGAACTGACGGAGCGCGAACGCGAGATCTGCGCCCGCATCGGGCCGTCGCTGAAAGAGCGCGGCTTCATCCTCGTCGGCATCGACGTCATCGGCGACTACATGACCGAGATCAACGTGACCTCGCCGACCGGCGTGCGTGAGGTCAAGCGTTTCGGCGGCGCCGACATCGCCAGCCTGTTCTGGGACGCGGTCGAGGACAAGCGGCGGACGTAACCGTTTTCACTTTGTCTTAACCATGTTCCGGTTTCTGCAACCGGCCACAACCCAGCCGCGACCGGCGCGGCTGCATATTCTTGTAATGTTCCATTTGATCGGGCGATTGCATAAGCCCGCTACTGATCGACACCGGCGATGGGCTTTCCCTCCCCGCCACTGACCTTGCTGTTTCCACTTGGTTGCGCGACGGCTAATATGTGCGTGTAGTTCGAAGCCTGAAGGCCCGCGCCATGAAAATCAATGTCGTCTACGCGCATCCACTAGCCGACAGTTACCAGGCGGCGCTCCACAAACGGGTCGTTCAGACCCTCAAAGCCAGGGGTGACGAGGTCGTTGATTTCGATCTCCATCAGATGAAGTTCGATCCTGTGATGCATGCCGAAGAAAGACATGGCCACTTTGACCCTGCCCAGGCACCCAGCGACTTGCAGGTTTACATCGACGCGTTGAGATGGGCGGAGGCATGCGTTTTCTGCTTTCCGACATGGTGGTCAGGCATGCCCGCAATCTTGAAGGGTTATTTTGATCGAGTTTGGCGACCGGGGGTGGCTTACGAGTTGCCGGCAGACGGTGGCGTGATCAAGCCGGCGCTATTGAACATCCGGCGGATGGGCGTTGTTACCACATGCGGGTCGCCGTGGTGGTATACTGAACTGTACATGCAAAACCCGGGAAGGAAGGTGCTGCTGCGCGGTCTCAAGACTATGTGCGGCCGCAACGTGAGGCACCTCTACCTGACGAGATATTCCGTCGAAAACATCTCTGATGACCAGAGGGAAATGTTCGCCCGCAAGGTGGAGCGCCTGTTCGACAAATTCTAGCCATCTATGCTCGGGTATGTCATCTTTGATGCCAGCGAGCCTTTGACGGAGCGGGCGCTCAAGCTTCCGATCAAAGCCTAGCTTATGGACGGCGCTCCTTGCCGGCAGAATTCCTCACCGTGGTGAAGCTATATGTTCTCGTAATGTTCTTGCTTAACTCCGAAATCTGTGGTTGTCTTCTTTGACTTCGCTCACACCCTGATCGCCAGGGCATGGGCGAACTACTGTCCGGGGGTACAAAAAATGGTGGCGCGGGTTCGCACGGTCGCTTTCCAAGGCATCGAGGCCGTGCCGGTCGACGTGCAGGTGATGATCGCGCCCGGCAAGGTCAACATGCATATCGTCGGCCTGGGCGACAAGGCGGTGGCCGAAAGCCGCGAGCGGGTGCAGGCCGCACTGCATGCTTCCGGCCTGTCGATGCCGTCGAAGAAGGTGACTGTCAATCTGGCGCCGGCCGACCTGCCGAAGGAAGGCAGTCACTACGACCTGCCGATCGCGCTTGGCCTGATGGCTGCCCTTGGCGCCATCCCGGGCGACATGCTAGCCGGCTATGTCGTGCTTGGAGAATTGTCGCTCGATGGCACGATTGCCGCGGTCGCCGGCGCCTTGCCGGCGGCGATCGCGGCCAATGCCGAGGGCAAGGGCCTGATCTGCCCGTTCGCCTGCGGACCGGAAGCGGCCTGGGCTGGAAAGGATTTCGACATTCTGGCGCCGCGCAGCCTGATTGCCGTCGCCAATCATTTTCGTGGCACGCAGGTGCTGTCGCGCCCCGAGGCCGGCATCCACGCCGCGGCGCTGGATCTGCCCGACCTCGCCGACATCAAGGGCCAGGAGACCGCCAAGCGGGCGCTGGAGGTGGCGGCGGCCGGTGGTCATAATCTGCTTATGATCGGACCGCCAGGATCGGGCAAATCGATGCTGGCGCAGCGGCTGCCGTCGATCCTGCCGCCGCTGGCGCCGAAGGAATTGCTCGAAGTCTCGATGATCGCCTCGGTGGCGGGGGAACTCGGCGAAGGCAAGCTGACCGACCGGCGGCCGTTCCGCGCGCCGCACCACTCGGCCTCGATGGCGGCGATGGTCGGCGGCGGCATCCGCGCGCGGCCGGGCGAGGTGTCGCTGGCCCATCACGGCGTGCTGTTCCTCGACGAGTTTCCCGAGTTCACGCCGCAGACGCTCGATGCGCTGCGCCAGCCGCTGGAGACCGGCGACTGCATGATCGCGCGGGCCAACCATCGCGTCACCTATCCGGCGCGTATCCAGCTGGTGGCGGCGATGAACCCGTGCCGCTGCGGCATGGCCGGCGAGCCGGGCTATCGCTGCCTGCGCGGCGAGCGTTGCCGCACCGACTATCAGGCGCGCATTTCGGGCCCGCTGCTCGATCGCATCGATCTCAGGATCGAAGTGCCGGCGGTCTCGGCCAGCGACTTGATCCGGCCCGACCGGGCGGAGAAAAGCGCCGATGTGGCGATGCGCGTGGCACGCGCCCGCACCATCCAGCGCGAACGCTTCGAGCGGCTCGGCGCCACCCGCGCCACCACCAACGCGCATTGCTCACCGTCGATCATCGAGGAAATCGCCATGCCTGACGTCGCCGGCCTGTCGCTGCTCAAGGACGCCAGCGAAAAGCTCGCCTTTTCGGCGCGGGCCTATCACCGTGTGCTGAAGGTGGCACGGACGCTTGCCGATCTCGACGCCAGCGAAACCGTCGGCCGAATCCATCTGGCCGAAGCGATCTCCTACCGCATGAGCTCGGAGCGGATGGCGCAGGCGGCGTAGGTCACTCGCCGCCCGACAAGCCGACCTCGCCACATTGCCTTCCGCGATCACGCCATAACACCGCCTCTGCGAATCGATCATCTCCACGGTGCGGCGGACCTGATTGTCCGCTTGGCCGGCGTCCTCACCACCCAACGGCCCCACCGAGCGGGCGCCGGCCATTTTCTTCCTCTTCCAGAAGCGTGGATGTCATCGACGCCGGACCAAAGTCTTGGTCTCTGCATTGGACATTCCTTATTTAGACAATGCGAATATGGTTCCGGTCGGGGAGCCCGCTATGTTCATTGACTACTACGAAGTTTTGGAAGTTAGCCCGAACGCCAATTCGGAAACGCTGGAGCGCATATTTCGCTATTTTGCGATGCGCTATCATCCCGACAATCGCGAAACCGGCGATGAAGCCCGCTTCAGTGAAATCGTGGAAGCCCACAACACGCTCAAGGATCCGGTCAAACGCGCTCAATACGACATCGCGTACAAGGACCATGCCGGCCTTCGCCGCGAGCTGACCGAGGAAGCCAGCAGCACCAAGGGCGTCGAGCGGGATGTCGTGATCCAGGCCAGGCTGCTGTCGCTGCTTTACGCGAAGCGCCGGCACGACGTCAGCAATCCCGGGATCGGAGATGTGGAGCTCGAACGCTTGTCAGGCTGTCCGCGAGAGCATCTCGAATTTCATCTCTGGTATCTGAAAGCGAAGGGCTGGATAGCAAGAGTGGAAAACGGGACAATCGCGATTACGGTGGAAGGCGTCGATAGGGTCAACTCCGAACACCGTCGCGATCCCACCATCCGGCTCCTGGACCATACAGCTTCCTGACGCCTCACCTCCGGAGGAAGCCAGGCCGAAGACCTGCCGCTCCATTCACGGCAGGGACTGGGCTCTTCAGCTCAGTTGCGCCTTCAGTTCCAGCCGCCGCGCGTGCAGCACCGGCTCGGTGTAGCCGTTGGGCTGGACGCGGCCCTTGAAGACCAGGTCGCAGGCGGCGAGGAAGGCTATCGACTTGTCAAAGTCGGCCGCCATCGGCTGGTAAAGCGGGACGCCCGCGTTCTGGCGGTCGACGATGTCAGCCATGCGCTTCATCGTCGCCATCACCTGGTCCTCGCTGCACACGCCGTGGTGCAGCCAATTGGCGATGTGCTGTGAGGAAATACGCAGCGTGGCGCGGTCTTCCATCAGGCCGACATCGTTGATGTCAGGCACTTTCGAGCAGCCGACGCCTTGGTCGATCCAGCGCACGACATAGCCAAGAATGCCCTGCGCGTTGTTGTCGAGTTCCTTCTGGATGTCTTCAGGCGACCAGTTCGGCCGCACCGCGACCGGCACCGACAGGATGTCGTCGAGCTTTGCCTTGGGCCGGTTCTTGAGTGCGGCCTGCACGGCATGGACATCGACCTTGTGATAGTGCGTGGCATGCAGCGTCGCCGCCGTTGGCGACGGCACCCAGGCGGTGTTGGCGCCGGCCCTGGGATGGGCGATTTTCTGTTCCAGCATCGCAGCCATCAGATCGGGCATCGCCCACATGCCCTTGCCGATCTGGGCGTGGCCGGCCAAACCGCATTCCAGCCCGATGTCGACATTCCATGCCTCGTAGGCGGAAATCCAGGCGGCCTGCTTCATGTCGCCCTTGCGGATCATCGGGCCGGCTTCCATCGAGGTGTGGATCTCGTCGCCGGTGCGGTCGAGGAAGCCGGTGTTGATGAACACGACGCGCTCTTTTGCGGCGCGGATCGCCTCCTTGAGGTTGACGGTGGTGCGCCGCTCCTCGTCCATGATGCCCATCTTGATGGTACTTCTGGCCATGCCGAGCAGGGCCTCGACACGGTCGAAGATCTCGACGGCGAAAGCGACTTCGTCGGGCCCGTGCATCTTGGGTTTCACGACATACATCGAGCCGGCGCGGGAATTGGCGCGGCGGCCGTTCGGCCCGACATCGTGCAGCGCGATCAGCGCCGTCATCGCAGCATCCAAGATGCCTTCCGGAACCTCGTTGCCGTCGTGATCAAGGATCGCCGGGTTGGTCATGAGGTGGCCGACATTCCTGATCAGCATCAGCGAACGGCCGGGCACGGTCAGCGTGCCGCCGGCGGGCGCGGTGTAGGAGCGGTCGGGATTGAGCTTGCGGACAAAACTCTTGCCGCCCTTGGTGATCTCTTCCGCCAGATCACCCTTCATCAGGCCGAGCCAATTGCGGTAGACGACGACCTTGTCCTCAGCATCCACCGCGGCGATCGAATCCTCGCAGTCCTGGATGGTGGTCAGCGCCGATTCCAGGATGACATCGGCGATGCCAGCCGGATCGGTGCGGCCGATCTGGTTGTTGCGGTCGATCACGATCTCGATGTGCAGGCCGTTGCGCACAAGCAGCACGGTATCGGGATTGGCGGCATCGCCACGATAGCCGACGAATTGCCTGGGGTCGGCCAGCGTCGTCGAGCCGGCGCCGGCGCTTAGCCGCAGGGCGCCTTGCGCCAATGACAGACCGTTGACCCCGGCCCATTTGCCCGAGGTGAGCGGGGCAGCCTCGTCGAGGAAGGTCTTCGTCCAGGCAACGACCTTGGCGCCGCGCGCCGGATTGAAGGCTTTGCCCTTTTCGGCGCCATCCGTTTCGGGGATGGCATCGGTGCCGTAGAGCGCATCGTAGAGCGAACCCCAGCGCGCATTGGCGGCGTTGAGCGCATAGCGCGCATTCATCACCGGCACGACCAGCTGCGGTCCGGCAACATCAGCGATTTCGGGGTCGACATTGTCGGTCGACACGCTGAAGGGCGGGCCCTCCAGAACGATATAGCCGATCTCTTTCAGGAAGCCCTTGTAGGCCTCCATGTCGACCGGCGCGCCGTGATCGCGATACCAGCCATCTACCTGTTCCTGGATGGCGTCACGCGCTGCCAGCAGCGCCCGGTTCTTCGGCGCCAAATCATGGATGATGGCCGAAAAACCGTTCCAGAAGGCGTCCGCTTCGATCTCCGTGCCCGGCAGCGCTTCCCTGGCCACGAACTCATGCAGCTCGCGGGCAATCCGCAATCCGGCGATCTCGATGCGGTCGGTCATCAGGCTACTCCAGATGAAAGGCTTTGCGGGCCTTTGGCATGTCAGGTTTGCCGGGTCAATTCAGCTTAGGGTGAAGGTGGCGTATTTCGCCGCCCCGCTCAAACCGCAATGCGCGGCCTTCCCGAGGCCACGGCCACGACATGCGCCTCGATGAACATGCGCTGGGCTTCGACGGTCGAGACCCGGAATTCGGTGGCGACGTCGATCTCGGCGCTGTCGGTGCCGGCATCCCTGGCGCGCTCCGCGACGATGGCGCGGACATCGGCCTCGGCCGCCGCGATCGCCGTCGCCTCGTCGAGGAAATCGCGCACGGTCTCGCCCGAGGCGAGACGAAACAGCCCTTCCATGGGCTGGCTGACCCGCGCCTCGGCCGAAACCCTGACCTGGCCGACGACGGCGCCGAGCGCGTTGGCGACATCGGTATCCCTGGGCACCACGCAGTCATTGCCGATCAGGTCGGCCAAGCCGGCATAGTGCAGCGGCGCCGAGGCGCCCAGGCCGATGACCGGGCGGTCGAGCGCCACGCTCAGCCGGGCGATGCCGGGATGCGCGTCGACCGCGCGCTGCACCAGGGCGTGCGCCACCGTCGACGCGCCATCGAGCCCATCCTCGGCAAAGGCGGTCTCGAGGATATATTCCGCCGACCAGCGCGTCAGCGTCACCAGCACCCGTTCCGAAATCGCTTCCGGCGAAGCGGCGATGAACTGGCCACGGCCGTCACGCTTGCGGGCGAACAGTTCGGCACCGAGGCGCGCGGCGATGGGATCCCAGTTCGCCTGCTTGCCGAGCACATGGGCGGCGTCCGACGGGGTGAAGCCGGCGACATGCACCAGCCCGCGCGACACCAGCCGGTGCAGCGTCGCGTTCTGGGCGTTCGAGGTCAAAAGCCTGTCGACGGCGAGCGGGACAGTGCCGATCAGCTCGTAAAGCCTGGCTTCGGCGCCGGTCAGGCCGGCGGCGAGCCGGTCGGGCACGCCGGTGCGCACCGCGAAGCGGCCGTCCATACGGCCGGGATTGGGGGCGCGCAGCTGACGCTCCAGCTCTGAGGTCACCGCCGCGCCATGCGCCATGCCGGCCAGCGCCAACGGCACCAGGCGGCGCGGCCCGAGCAGGATCTTCGGGTTGAGCGCGCCATCTTCCAGCGCCACTTCGGAATCGCCGCCGAGGCCGAAGGTGCGCATGGCGACGGCCTCGACCATGGTGCGGAAGCCGCCGACGGTGGCGCCTTCCGGATCGAGCCTGGGGCGGCCGCCGTCGAGCACGGCGACGTCGGTGGTGGTGCCGCCGATGTCCGACACCATGGCGTTGTCGAGCCCGGTCATGTGGCGGGCGCCGACCAGGCTGGCGGCCGGGCCGGACAGGATGGTCTCGATCGGCCGCTGGCGGGCAAAGGCGGCCGAAACCAGCGCGCCATCTCCGCGCACCACCATCAGCGGTGCCGCGATGTTGCGCGCCTCGAGAAAGCCTTCGGTCGCCGCCACCAGCCGGTCGATCATCGAGATCAGCCTGGCGTTGAGCAAAGTGGTCAGCGCCCGGCGCGGGCCGCCGAGCTTGGCCGACAGCTCGTGGCTCGATGTGACCGGCAGGCCTGTCTTCTCGCGGATCAACTCGCGGGCGGCGATCTCATGTGCCGGATTGCGGGTGGCGAAGTAGGCGCAGACGGCAAAGCCGGACACCGAGGCACCGAGTTCCGGCAGCGCCGCTTCCAGTCCGGACAGATCGAGCTTGGCGGCATTGCCATGGACGTCGTGGCCGCCCGGACAAAAAACCACCGGATCGGTGCCGAGCGCCGCCTTGAGCCCGTCGCGGGCGAGGTCGCCCTCGGAAAAGCCGATCATCACCAGCGCGACGCGGCCGCCCTGGCCCTCGACGAGCGCGTTGGTGGCAAGCGTCGTCGACATCGACACCAGCTTGATATCAGCCGGATCGGTTCCGGCTTTCTGCAGCACCGCGTCGACGGCGCCGGAAATGCCGACGGCAAGATCATGCCTGGTGGTCAGCGCCTTAGCCTTGGCCAGCACCTTGCCCTTGTTCGGCCCCTCTTGCGGGCCTTCCGTCTCAGACCACAACACGGCATCGGTATAGGTGCCGCCGGTGTCGATCCCGAGGAACAGCGGCTTTGGCTTGGTCTTGGCTGTCATCTTTTTGGCGGCGGTCCGGGTGGCAATTTATTTGTCCCTGCCCTTAGCCGATACGGAACGGACGATAAAGCCGCGAGCGCTGGGCCACGGTAGGTAGGTTGGTGGTGGTGAACAAGCGAGGTCGGCGGGACAGCACCCCCCTCTGCCCTGCCAGGCATCTCCCCCGCAAGGGGGGAGATCGGATGTCATCCCCGCTTTCGCCAATCTTCAATGCCGAAAAGGGCGCCGCCGGCGGAAACTGCCAATCTCCCCCCTTGCGGGGGAGATGTCCGGCAGGACAGAGGGGGGTGCTGTCCCGCCGGCCAAAACAGCTACCCCACAAACCCCACCTTCTTGTGCGTGCCATCGCAGAACGGCTTGTTGGCGGAATGGCCGCAGCGGCAGAGGAAGGTGCGTTGTGTGCGGTCGACCGTATGGCCTGTTCCGGTGACGATCTCGAGATTGCCCTCAAGCTTGAGCGGGCCATTGGTGGTCGGCGTCACTTTCAGCGGACCATTCCTCGCTTCGAGCGCCGGCGTGTCCTTCAGCGGCGGCTCGCCGGTGGCGGCAAAACCGGACTTGTTGTGGCTGCCGTCGCAAAACGGCTTGTTTTCCGAAGCGCCGCAGCGGCAAAGCGTGGCACGATAAGAAGTCTCGCCGTCGAGCACGATCTCGGCGTGTACCGCCAGCGGGCCGTTTTCCCGCAGCCGCACCGTGTTGACCACCGGCGATTGCTCCTGCGGCCCGCCATCCTTCCGGACATAGGTGATGGCGCCCGAGGGGCAGCTTTCGGCGATGGCAACGATCTTCTCGACGCTGGCCGCCTCGGGATGGATCCATTGGCCCGGCGCGTTGGGCACGAAGACATGCGGATCGCCGAGCACGCAGTTGCGCGAATGGATGCAGCGCTTGCCGGAAAACCCGACGTCGATCTTGTCGCTTTCGACCATGCCGGCCATAGCTGGGCTCCTTTTGCCTGAAGCACGTCGCGTCTGAACAGTTCGAGGCGGCGCGCGCTGGGTATTTGCACAGGCTATGGCTCCGGCCCGAAGACCGTCAAGCTGGCAAACCGGTCAGGGGACCAGCTCGATCTCCTCGGTCTCGCCGCCGCTACAGGTGTAGCAGCAATCCTCGCATTTTTCCGTGTTGCCGGGACCGACGCCCCAATAGGTGCCCTCGTCGCCATCGACCCAGGCGCCGTAGCAGATCGCTTCGCCCGCGTTGCAGGATATCGGCAGCTGCTTGGTCTCGCCGTCGTCGAGGAAATAGTCCTTGTCCTCGCCCGGCCAGACATAGTCGCGATCCTGGCTGTAGAGCTCGACGCGCATGGCGTTCGGGTGGCTGTTCTTGATGGCGAAGGTGACATCGTCGGCTTGCGCCGCCGACGCAACCAGCATGACGAAGGACAGCGCGGCCAGCATGCGGCGCGCATAGGCATGAAACATGATAACCCCCGAATAAGCGGCCCACCCGGCCGCAGGGCGACCATTGCATGCAGCGCTGAACCGCGGAAGTGGACCGGACGGGCCGATCCCCGACTTAATTTGGGTCCAACGAAACTTCCGCGCTCTACGGCACCAGATCGATCGTCTCGGTCGAGTGTTCCACGCAGATGAAGCAGCAAGTGTCGCAGGGCTGGTCATTGTCCGGCCCGACGCCGGCCGAGAGGCTGTCATTGCCGTCAACCCAGGCGCCATAGCAGATATGTTCGCCCTGATTGCAGGACAGCGGCACGGATTTCTGCGACCCGGGTTCGATCAGGAACACCTTGTCATTGCCCGGCCAGACCGTCTCACGGTCGCGGCTGAACAGCTCGACCGCGACAGATTCCTTGCGCAGGTTCTTGACGAAAAAGGCCATGTCGGCGGCCTGCGCCGGGGCGGTGAAGACCAGCGCTGCCAGTGCAACCATACGAAACAGCGTCACGGCCTGGATCTCCCGAATCATCGCGGCAGAATCGCATGCCTGCCCGTAACTAGGAAGGCGCGGAACCCTGCGTTGCGATGTCATGCCCCAGCCGCACCGTTTCATGCACCAGAAGGTCGAGATCCTCGCGCCGTGTGCGATGGTTGGTGATCGCCACGCGCAACCAGTGCTCGCCATGCACCGTGGTGTCCGAAAGGGCCGCAATGCCCTGTTCCTGCAGCCGCAGCATGATCTCCGTGTTGAGCGCCTTCAGAGCCTCGCCTGTCAGACCGGGCTGATAGCGGAAGCAGACGATGTTGACGGTCGGCGATGCCGCCAGCTGCAACCGCGGCGCGGCCTCGATCAGGCCGGCAAGATAGACGGCCTGAGCAATGTTCTGGTCGATCAGGCGGCCGAATTTCTCGACACCGTGCTCCTTCAGTGCCATCCACACCTTCAGCGCGCGAAAACCGCGCGATGTCTGCAGGCCGTAGTCGTGCAGCCATTCGCCGGAAGCAAGGCCGCGCGGCGTCGATTCCAGATATTCCGGCGTCACCGCGAAGGTCCCCCGATGCGCGGCGGCATCCCTGACCAGGGCGCAGCCGACCTCGAACGGCGCGTGCAGCCATTTGTGCGGATCGAGCGCGACCGAATCCGCCCGTTCGATGCCGGCGACGCGATGGGCATTTTCAGGCGCAATCGCGATCAGCGCGCCGATGCAGCCGTCGACATGGAACCAGAGGCTTTCCTCATGTGCCAGCTTCGCTAGCGCCTGCAAATCGTCGATCGCCCCGGTGTTGACCGTGCCGGCCGTACCGATGACGCAGGCCGGCTTGAACCCTGCCGCGCGGTCCTCAGTGATCGCCGCACGCAAGGCATTGATATCGATGCGCAGCCCGGCATCGGTCGGGATGCGGCGCAGTGCCCGGTTGCCGAGGCCGAGTGCCTCCATCGCCTTGCGGTGGCACGAGTGTATCTGCTCCGAGCCGTAGAAGCGCAGCGGCTTTTCGATGGCGGCGACACCGTGCTCACGCACGTCGATGCCGGCCTTGACGTTGCGCGCCACGGTCAGCCCTATGATGTTGGCCATCGAGCCGCCGCTGACCAGCGTGCCGCCGGCAGAAGCTGGAAAGCCCAGCATCTCCTTGCACCAGTTCACCACCTGGCTGTCCATCAGCCCGGCGGCGTGGTTGCCGCCGCCGAGGTTCGAGCCCTGTATAGCCGCCAGGAAATCGCCGAGCGCGCCGGTGAAGTTGCTCGACCCCATATACCAGGACCAGAAGCGCGGATGGATATTGCCCATCGGATAGGACATCACCGTGCGGGACACCTCGGCATAGACAGCATCCAGCGGCGCCGGGGAGCGCGGCAGCGGCGCCGAGAAGGCCTTTCTCACATCGGCCGGCATCTCCCGCCAGACCGGGCGGTCGCGCACATCGCGGAGATAATCGACCGCATCGTCGATGACCCGGTGCGACAGGGCCTGCACATCGGCCCAGTCCAGGGGATCGAGCGTTTCCTCGGCCACCAGGCCGAGGTTTTCTTGCACGGCGTCCATACCAGATCTCCCGTCAAGCCGCGGGAAACTGACAGCCGGGCGTCGAGCGCGACAGGGCGGCCTCCTCGGCATCCATCTCGGCCTCGATGCCGTCGAACAGCGGCGTCGACATGTAGCGCTCGCCGGTGTCGGGCAGCATGCACAGGATCACCGCCCCGGCCGGCGCCTTCTCCGCGACCTGCCGTGCCACGGCGAAAGTGGCGCCGCCGGAGATGCCGGTGAAGATGCCCTCTTTCCGCGCCAATTCCCTGGCCCATTTGATGCCCTCGGGTCCGGCGATCGGCATCACCTCGTCATAGAGGCTGGTGTCGATCGCCTCCTGCAGCACGTTGGGGATGAAATCCGGCGTCCAGCCCTGGATCGGGTGCGGCTCGAAGGCTGGATGGCTGGCGGCCGGGGCACCATCGGTGCCGCGCTGCTGCACCTTGCCGCTGCCGATGAGCTGCGCGTTGGCCGGCTCGGAGAGCACGATGCGGGTTTCCGGACGCTCGCGGCGCAGCACGCGCGCCACGCCGACCACCGTGCCGCCGGTGCCATAGCCGGTGACGAAGCAATCGAGCCGCGAGCCGGCGAAATCATTGACGATCTCGCGCGCCGTCGTTGCCTCGTGGATGGCGGCGTTGGCCGCTGTTTCAAACTGGCGGGCAAGGAACCAGCCATTGGCCTCGGCCAGTTCCACCGCCTTCTTGTACATGCCGAAACCTTTTTCGGCGCGCGGCGTCAGCACCACCTTGGCGCCCAGCATGCGCATCAGCTTGCGGCGCTCGACCGAAAAACTGTCGGCCATGGTGACGACCAGCGGATAGCCCTTTTGCGCGCAGACCATGGCGAGGCCGATGCCGGTGTTGCCGCTGGTCGCCTCGACCACCGTCTGGCCCGGCTTCAGCGCACCGCTGCGCTCGCCCTCCTCGATGATGTTGAGCGCCAGCCGGTCCTTCACCGAGGCGCCGGGATTGAAATACTCGGCTTTGACGTAGATCGTCGCGTGGGACGGTCCGAGATTGTTGATGCGAACCACCGGCGTGTCGCCGACGGTGTCGAGAATGCTGTCGAACAGGCGGCCGCGCCCGGCCGTGGTTCTGATCTTCTGCTGCTGCAACATCTTGGTCTCCCTGATTGTCATCGTGTTTTGTCTTCACGGGCCGGTTACAAGCCAGCGGGTTGGGCGGCGAGGTTTGGTGACCTTGCCGCGCTAGGACTGACATGCCGCACAGCGGCAATGGCTGTATCCGGCGCTGAAATCCGCTGCCGGATGCGCCGTGTCGTGTTTGGTGATACAGGAGAGGCCGACAGGCCAGCGTGGGAGCAGGCGTGGAAACGCACGTGGAATCCAACCGATCGAGGCTGGACGGCGACATGCCGGACCTGTCGGTGCGCCTGCTCGGGCCGCTGATGATCTCCCACGACGGCGCTCCGGTAGCCCTCCCCGCGTCACGCAAGCTGCGCGCGCTGCTCGCCTATCTGGCGCTGGCGCCGCATCCGGTCGGCCGCAGTCGCCTGTGCGAGTTGTTGTGGGATGTGCCGAACGACCCAAGGGGCGAACTGCGCTGGTGCCTGAGCAAGCTGCGGAGCGCGCTCGACGCGGTGGGCCGACACCGGGTTGCGACACAGGGGGACACGGTCGCACTCGATCTGAGCGATTGCCTGGTCGATGCGCTGGAGGTGAGCCGCGCCGCCACGCAAGGGCTCGGCAGCCTTGATGTCGAGCGCTTGCGGACGCTGGCCAAACTGTTTGCCGGCGATTTCCTCGACGGGCTGGAGCTCGAGCGCAGCCCGCATTTCAACAGCTGGCTGACCGCGCAGCGCCGCCGCTTCCACTCGTGCCACGTCGCCGTGCTGGAGCAACTCGTCGGCAGCCTGGCGGCAGACAGCGACGAGGCAATCGCCCATCTCGACACATGGGTGGAACTGGCGCCGTTCGACCGGCGTGCACATGCGGCACTTTTGGCAGGTCTGGCCGGACGCGGCGAGATCGGCGCGGCTGAAGAGCATCTGGCGGCGGCAGAACAGTTGTTCAAATCGGAAGAACTGGATTTCGCACCGCTTCGCGCGGCCTGGCGGGCGATCCGTGACCGACAGTCGGGCATCTCGCTTCGGACGGCCTGCCTGTCCACACTATCGCCATTGGTGGCCACGCCGACCGCACCCGGCCCGGTCGAGCCCAGCCATGCTTCGCTGGCGGTGATGCCGTTTGTCGAGGAGGTCGGCGGCGCACGCGGCGGATTGGCCGACGGTTTCACCCACGACATCATCACCCGCCTGGCCAAGCTCAGGGACTTCTTCGTCATCGCGCGCGGATCGGTGTTTGCGCTGGCAGAGCAGAACATCGCGCCCGAGGATGCCGGCCGCCGGCTGAATGTCGACTATGTCGCCACCGGCACGGTGCGCAGCCCGTCCGGCCGCCTCATCGTCAGCGTCGAACTGATCGAGGTGCGCAGCGCCAGGATCGTCTGGGCCGAGACCTTCGAGCGCAGGCCCGATGACATCTTTTCCGTGCTTGACGACATCGGCAACAGCATCGTCTCCTCGATCTCGGCCGAGATCGAAACGGTCGAGCGCAACCGCGCCATGCTGAAGGCGCCCTGCTCGCTCAACGCCTGGGAGGCCTATCATCGCGGCCTCTGGCACATGTACCGCTTCACCCAGGCCGAAAACGAGCAGGCGCGGCATTTCTTTGCCCAGGCCTTGCAGCTCGACCCGACCTTTGCGCGCGCCTATGCCGGCCTGTCCTTCACCCACTGGCAGAACGCCTTCCAGCGCTGGGGCGACCGCGACCGCGAAAGCGCGCTGGCCTTCGAGAGCGCCGGACACAGCCTGCTGGTCGACGACCACAATCCGGCCGCGCATTGGGCAATGGGCCGGGCGCTGTGGCTGCGCGGCGAGCAGGACGGTTCGCTGCTCGAACTGGAACGGGCTGTCGATCTCAGCCCCAACTTCGCGCTCGGCCACTACGCGCTGTCCTTCGTGCATTCGCAGTCGGGCGACCCGCGAGCGGCGATAGGCTCTTCCGATCATTCGCGCCATCTCAGCCCGTTCGACCCGCTGCTGTTCGGCATGCTGGGCGCACGCGCCATGGCGCATGTCCGGCTCGGCCAGTTCGAGGAAGCGGCCGAATGGGCGCTGAAGGCGGCGGCGCGGCCCAACGCCCACGCCATCATACTGGCGATCGCCGCACACTGCCTGGCGCTGGCCGGACGGCTCGACGAGGCGCGCGGCTTCGCCGCCGCCATTCGCAAGACAAGGCCGGACTATTGCGCCGACGATTTCATCGGCACCTTCCGCTTCGAGCCGGATGCCGTGGCGCTGTTCCGGCAGGGCGCCAAGCTTATCGGGCTGAACTGAAGCTGGCATCGCCATCTGGGGCATCGCTTGGGAATTTCGCCTCAATTCCGCTGGGTTAACGAAGTCGGAAGGAGTTGTTTAACCGTTCGCGGCTATGTCACCGCGTGGGGGACCGACAAAGTGAGTATGATGAGCAACAGCCCCGACAAGCGCAATGAATGGCGCGCCATCTTTTACGTGCAAGCTCGCGTCGCCATCCTGTTTGTCCCGGTGGTTGCCAGCCTGCTGATCATAGCGGCGCTTGCCGGAAACGAACGCAAGTCCGTTCCCAGCATGATCGACCCGACCGTCACCGGCTCCGTGCGGTAGACCAGCGGTCATCGGTTCTTCGAGACGCTCCCGGAGGCGGGCGCCTGGCGTGCGCTGTCGGCGGTTTTCATTTGGCGCTAAAATCATCCAATGGCACTGAATGAGTGGGCCCGAACGATCAAGCGCGATGTGCATGCGCTCTACCTCGCCGCTCGCGATCCCCGAACGCCCTGGTACGCCAAGGCGCTTGCCGTGTGTGTTGCAGGCTATGCCTTGTCGCCAATCGACCTGATCCCCGATTTCATTCCGGTGATCGGCTATCTCGACGACGTCATCCTTGTCCCTTTGGGCGTCCTTGCCGTGGTCAGGATGATACCGCCCGAGGTGATGGCGGAACACAGAAAGACCGCCGCGCTGGCCGCCGACAGGCCGGTGAGCCGCTACGCGGCGGTGATCATTGTTTGTATCTGGACTGCCTCCATCGTGCTGGCCGGGTGGCTGGGATATCTGTATTTCGCCGACCGACTGCCAAGCCGTTCAGCAGGGAAACCGCCGCCAAAGAAGCCCGGACGGATCGCGCTTTTCTCGGGATTCCGTCGCCATGCGGCGCCGCTCAAACAAAGTGCGGGATCGGGCCGTTCTGCGGGGTCACGTCGTCGCCGAGGTCGACAAACACCTCGTCGACATAGCACCATGCCCAGCCTTCCGGCGGATCGTAGCCCTCGATGATCGGATGCTTGGTGGCGTGAAAATGCTTGGTGGCGTGGCGGTTGGGCGAGTCGTCGCAGCAGCCGACATGGCCGCAGGTGCGGCAGAGCCGCAGATGTACCCATTGCGATCCACTCTTCAGGCACTCCTCGCAGCCGAGGGCGCTCGGCGTCACCTTCCTGATGTCGCGCGTATGTCTGCATTCATCCATTATGGTCTCCCGGCCATTCGAGGTGTGTCGGCGTTGCCGCGCGCGAGATATGCATGCAATGCCGCGACCACCTGGGCGCCTTCGCCGACAGCCGCCGCGACCCGTTTCACCGAGCCGGCGCGAACGTCGCCTATGGCGAACACGCCGCTGCGGCTGGTCTCCATCTGCGCCGATCCTATGTCCGATCCGGTGCGCACGAAACCCCTGGCGTCCAGCGCCACATCGCAGTTCGCCAGCCAATCGGTATTCGGATCGGCGCCGATAAAGAGGAAGAGATGGCGGATCGAGCGCGTCGTTTTCGCGCCGCTGGCGCGGTTGCGCCAGCGCACTGTGGCAAGATTGCCCTCTTCGCCCTCCAGAGCCTCGATTTCGGTCCCGGTCAGCACCTCGATGTTCGGTTGCGCCCGGATGCGCTCGACCAGATAGCGCGACATGCTGGCATCGAGGCTGCCGCCGCGCGCCAGCAGCGCCACCTTCCGCGCATGGCTGGCCAGATAGACGGCCGCCTGTCCGGCCGAGTTGCCCGCGCCGACCAGCGCCACTTCCTGGTCCGCGCAAAGCCGACCTTCGATGGGCGACGCCCAGTAATGCACGGACGTCCCCTCGAACCGCGCCAGATTGGCGATGTCGAGGCGGCGATAGCGCGCGCCGCTGGCGATCACCACGCTGCGCGTGCGCACGGTCTCGCCGTCGCCGACATCGAGCAGATAGCGGGCGCCTGACGCGTCGGTGGCGGTGCTCAAAAGCTTCGCCTCGTCCGGGATGACCATTTCGACGCCGAATTTCTGCGCCTGGTTGTAGGCGCGCGCCATCAGCGCCATGCCGGTTATGCCTGTGGGGAAACCGAGGTAGTTCTCGATGCGCGAGGAGGCGCCAGCCTGTCCGCCGAAGGCACGGCAATCGAGCACGATCGTCGACAGTCCTTCGGATGCCGCATAGACCGCCGCCGCCAGCCCTGCCGGGCCGGCGCCGACGATGGCCACGTCATACACCGCATCGGCATCGATCGGCCGCAGCAGGCCGATGCAGCGGGCGAGGTCCTTTTCGCCGGGGTTCATCAGCAGCCTGCCGTTTGGACAGAGCACGATCGGCAGGTGGTGAGGATCGACCTCGAAGCGTTCGACCAGGGTTTTGGCGCAGGGATCGCTGTCTGAATCGAGCACGCGGTGCGGTTGGCCGCTGCGGGCGAGGAAACCCTGCAGCCGCAACACGTCGGCATTGTCCTGGGGTCCGATGATGATCGGCCCGCTGGTGGCGCTCTCCAAAAGCCCGACGCGGCGCAAGATCAGCGCCCGCATGATGCGCTCGCCGAGATTGGCCTCCTGCACCATCAGGTCGCGCAGCCGCTGCGAGGCGATGACGAACGCCTCCACCGGTTCGGCGGCCTGCGCATTGACCAGCGAGGGACGGGCCGAAAGCTGCGCCAGTTCGCCGACAAAGCTGCCTGGACCGTGGGTGACGATCGTCTCGTGCCGGCCGAGCCCCCCGTCCTGGGTGATATCCACGCTGCCCGACAGCACGACGATCAGACCGGGCGCCACATCGCCCGCCGTGACGATGTTCTCGCCGGCCGCATAGGCGCTGGCCTCGCCGAACCGGCGCATGCGGTCGATGTCCATCTCGGCCAGCGTGGGGAACGCCTGGTCGCGGCGGGCACCGAAGATCTGGGTGGTGGATTGAGCCATGGTTGAGCGTAGCGAAGCGGGCGCGGAGTTTGAAGCGGTTTGTTGGAGCCCTGACCAGGGGGGTCTGGCTGGTAGACACCACGCCGTCGTCATCTCGGGCGAGGAACCAAACCGAGACACCAGCCGAAGAACCTCAGTCGGAAGGCCTTCGTCAGTGGCTGAAGACTCGTTCCAAAGCACCCGGTTCATTGTGCATGGCAAGTTTGTCCATGATGGTGACGCTGGCCTCGTTGAGACCTACCACCTCCACCTCGACGCCCTCGCGGCGGAACTTGAGAACGGCGGTGTCGACTGCGCTGACGCCAGTGAGGTCCCAGATATGAGCGTGAGTGACGTCGATGAGGGCGCGCTGGAGGCGCTCCTTGAAATCGAACGCGTTCAGGAAATCCTCCGCTGAAGCGAAGAATAACTGACCCTCGATAAGGTAATGGCGCTCCGCGCCGTCGCCACTGAGGGTCGAGGTGACGCGGAAAATCTGCGACACCTTCCAAGCGAAGAAGATGCCCGAGAGCAGCACGCCCACCCCGACACCAAGCGCGAGATTGTGGGTCCCGACCACGGTGATCACTGTCGCCAGCATGACGATGCTTGAACGACGGGGGTGCTTCCTGAGATCGTTCAGAGAAGACCAGCTGAACGTGCCAATCGATACCATGATCATGATGGCGACCAGGGCCGGCATGGGAATGACGCGCAGCCAGTCGCCAAGCGATATGAGCATGAACAACAGGAACGCCCCGGCCACAAATGTGGAAAGCCGCGTGCGCCCACCAGATTTGACGTTGATAACCGACTGGCCGATCATGGCGCAACCGGCCATGCCGCCCAGGAACCCGGTTACGAAGTTGGCGATACCCTGGCCAACACATTCACGGTTCTTGTCGCTTTTTGTGTCGGTCATCTGGTCGACAATGGACGCCGTCAGTAGGCTTTCGAGCAGGCCAACCGCGGCCACACCGAGTGAATAAGGCAAAATGATCCACAGCGTTTCCAGCGTGAAAGGCACGTCTGGCAGCAGGAAGGTCGGCAGGCTCGACGGCAGTTCGCCGAGGTCGCCCACCGTCCGCACGTCGATGTGAAGCAGCAGCGATAGGGTGGTGAGCACGATGATGCACACCAGAGGCGAGGGCACCGCCTTCGTGATGCGGGGAAACAGATAGATGATGGCAAGGCCGAGACTGATCATCGCATAGGTTTGCCACGGCATGCCGACCAGTTCCGGCAGTTGGGCCATGAAGATCAGAATCGCAAGCGCGTTGACAAATCCGGTCATCACCGAGCGCGACACGAACCGCATCACATAACCCAGCCTGGCGAAGCCGGCCGCGACCTGGACCACGCCGGCCAGAATGGTTGCCGCGAGCAGGTATTGCAGACCATGGTCGCGCACCAATGTGACCATAAGCACGGCTGTCGCCGCGGTGGCAGCTGAAATCATCGCCGGCCGGCCGCCGGTGATGGAGATAATCATGGCGATGGAGAAAGAAGCGTAGAGCCCAATCTTGGGATCAACGCCGGCAATGACAGAAAACCCGATGGCTTCTGGTATCAGCGCCAGGGCGACAACAATGCCCGCGAGCACGTCGCCGCGCAGGTTGCCGCGCCACTCGTCGCGGTAGGTTTTGAATGTGAGCATGGAATTCCGGTCAATCATTTCCAGACCGCGACGGACCGCAGCCCATCATTGTCAGCGCAGATCTGGTTTTGTTGTTGTCCGGCGGATCGGCGGCCGGAAGAGCCACCCGGAATTGCACCGGGTCCATCTTGGATATCTGCACATAGCCGCAAATTTTGGTGCAGCGCAACAAGTCTTTGCTGCACGGCGCAGGCGCTGGCCTCGCTGAAACGGCCGTTTTAGGAGTGACCTTGAGCCGCGCAAAGAAAAAGCCCGGACGAACCGGGCTTTTTCTTTAAGTTTCTGAACCGTCGAAGGGTTCGGAACGGGAATTTGGTGCCCAGAAGAGGACTCGAACCTCCACTCCTTGCGGAACACGGACCTGAACCGTGCGCGTCTACCAATTCCGCCATCTGGGCTGGTGCGGGCTCATGTAAGCGGGCAAGCGATTGCTGTCAACGCGCTTTTTTCGCGGTTGCTCCGTTCGCCGGCTCAGTCGTCCAGCACTTCCTTGGACGCGACGGTGGAATCGGCGTTGAGCTGGTAGATGACCGGCACGCCGGTGCCGAGTTCCAGCTTGACGATCTCCTCGCCCGACTTGCCGTCGAGCGCCATGATCAGCGCGCGCAGCGAGTTGCCGTGCGCGGCGACCAGCACGGTGCCGCCACGCAGCACATGCGGCTGCAGATCGTGCAGGTAATAGGGCCAGACGCGGGCGCCAGTGTCCTTAAGGCTTTCGCCGGCGGGCGGCGGCACATCGTAGGACCGGCGCCAGACATGCACCTGCTCCTCGCCCCATTTCTTGCGGGCGTCGTCCTTGTTCAGGCCGGAGAGGTCGCCATAGTCGCGCTCGTTGAGCGCCTGGTCGCGGATGGTCTTCAGGTCGCTCTGGCCGACCGCGTCGAGGATGTGCTGGCAGGTCTTTTGCGCCCGGATCAGCGCCGAGGTGAAGGCGATGTCGAATTTCAGGCCGCGCGCCTTGAGTTTTTGGCCGGCGGCCTTGGCCTCGGCGTGGCCCTGCTCGGTCAGGTCGACGTCGCGCCAGCCGGTGAACAGGTTTTTCAAATTCCATTCGCTCTGGCCGTGGCGCACGAGCACGAGGGTTCTCGACATGTTTGCTCCCTTCAGGTTGGGCAAGTTGGCAGATTGGCCGCTCAGCTGAGGCCGAGCACGTCCCGCATCGAATACAGCCCCGGCTTCTTGCCACGAGCCCAAAGCGCCGCCTTGACGGCGCCCCGAGCGAAGATGGCGCGGTCCTCGGCGTGGTGGGCAAGCGTGATGCGCTCGCCGGTGCCTGCCAGCATCACGCTGTGGTCGCCGACGACAGAGCCGCCGCGCAGCGTGGCAAAGCCGATCGAGCCCGTCTTGCGCACGCCGGTGTGGCCGTCGCGGACGCGTACGTCATTGCCTGAAAGCTCGATACCACGCCCGGCGGCGGCGGCTTCACCCAGCAGCAGCGCTGTGCCCGATGGCGCGTCGACCTTGTGCTTATGGTGCATTTCGAGGATCTCGATGTCGAAATCGTCGGCATCGAGCGCGCGTGCCGCCTGCTCGACCAGCACCGCCAGTAGATTGACGCCGAGGCTCATATTGCCCGACTTGACGATCGTCGCATGGCGCGCCGCCGCCGCGATTTTCGCATTGTCGTCGGCCGTGCACCCGGTCGTGCCGATGACGTGAACGATGCGCGCTTGCGCGGCGTAGCCAGCGAATTCGACTGATGAGGCCGGGGTGGTGAAATCGAGCACGCCGTCTGCCTTGGCGAAGACCGGCAACGGGTCGTCGCCGATCGGCACATTGATGATGCCGATGCCCGCCAGTTCGCCCGCGTCCGTGCCCAGATAGGGCGAACCCGCCCGCTCGACCGCGCCGATGACCCGCGCGCCGGGGATGGTATGGATGGCACGGATCAGCGTCTGACCCATGCGGCCGGCAGCGCCCACCACCACAAGGCCCATATCGCCTGCTTCGCTCATGCGCTCCTCACAGAAGTCTTCTTCGCACGCGTGGCCCGGATCGGAGTTTGGATCGGCTCGCGGTCCTCGACAAGCCCCAGTCCCTTCTTGCCCTGGATGCGGTGGAAGCGGGAATAGATGCTGTCCGGGTCGGCCATCAGCGTCGCATGGGTGCCTTCCTCGACCAACCGGCCCTCTTCCAGCACGATGATGTGGTCGGCATTGACCACCGTCGACAGCCGATGCGCTATGACTATGGTCGTGCGGCCTTGCATGACTTGGGTCAGCGCTTCCTGGACGCGCGCCTCAGCCTCGTTGTCGAGCGCCGATGTCGCCTCGTCGAGCAGCAGGATCGGTGCCTGGCGCACGATGGCGCGGGCGATCGAGACGCGCTGGCGCTGGCCGCCGGAAAGGGTCGAGCCGCCTTCGCCGACCGGCGTGTCGTAACCTTGCGGCTGCTGGCGGATGAACTCGTCGGCTGCCGCCTGTTTCGCCGCCTGCTCGATCTCGGCGTCCGTGGCCGACAGACGGCCGTAGCGGATGTTGTCGCGGATCGTGCCCTCGAACAGATAGGGCGCCTGCGCCACATAGGCGATCGACTGCCGCAGCGAATGCTTGGTTACCTTCGAGATGTCCTGGCCATCGACCTCGATGCTGCCCCGGTCGACGTCGTAGAAGCGCTGCAAGAGCGCCACCAGCGTCGATTTGCCGGCGCCCGACGCACCGACGATCGCCGTCACCTTGCCGGCCGCGGCGGTAAAGCTCAGGTCCCTAAGCACCGGCATGTCGGCGCTGTAGCCGAACGTCACATTATCGAAACGCACCTCGCCGGTGGTGATCCTCGCCTCGACGGCATCGGGTGCGTCGCCCTGTTTCGGCTCCAGGTCGAGCAACTCGTAGATCATGCGCGCGTTGACCAGGGCACGTTCCATGCCCACCTGTGTGCGCGCCAGGCGTCTTGCCGGATCGTAAGCCATGATCAGTGCGGTGATGAAGGAGAAAACCGCGCCCGGCGGCTGCCCAAGATACAGCGCCCGGTAGCCGGAATAGGCAAGCACGGAGGTGATGGCGAGACCGCCCAGAATCTCGGAAATCGGCGACAGCCGCTCCGAGACGCGGGCGATCTTGTTGTTACGCTGCTCGGCCGTGTCCGCCATGATGCCGATGCGGCGCGCCAGCTCGGCCTCCAAGGTGAAGGCCTTGACGATGGCGATGCCTTGCGTGGCTTCCTGCACGGACCCGTTCAGCCGCGAATTGATCAGGACGGATTCCCGGTTGATACGCCGCAGTCGGCGGGTGATGTAGACGACGGCCCAGATCAGTGGAGGGCCGATCAGCAGCGAGCTGAGCGACAACACCGGATCCTGGTAGATCATCACGCCGACGAGAGCGACCAGCGTGACCGCGTCGCGGCTGATGGAGGTCAGTGTCAGCGACAGCAGATCGCGAACGCCGCCGACATTCTCGCTGACCTGTGCCGCCAGCCGACCGGAACGCGTATCGTTGAAGAAGTTGACGCCGAGCTTCATCAGATGGTCGAAGCTGCGCTTCTGGTAGCGCGCGACCAGATTGTTGCCGATACTGGCCAACGCGACTGCTTGGCCGTAACCGGCGAAGCCGCGCAGCAGGGAGGCTCCCATGAAACCGGCGCAGATCAACCAGAGCATATCGCCGCGTCGTTCGTAGAAGATCTGGTTGATCATCGGGGCCATGATCCACGCCGTGAAGGCAGTGGTGCCGGAAACGATCAGCAGGCAAGAGACGGCGACGACATAGGTCCAGCGATACTCGTTGCCGTTTTCAGCGAGGATGCGGCGGAGCACCGCTGTGACCTCGCCGGGCCGGGCTTTTTGTTTGTTTGGAGCTTGAAGTGTCAAATCGGGAGCGCTTTGTGGTTTTCCGCCTCGTGGGACCGGGGCTGCAAATTCGGCACCCCTCTTAACGCCCTGCGGCCTAATTGCCTATGCCCGCACCTGATTAACTTCGTCGCGGGGGCGCGAGCGCTTCGCTGGCTTTCAGGCCTGCCAGCGCCGGCCCTCGGTCTGGACGCCGAACAGCGAGGGGTTCCTGGCATAGGCGGCAAGGCCCAGAAGTGCGGCCAGCGGGTGGGTGATGACATAGACCGGCATGGTGCGCATCATCGCGCTGTGCGGCGCCTTGTCCTCGAAAGCGGCGCGGAAATTGCCGGCTTTCAGCGCCGGCACGATCTTCTGCGCGATGCCACCGGTGAGGAACACGCCGCCGCGGCTCATGAACACCAGAGCAAGGTCGCCTGCGGTGCGCCCAAGGCAGGTGACGAAGATCTCCAGCGCTTCCTCGGCAACCGGATCGGTTTTCGCAAGTGCCGCGGCAGTGATCTCCGCCGGCGTCGTGAAGGGCGACGCCTTGCCGTCCGCCTTGGCCACCGCCCGGTAGACATTGACCAGACCGCGCCCGCACAGGATCTGCTCGCCCGAAACGCGGCCTTCGAGCTTCTCGATATGCGGAAAAACCTCGAAATCGCGCGGTGTGCGCGGGCCGATGTCCATATGGCCGCCCTCGCCGGGGACCGGTATCCAGTGGTGCAGCGCATGGACCAGCCCGGCGACGCCGAGCCCGGTTCCCGGACCGAGCACGACGCGCCCGGCATTGGGCTCCGGCGTGCCGCCGCCGATCTTTTCCATGTGCTCCTCGCCGAGCGCGACGACGGCCAGCGCCTGCGCCTCGAAATCGTTGAGCACGACGATGTCGCTCAGGCCGAGGCTGGCGAACATTTTCCTCGGCTTGACGATCCAGGGGCAGTTGGTCAGCTCGATCTCGTCGCCGTCGACCGGGCCAGCCACCGCCAGCACCGCCGAATTGGGACGCACCGACGAGCGGTCGAGCACGGCCGCCTGGATCGCCTCGTCGATGGTGTTGTAGTTCGCCGTCTGGACGATGGTCGGCTCGCCTGCCTCGGAATTGGCGTCGAGCACGATCGAAAAGCGCGCATTGGTGCCGCCGATGTCGCCGATCAGGATCGGAAACCGCAGCAAAGTGTCGTCGTCGCCTGTGCGTGGCATGCTCTCGTCCGTCTCCGGCGCCCCCGACGGCATCTGGCCGTTCTTCCGTTGACTAGCGCATGGGTTTGAAAAGGGAAACGGTTTTCGACCCCGGCGGCGCGCTGAGGCCGGCTCTGCGGCCAAACCGCCACGGTTTCGCAAAAATGAGGCGTTGAACCGATTGAGCCTGCCTATAAGCTGTAAGCTATAAGCCGTGATCGTCAGTTTCCAGGCGGTCGCGGTCTCGGCAGCGGCACGCCGATCTCGGGAGTCGCCGTGAAAGCGTTCCCCGTGCTTGGCAGGCCGGCGGCGGCCGGGGTGGCGGGCAATGACGGCGCTTCGGATTCGGGCGCCGCGGCCGCGACCGGCACGCCGCCGCCATGGTAGGTAGCCGCCTCGGCCGACGACGGCCCCGGCGCGTCGAGCACGGCGCGGCATTCGCTCGGCAGGTTCGCCATCGTCATCAGGTCGCGGGCCTTGGGCGCATCGGGGTTCTTGTTGGGGCGCCAGGGCTCCTGCGTGAACCACCAGGCCAGCGGCTTGCCGCAACCGTCATCGTCCGGCGTCGCTTCCTGCGCCTTGCAGCCGGGCGATCCGGGCTGACAGCCGATGCGCATGTGGAAATGATAGTCGTGGCCCCAGAACGGCCTGACCTTACGCAGCCAGAAGCGGTCGCCCTTGACGGTATCGCAGAGCTTTTTCTTGATGCCCGGATTGACCAGGATGCGCTCGACCTGGCTGTAGCTTGCCGCGCGCTTCAAAAGCCTTGTGTGCGCTGGCGTCCACAGCGCGTCCTTCACCAGATGGGTCTTCTCATCGACCATCAAGGTGGCGCTCATCGATTCGCGCTGCGCCATCGACAGCGGGCGGCTGGGCATCGGCGTCAGCCAGATGTCGGCGTCGAGCCCGATCTGGTGCGAGGCATGTCCTGTCAGCATCGGGCCGCCGCGCGGCTGCGAAATGTCGCCGATCAGCAGGCCTGGCCAACCATCGGCCGCTGCGTCGCGCGACAATTTCTCGACTACCGCGATCATCGCCGGATGGCCCCAGCGGCGGTTGCGCGACGGCCGCATCACCTGCCAGGTCGGACCGTCCAAGGGAATGGCGACGCCGCCGGCAAAACAGCCCTTGGAATAGAATCCGATCGACTGCGCCGCGGTGGCGGCCGGCAGTTTCTTGGCGCCGAACAGGTCTTTTGCCCGCTCCTCGGCGGTCGCCGGCTGAACGGCTAACCCAAGCACGGCAAGCAGGCCGACCGCAGCGGCCAACAGGGGCGTTTTGCCGAAAGATGGCCTCATCGCTGTCTTCATGAACCCGGTTCTCCACCGCAATCCCAAGGCCGAATCATAGCACGCCGCGCCCGCGGCTTCGATCGTCAGCGCTTCATCGGGCTGCGCGCTTCGCCGTCACGCCAATCGCCGCTTGCCCACATATGATCGAAGGCGGCGCGGTAGTCGCGAAAGCGCAGGGAATAGCCCGCCGCCTTGATCGCCGCGTTGGCGACACGCTTGTTCTCGCCATAGAAGGACCGCGCCATGGGCGAAAGTTGGGCGGCGTCGAAGGGAATCTCGGGCGGCGGCTCTATGCCCATCAATGAAGCGGCATAGGCGACCACATCCTGCGGCGGCGCCGGCAGGTCGTCGGTGACGTTGAAGATGCCGCCTGTATTGCCTTCGATGAGCTGCCACAGGGAGCCTGCAATGTCCTCGCAATGAATGCGGTTGAACACCTGGTCCGGCTTGACCAGCCGTCTTGCGGTGCCTTTTTCCAGATTGACCAGCGCGTTGCGGCCGGGGCCGTAGATGCCGGACAGGCGCAGGATCGCCCCCGGTCGGCCGATCTCGCGGCCCAGCTCCAGCCAGTCCTGTTCGGCGGCAACCCGCATCACCGAGCGCTTCGACACCGGCCGGCATTCTGCCGTTTCATCAACCCAGGCGCCGTCATAATTGCCATAAACCCCGACCGTAGAGAGATAGCCGATCCATTCCAGCAAAGGCATTTGAGCGATTGCCGCGCGCGCGGCATTCAGAACGGGATCGCCGGCCTCTTCCGGGGCAACCGAAATCAGCAGATGCGTTGTTTTTCCCAATGCATCACCGATTTCGCCGGTCATCGCGCCGTCGAACAGGAGCGGCGCGATGCCGGCCTGCCGCAGCGTCTCGAATTTTTCCGGCGAGCGTGTCGTGCCGAAGATCGTCGCGGCGCCTTTGTTATCCCGAGCAAAAGCCCTGCCGGAATAGCCGGCGCCGAATATGAAGATCTGCTTTTCGCTCATGCATTCGCCCTGGTTGGCCGCGCCAGACGCCATTCGTCGCGCACGGCTTCGTCGCTCTCGGTTTTCAGGCCGATGGCTGCCCTTTCTGAATATTCGGCGTCGAGCACCAGCCGCGCCAGCGCCCATATTGCCGCGCCCCGCACCAGCGGCGAAGCATCGTCCAGCAAGACGCGCACAGTGTCGGCAAGAGAGGCATCGCCGGAATTGCCGGCGGCGATCAGCACGTTGCGAATGAACCGGTCGCGGCCGATGCGTTTTATCGGCGAACCGGAGAAGAAAGCGCGGAAGGCCGCGTCATCGAGACCCAAAAGGTCGGCGAGCGGCGGCTGGCGCAAATCATCGCGCGCGACGAGTTTTGCTTCGGAAGCCGCCTTGGCGAATTTGTTCCACGGGCAGGCGGCAAGACAATCGTCGCAGCCATAGATGCGGTTGCCGATCTTTTCACGGAACTCATGTGGGATCGGCCCCTTGTTCTCGATGGTGAGATAGGAAATGCAGCGCCGCGCATCGAGCCGGTAGGGCGCCGGAAAAGCATCGGTCGGGCACGCGTCGAGGCAGGCGCGGCAGGAGCCGCAATGATCGATCTCGGCGCGGTCGGGCACGAGTTCGGCGGTGGTGAAGATGGTGCCGAGGAACAGCCAGGAGCCGTGCTCGCGGCTGACCAGATTGGTGTGCTTGCCTTGCCAGCCGAGCCCGGCGGCCTCGGCCAGCGGCTTTTCCATCACCGGCGCAGTGTCGACGAACACCTTCACATCACCGCCGGCGCGCGCCACGAGCTTGCCGGCGATCTCCTTCAGCCGCCCCTTCATCACATCGTGATAGTCGCGGTTTTGCGCATAGACCGAGATGGCGCCACGGTCGCGCTTGGCCAGCACGCCGCGCGGATCATGGTCGGGGCCGTAGTTCATCGCCAGCACGACGATCGACCGCACCTGCGGCCACAGTGCCGCCGGTTCGGCCCGGCGTTGCAGCGTCTCGGCGATCCAGTCCATCGAGCCGTGAAAGCCATCGGCGACGAATTCGGCCAGGCGCGCCGGCGCCAGCGGGATCGCATCGGGGGAGGTGACGGCAACGGCATCGAAGCCGGCGCGCTGCGCCTCCGCGTCGATCAGCGCGCGCAGTTTTGCGGCGTCAGAAGTCGAGGTCCGCATAATGCGACACCGGTGACAGGCCACGCACCCGGTCGGTCAAAAGCGGCCGGAAAGAGGGCCGCGACTTGACCCGTGTGTACCATTCGCGTGCAGCGCTGTGCTCGCGCCAGTCGATCTCGCCGAGATAATCGAGCACCGACAGCGTCGCCGCGGCCGCGAGATCGGCATAGGTGACCCTCGAACCGGCCAGCCAATGGCGGGTGCCGGCCAGCCAGTTGGTGTATTTCATGTGCTGGCGGATGTTGGCGCGCGCGGCACGGATCGCGCCCGAATCGGGCGAGCCGCCGCCCGCCGTTTCCGGCATGACCGGCTTCAGCACGCGCTCGCGCACCAGATGGCGGGTGACTTCGCTTTCAGCCTTGTTGAGATACCAATCGATGAGCCGGCGGATTTCGGCGCGCTGCATCGGGTCCTCGGCGAACAGCCGCTTGTCGCGCTTCAGCACACCGCGCGTTTCATCGAGATATTCCGATATGACCGTCGCGCCGACGATCGGCACGTCGCCTTCGGCCAGCAGGATCGGCAGCGTGCCGGCCGGGTTCAGCGCCAGGAACTCCTTGCGCCGGGTCCACGGCTTTTCCTCGATCAAAGCCAGCTCCTCGCCATACTCGCCGAATGCGAGGCGGACGAAGCGACAGGTGGCGAACATGGGATGGTGGAAAAGCGTCAGCATGGTTCCGCGATGATAAAGCGCACTGGCGAATCGCAGGGCGCACCGGTAAGTCTTGGCCGCCCGGTTAGCGGGCCGTCAGGGTGTTGCGACCTATAGGGGGACTTCAACGCCATGACAAGCAAGCCCTTCTGTCAGCCGTCACGCCAATGCCGAGGTAGCCATGGAAAGCCAGACCATCGTCGAAGCCCTGCTGCTCGGCCTGCTGGAGGGGCTGACCGAGTTCATCCCGGTGTCGTCGACCGGCCATATTCTGCTTGCCGGTCATTTCCTCGGCTTCCATTCGACCGGCAAGGCCTTCGAGATCCTGATCCAGCTCGGCGCCATCCTGGCGATCCTCAGCGTCTATTTCCGCCGGCTGTGGAAGATGCTGCTCGACCTGCCGCATGACCGGCTGACGCGGCATTTCGCCATCGGCATCCTGATCGCCTTCCTGCCGGCGGCGATCATCGGCGCGCTGGCGCATGATTTCATCAAGACGGTGCTGTTCGAATCGCCGAGGCTGATCTGCATCATGCTGATCATCGGCGGCGTCGTGCTGCTGGCGGTGGACCGCATGAACCTCAAGCCGGTCTACCGCGATGTCGAGCGCTTCCCGACCCGGCTTTACCTGCAGATCGGGCTTTTCCAGTGCCTGTCGCTCATTCCCGGCACATCGCGTTCGGGCTCGACCATCGTCGGCGCCCTGCTTTTGGGCGTCGATAAGCGCGCGGCTGCGGAATTTTCCTTCTTCCTTGCGATCCCGACCATGGTCGGCGCCTTCGCCTTCGACCTGTTCAAGAACCGCAACGTGCTGAGCAGTGCCGACCTGCCGATCATCGCCGTCGGCTTCGTCGCCGCCTTCGTCACGGCGCTGATTGTCGTGCGCTTCCTGCTCGACTACGTCTCGCGCAAAGGCTACGCGCTGTTCGGCTGGTGGCGGCTAGTGGTCGGCGGTGTCGGGTTGGTGGCGCTGATGATCTGGGGATGAGGAGTGATCCGCGAAGCGGACCCTACGCTTCGTCATCCACGGGCGGAGCAAGGAGCGTAGCGACGCAGCGCAGACCCGAGGATCCATGCCGTGACGTCGATCGGAGGGTTCGGCGATCGAGAATAGCCATCGCCAAGCTCGCCAAATCCGGCGAAAAGTCTCCCAATTCCTGCACCGTAGAGGCGCTTAGAGGTCGCGGCATGGATCCTCGGGTCTCCGCGACGGAGCTTCGCTCCTGCTCCGCCCGTGGATGACGAATGAAGGAGGGCTGCCCCCTCTAACTCCTCCCATAAAACGCGTTCTCGACATGCACCGGCCAGCGCCAGGGCAGCACCGCGACCATGTCGAAGCGCATCGACAATCTGCCGTAGTCCGCTTGGCGTGACAGCCAGATGTCAGCCGCGCCTTCTATGCGACGCTCCGATTCGTGACCGATCGCCTCCATGGCTTCCATCAGCGTGCGGCGCGCCTTGACCTCGACGAACAGCACCAGATCGCCGCGCCGCGCGATCAGGTCGATCTCGCCGAAGCGTGTGCGGTGGCGGCGCGCAAGGATTCTGTAGCCCTTCATCATCAGTGCTGCCGCCGCCAGCCATTCGCCGCGATGACCGCGTCGATAGGCCTTTTGGCGGCTGACGCTTGGGCGCTCAGCCACTGTCGCTTTCTCCAGAAGTCTCCCTGAGGTCAAGCAGCCGCCGATAGAGGGCCTGTTTCTGGCCGCCGGTCATCTTCGCGGCTTCCGCGGCCGCCTTGGAAGCGGGCATTTCGGCGGCAAGCGACAGAAGCAGACGGTCGATGTCTTCAGGCTCGTCGACCCTGGCCTCGGCCGGACCGACGCAGACGACGATTTCGCCTTTCGGCGTATCGGCCGCAGCATAGTGGTCGGCCAGCGCCTGCAGCGTGCCGGTTCGCATCTCTTCGAAGGTCTTGGTCAATTCCCTGCCGATAGCGGCCTTGCGCTCGCCGCCGAGCGCTTCGACCATGGCAGCCAGGGAGTCAGCCAGCCGGCGCGGCGATTCAAAGAAAATCAATGTCGCCGGCACGGCCTTCAGTGCTTCCAGCCGTGTCAGCCGCTGCCCTGATTTGACCGGCAGGAAGCCGGCGAACAGGAAGGCATCGGAGGGCAGGCCGGATGCCGTCAGTGCCGCAAGCGGCGCCGACGGGCCGGGGATCGGCACGACGCGAATGCCGTGGTCGAGCGCCTCGCCGACCAGCCGGTAGCCGGGATCGGATACCAGCGGCGTGCCGGCATCGGAGATCAGCGCCACGCTCTGCCCGGCCTGAAGTGCCGATATCAGCTTCGGCCCGGCCTCGCCGGCATTGTGTTCATGATAGGCCGTGGTGCGGCGGCGAATGCCGTAGCGCTCGAGCAGCACGCGCGACACCCGCGTGTCTTCGCAGGCGACGATGTCGGCCGCGGCCAGCGTCTCCAGCGCGCGCAGCGTGATGTCGGCGAGATTGCCGATCGGCGTCGCCACCAGATAGAGCGCCGGCTCCAATGGCCGTGCCGCGATCTCGGTCTGCCCGACCACATAGCTGCGCTTGCTCGTCTCTGCGGTCACCGATGACTTCTCCATTCAGCCCTGTTTGGCACGGCTGACGCGGGCTTGCAAAAGCTGACGCCGATGTAAGGAATTCGCCTTTCCTTTGCCACAGTGGGGAACCAAACCGGCGTTGGCAGATTAGCCCCCTGATTCCGGAGGAGGACAGGATGGACAGCCTGAAGATACAGGACGCTTTCGAGCCTTACTATGCCGGCCGCAAGCGCGGTGCCGCGCCCACGGCCAAGCGCCTGCCTGCCAAGACCGAGAACAGCCTGACCAAAGAGCGGACCGCGAGCACCTCGCCGACGAAGGGCAGGCATCCCGACAGCAACAAACCAGACAGCACGACGGAGCACTGACCGGACGATGCCCAATCGCTTCGACATCTTCATCACCCGTCTTGAAACAAAGAATGCCCGCAACGGCGCGCAACTAGCCTCGATAGGCGACCAGCACCGCGCCCGCCGCGATAAGGGCGACGCCAAGCCAATTCGCTCCGGACAACCGCTCGCCGAGAAAGGCCGCGCCAAACACCGCCACAAGCACGACGCTTAGCTTGTCGATCGGCGCCACCTGCGCCGCATTGCCGATCTTGAGCGCGCGGAAGTAGCAGAGCCATGACGCGCCGGTGGCCAGACCGGACAGGCCGAGAAAAGCCCAAGTCTTTCCCGAGATCGTGGCCGGCGACTGGAATTGGCCGCTGGCAAGCAGGATCGCACCGAGCACGATCAGTATGATGACCGTGCGGATGAAGGTGGCGAAATCGGAATTGATGTTCTCGATGCCGACTTTGGCGAAGATCGCCGTCAAGGCCGCGAAGGCAGCCGACAGCAATGCCCAGAATTGCCAGGAGGATACGGTCAGGTTCATGCCGGTGGCCTTTGCGGATGGCGTCTTAACCGAGATACCGTGAAACGCGTGCCTTCAGAAGGCCAATCAGCTCCAGGTCCATGAATTCATAGTTATCAGGTATATCGAGGCAGATCACACGGGCCTTCTTCAGGCTGGCCTTGAATTTTTTCTGCAGCTTGGTGCGGTGCGCCTTTTCCATGACAAAGATAATATCGGCTCGGGCGACGAGTTCATGCGTCAGCGGCGTGTCCGCATCGTGGTTTGTCCCCGCCGAGGCCACCTCGATATCCCGGCGCGTTGAAAACACCTGTTCGGCGGTGGGGCTGCGCAAGCGATTCTGGCTGCAGACAAAGAGGACGTTCTTCAAAGGGTTAGCGCGCCAGATCGGCGACCACGGCGTCGAGCACGATCATACCGGCCGGCGTGGCGCGCAGGCGCGAATTGCCGATCGGCGCCACCAGCCCCTCTCCCTGCAGCATCGACAGCCGCGAGCTCGACAGGCCGCGTCCGGAGAACGCTTCGTAGCGGGAGAGGTCGATGCCTTCGGCGAGCCGCAGGCCCATCAGCAGGAATTCGTCGGCCTCTTCCGAACGCGTCAGGATTTCGCCGCCGGTGACGCCATGGCCCTTGGCCTCGACCAGATTGGCCCAGGTTTCCGGCATCCGCTCGGCGATCGTCACCGTGCGGCGACCATTTTCGACGAAGCGGCCATGCGCGCCCGGCCCGACGCCGACATATTCGCCATAGCGCCAATAGGTGAGGTTGTGCCGGCTCTCGGCGCCCGGCCTTGCGTGGTTGGAGATCTCGTAAGCCGGCAAACCATGCGCCGATGTAATCTCCTGCGTCAGCGCATAGAGGTCAGCGGCGTGGTCATTGTCGGGAATGATGAATTTCTTTGCCGCGTGCAGGGCGTGGAAGGGCGTGCCTTCCTCGATGGTCAGCTGGTAAAGCGACAGATGGTCGGCGGCATGGCCGATCGCCTGTTCCAGCTCCGATGCCCAAGCCTCCGGCGTCTGGCCGGGCCGGGCATAGATCAGGTCGAAGGACAGCCTTGGGAATATTTCCCGCGCGAGGCCGATGGCGTGCAGCGCTTCCTCGACATTGTGCAGCCGCCCGAGGAAGCGCAAATCCTTGTCATCCAGCGCCTGCACGCCGAGCGACACGCGGTTGACGCCGGCTGCCCGGTAGCCGCGAAAGCGTTCGGCCTCGACCGAGGACGGATTGGCCTCCAGCGTCACCTCGATGCCGTCAGGCACAGTCCAGTTCTTCGCCACGGCGTCCAGAACCCTGGCCACCGTTTCCGGCTTCATCAGCGACGGCGTGCCGCCGCCGAGAAAAATGCTGGTCACCTCGCGCGGCCCGGTGCGTTCGCGCATCGTCGCCAGCTCGGCCTCGAAGGCGCTGGCAAAGCGCTCCTGGTCGACCGGCTGGTGGCGGACATGGCTGTTGAAGTCGCAATAGGGGCATTTGGCCGCGCAGAACGGCCAGTGGACATAGACGCCGAAACCGGGCGTCCGGTCGAGCAGCATGCTCATGCCGAGCCCAATCTCGCCTTGGCGAACTTCTGGAAGGCGCGAGCGCGATGCGACAGCGCCGTCGGCTGGCCGGGCTTCCAGCCGTGCTTTTCCTCGGCCGTCATCTCACCAAAAGTCTTGTCGAAGCCGTCGGGGAGGAAGACCGGGTCGTAGCCGAAGCCGAGTTCGCCGCGCGGCGGCCAGACCAGCGTGCCTTCGGCCTCGCCGCGATAATATTCCGCCTCGCCGTCGGGAAACGCCAGGCAGATGACGGCGACGAAGCGTCCCTTGCGCTGTTGCGGCAAGGCCGCGCCGACTTCCTGCAACGCCACTTCGGTGCGCTGCATGGCCATGCCGAAATCGCGCGATCCATCCGGGGTTTCGGCCCAGTTGGCGGTGTAGACGCCGGGCGCGCCGTCGAGCGCGTCGACGCACAGGCCGGAATCGTCCGACAGCGCCGGCAGGCCGGTCGCCTTGGCGGCGGCGAGCGCCTTGATGTAGGCGTTCTCCTCGAAGGTGGTGCCGGTCTCGTCAGGCTCCGGCAGGCCATACTCCTTGGCCGACTTGGCTTCGAAGCCGAACGGCCCCATCAGCTCGGCGAATTCGCGCAGCTTGCCGTCATTATGGCTAGCGACGACGATCTTCTTTCCGTCGAGAGAATGCATCAAAGGCCCCAGATTCGTGGCTCGGCGAATTCGATCGAATTGCCCGAGGGGTCGCGTATATAGATCGAACGGCCGCCCTGCGGCCATTCGAATTCGCTCTCGATAGCGATGTGCTTCGCCTCGAGATGCGCTTTCCAGCGCACGATTTCGTCGGCGGTCGCCGCAAAGCAGAGATGGCCTTCCCCGACCGTGCCGTGCGGCGGCACCGGCAGCCTGGCGTCGGACGCCGGCGGGATTTTGGTCGCCTCGGCGTTGAAGACGAGCAGCACGCCGGGGCCGCAGCGGAAGAAGAGATGCCGGCCGGCCACCTTGCCGAGGAGGGGGAGGCCGAGGATGTCGGTGTAGAAGGTTTCCGCTGCGGTCAGGTCGCTGACGTAGAGAGCTGATTCAAGGATGGCAGAGGGCATCACGAGGCACCCCCCTCTGCCCTGCCGGGCATCTCCCCCGCAAGGGGGGAGATTGGCAGCCTCCGCATCGCCGCGCCCTTTGCAACGTTAGAGATTAGCGAAGCCCGAAACGACATCCGATCTCCCCCCTTGCGGGGGAGATGCCCGGCAGGGCAGAGGGGGGTGTTCAAGCTCGGCATTTAATCCTAAGCCACTGCCATCTGCTGCAAACTCACCAACCGCTGGATGCCTTTCTTGGCCAGGCCCATCAAGTCCGCGAACTGCTCTTCGGAGAAAGGCTCGCCCTCGGCGGTGCCTTGGATCTCGACGATGCCACCCTTGCCGGTCATGACGAAATTGGCGTCGGTGCCGGCCGCGGAATCCTCGATATAGTCGAGGTCGATAACCGGCTGACCGTCATGGATGCCGCAGGAGATCGCAGCGACATGGTCCTTCAGCACCTTGGCGACGCTGGCCATCTGGCGCGCTTCCATCCAGCGCAGGCAGTCATACAGCGCCACCCAGCCGCCGGTGATCGATGCGGTGCGGGTGCCGCCATCGGCCTGGATGACGTCGCAGTCGACGGTGATCTGCTGCTCGCCCAGCGCCTGCAAATCGACCACGGCGCGCAGGGAGCGGCCGATCAGCCGCTGGATTTCCAGCGTGCGGCCGCCCTGCTTGCCGGCCGAAGCCTCGCGGCGCATGCGCTCGCCGGTCGAGCGCGGCAGCATGCCGTATTCGGCCGTCACCCAGCCCTTGCCGGAATTGCGCATCCAGCCAGGCACTTTTTCCTCAAGGCTGGCCGTGCACAGGACATGCGTGTCGCCGAACTTCACCAGGCACGAGCCTTCGGCATGCTTGGAGACGCCGCGCTCGAAGGAGATGGCACGCATTTCGTCGAATTGGCGTTTGGAAGGGCGCATTCAGGCTGCTTTCTTGTCATTTTTCGGAATCTTGGCCGGCTTGTAACCGCATGGGACGCGTGGCGCAAAGGAAAATGGCCTGACGATCTGACGCAGACACCGGGTGATCTCACACAGACACCGGGTGATCTCACAAAGACACCGGGTTGCGCGGGTGCAGTGTAAGTCTATATCGTTGGGCCGGAGGTTTTTGGCCGTATGACCAAGGCAGTCGATCCCGCTTCGCAGTCGCCCGCGCTTCAGTCGCTCGATATGCGTTCCCGCGACATCTTCCGGCGCATTGTCGATTCCTACCTCAGGGACGGTGAACCGGTGGGCTCGCGCAGCCTGTCGCGTATCCTGCCGTCCTCGCTGTCGCCGGCGACCATCCGCAACGTGATGAGCGATCTCGAGCATCTCGGCCTGATCTACGCGCCGCACATCTCGGCCGGCCGGTTGCCGACGCAGGCCGGCCTGCGTTTCTTTGTCGATGCCTTCATGGAGCTTGGCGACCTTTCCGACGAGGAGCGCCGCGCCATCGAGGCACAGGTTCGGGCGTCCGGCTCGGGCGCGACGCTGGAGCACATGCTGACCGAGGCCAGCCAGATGCTGTCGGGCATGTCGCGCGGCGCCGGCCTGGTTCTGGCCGCCAAGAACGAGGTGGCGCTGAAGCACATCGAATTCATCCAACTCGAACCGACCAAGGCGCTGGCGGTGCTGGTGTCGCAGAATGGCGACGTCGAGAACCGCGTCGTCGAGCTGCCTGCCGGCATCACCGTCTCGCAACTGCACGAGGCCTCAAATTTCCTCAACGCCCATATACGCGGCCGAACGCTTGCCGAGGCGCGGATCGAGATCGCCCGCATCAAGGAAGAGACCAGGGCCGCGCTCGACACGCTGTCGCAGGACCTGGTCGAGAAGGGGCTGGCGGTGTGGGCCGGCGCCGACAGTGGCCTGCCGGCACGGCTCATCGTGCGCGGGCGCGCCAATCTGCTCGAAAACGTCACCGCCCAGGCCGACATCGAACTGCTGCGCCATTTGTTCGAGGACATGGAGACGCAGGACGGGCTTATCCAGTTGCTTGACCTCGCCGAAGAGGGATCGGGCGTGCGCATCTTCATCGGCTCGGAAAACAAGCTGTTTTCGCTGTCGGGCTCGTCGCTGGTTGTCGCGCCCTATCGCGACAAGGATGCCCGCGTCGTCGGCGCGCTCGGCGTCATCGGCCCGACCCGGCTGAACTACGCGCGCATCGTCCCAATGGTCGACTATACGGCGCAGCTGATTTCCCGCATGCTGCGCTGAGCTGATCCAACCGAGGAGACGATGATGGCGCTCGAAGAATTCAAGGCCCGGATCAGCCTGCTGCTGGAAGAGATGGTCAACCAGCCGGAGATCCAGGAGCAGTTGCGTGAAAAACTGCAGGAAATGCGCGCCATGGGATTGCCGCTGCCGGCTGACCTCGTCGAGTTGGAAAAACGCCTCGACGACGATTTTTACGCCGCCGGGACCTGAGCCGGGAAACCGGAAGCTTCCTCCACCTCATCGTGTGCCGTGGAACGATCGACGAGACCGCTCGTTCCTGTTCTCACGCCCAAACATTGGAGGACCGAATGATGCGTTTTGCCGGCCCCGCAATTTCCGCCGCACTGTTTCTCTCGACCGCTTCATTCGCCCAGCAGGCGGACGATCCGGTGCTCAAAGGCGCGGCCGCATTCGGCGACTGGCGAGCGGACAAGCCGGGCACACGCCGCCTGATCAGACCGGACGATCTGCCTAAGCCCTATGCCACCCGGTCGACCTCGAACAGCGCCGGCGTTGCGGACATGCCGGCAGACGCGAAGCTGCAACTGCCGCCGGGGTTCTCGGCCGAGCTGGTTGCATCGGGCATCGACAATCCACGCGTCGTGCGCGTCGCGCCGAATGGCGACCTGTTCGTCGCCGACAGCGAGGCCAACCAAGTCCGCATCTACCGTCTGGCCGAAGGCAGTGCGAAGCCTGCGCAGGACGGCATCTTTGCCGGCAATCTCAACCAGCCCTATGGTATTGCCTTCTATCCGCCAGGCGCTGACCCGCAATGGGTCTATGTCGCCAATAGCGACAGCATCGTGCGTTTTGCCTACCGCAATGGCGACCTGAAGGCCTCCGGCGATCCAGAAACCATCGTCGACAACATCCCGGCCAATCACCACTGGACCCGCGACATCGCTTTTTCGCCGGACGGCAAGACGCTTTATCTGTCGGTCGGCTCGGGATCGAATGTCGCCGAGGACATGGGCCAGGAGCCGAAGGGCGGACTCGACGCCTGGGCGGCGTCGCAGGCGCTCGGCGCGCCATGGGGATCCGAAGATGGCCGCGCCGATGTGCTGGCCTTCGATCCCGATGGCAAGAGCGGCCGCATCTTTGCCACCGGCCTGCGCAACTGCTCGGGCATGACCGTGCAGCCGGCGACCGGCGCGCTGTGGTGCGTCGTCAACGAACGGGATGCGCTTGGCGACAATGTGCCGCCCGAATACGCGACCGTGGTCAAGGACGGCGCCTTCTATGGCTGGCCGTGGTATTATATCGGCGACAATGAGGATCCGCGCCACAAGGGTGAGCGCCCCGATCTTGCCGGCAAAACGACCGTTCCCGATGTGCTGATGCAGGCGCATTCGGCGCCGCTCAACATCGCCTTCTACGATGGGAAGAGCTTTCCGGCCGAATACAAGGGCGATGCTTTCGTCGCTCTGCACGGGTCATGGAACCGCGGCAACCGGACCGGCTACAAGGTGGTGCGGTTGCTGTTCAAGGACGGCAAGCCAACCGGCGAATATGAGGATTTCATCACCGGCTTCGTCGTCTCGAACGGTGAGGTCTGGGGGCGGCCGGTCGGCGTGGCGGTGGCCCTGGATGGCGCGCTGATCGTCACCGAGGACGGCAACGGCACCATCTGGCGTGTCACCCATGGCGACGGTCGTTCCTGAGCGCAGTTCGCACAGGCGTGGTGCAATCGAATCCGAGTTTCAGGGAATTCACGCCCGCCGGACTTTGTGCGATAGGATGCCGTGATAGCAGCGTCGCGCAAGGCCGCAACCATGACCCTCACCGGATTCCTCGCCTACAGCGCCGCTCTCGGCATCGCCGCCGCGATTCCTGGTCCCGGCATCACCGCGCTGGTCGCCCGTGCGCTCGGCTCCGGCTTCCGCTCGTCGCTGGCGATGTCTTTTGGCCTGATGGTTGGCGACATCACCTATCTGACCGCCGTGGTGCTTGGCCTCGCCTTCGTCGCCCAGAGTTTCGGCATGGTTTTCCTCGCTATCAAATGGCTCGGCGTCGCCTATCTCGCCTTCCTCGGCTGGCGCTTCTGGAACAGCGGCATCACGCCCGAGACCGTCGAGGCCAGAAAAGGCAAGGGCGGCTTGCTGTCGAGCTTTGCCGCCGGCCTGACCCTCACGCTCGGCAATCCGAAGACGATGATCTTCTATCTCGCCATCACGCCGACCATCGTCGACCTGAAAACCATCACGCTGGCCGACTACGGCATTCTCGTCGCGCTGACGATCGTCGTGCTTCTGGTGGTGCTGGTGCCGTATCTGGCGCTGGCCGCCAAGGCGCGCTGGTTCCTGAAGTCGCCGCGCGCGCTCAAGGCGCTGAACCGTACGGCTGCCGGCTTCATGGTCGGTGCCGCTGCAGCGATTGCCGCCCGCCAATAGCGGGCTTTCGGCCAAAGCATTTCGCAAACAGGCCTTTGCGGGAAATGCTTTTCCGAGACGGCACTGTTTTAGACACAGGTCTCACTCGGATATTTTCAATCGACAGTCTATCTTGCGCGGTCGAAGGTCCTATGTTGCCCGCAAATCCACTTGCCTGAAATTCTGGGAGCGAAACCAATGAACAAGCCCACCACATCAGCCCGCGTGCCCGGCCGCGGCCGCGTCTACGATTCCATCACCGACACGATCGGCGATACGCCTCTGGTGCGGCTCGACAAGTTCGCTCGGGAAAAGGGCATCGTCGCCAATCTCATCGCCAAGCTCGAATTCTTCAATCCGATCGCCTCGGTCAAGGACCGCATCGGCGTGGCGATGATCGAGGCGCTGGAGGCGTCAGGCAAGATTTCTCCCGGCAAGACCACGCTGATCGAACCGACGTCGGGCAACACCGGCATCGCGCTTGCCTTCGCCGCTGCCGCCAAGGGCTACAAGCTGATCCTGACGATGCCCGAAACGATGTCGATCGAGCGCCGGAAAATGCTGGCGCTGCTCGGCGCGGAGCTAGTGCTGACAGAAGGCCCGAAAGGTATGAAGGGCGCCATCGCCAAGGCCGACGAACTGGCAGCGACGATCCCCAACGCGATCATCCCGCAGCAGTTCGAGAACCCGGCCAATCCGGAAATCCACCGCACGACGACGGCCGAGGAAATCTGGAACGATACGCATGGCGAGGTCGATATCTTCGTCGCCGGCATCGGCACCGGCGGCACCATCACCGGCGTCGGCCAGGTGCTGAAGAAGCGCAAGCCCTCCGTGCATGTCGTCGCCGTCGAGCCGGACTCCTCGCCGGTTCTGTCGGGCGGCCAGCCCGGCCCGCACAAGATCCAGGGCATCGGCGCCGGCTTTGCGCCCAAAATCCTCGACACGACGATCTATGACGAGATCGTCAAGGTGTCGAACGAGGATTCGGTCGCCAATGCCCGCCTCGTCGCCCGCCTCGAAGGCGTGCCGGTCGGCATCTCTTCGGGCGCCGCCCTGCAGGCGGCCATCGTCGTCGGCTCGCGGCCGGAGAACAAGGGCAAAAATCTTGTGGTGGTCATCCCGTCCTTCGCCGAGCGTTACCTGTCGACAATCCTGTTCGAGGGGCTGGGATCGTAATCCGACGCTTCTTCGTGACCAAGCTGGCCCGCTGAAAAAACGCCCGTGGCCGCCATGGGCGGCTTGAGCGCCACACCGCTTCCGGTTCATATTTCCCCCGGCCTGCTTTGCGCGGGCCGGGGGAGAATTTCATGTACAAGCTTTATACCCGTCCCGGCAGCGGCGGCTTCGTGGTGGAGGCGGCGCTGGCGCTGGCCAATGTACCATTTGAGCAGATCGACGTGCCGAAGACCGACCGGCCCGATCCCGCCTTCCTCGACATCAGTCCGTTGAACCAGGTGCCGGTGCTGACCCTGCCGGACGGAAGCTCGATGACCGAATCGGCAGCGATCTGCATTGTGCTTGCCGAGCGCCACCCCGACGCCAATTTGGCGCCGGGAGCAGAAGCGCCTGCCCGCGCGGATTTCCTGCGCTGGATGGCCTTTATGTCGTCTGTTCTCTATTCGGCAGTGCTGCGTTTCTACTACGCATACCGCTACACGGCCGATCCCGAAGGCACCAAGGCGGTCAAGCTGGCGGCCGTGGCCGAGATGGACCGCGGCTTTGCCGTTCTCGATGCCGCGCTCGAGGGCCGTGACTGGCTGGTCGGTGACCGGATGTCGCTGGCCGACATCTATCTGGTCATGCTGGTGGCCTGGCATCCCGACATCGACAGCGCGCGGACGGCATGGCCGAACATCGAACGCCTGTGGGCGCGGCTGCGCGACCATCCGCTGATGAAGACGCTCAACACCTCGCACGAGATGTGGCCGGGCTGAAGCTCAATTTCTGAGCACCGCCCGTTTTCCCTGCAGGAACCGGCGCACCGCCGGGTCTCGCTCGAGGCCGATCGCCCGGTCGTAGGCTTCGCAGGCTTGCGGTACCTGACCAAGCCTGGCCAGGAGACCGGCGCGTGCGGCCCAATAGGGCTGGTACTCGTCAAGCCGCTTGTCGTCGCCCAGCACGTAAAGGGCCGCCAATCCGGCCACTGCGCCCTCGGCCTCGGCGATCGCCACCGCGCGGTTTATCGCCACCACCGGCGATCCTGCGATCGAAAGCAGCGCGTCGTAGAGTTCCTGGATCGCCACCCAGTCGGTGCGGCCGGTGAACCTTCGTGCCGCATGCGCGGACTGCACGGCCGCCTCAAGCTGGTAACGGCCGATGACGCCCTTGGACGCGGCGTGGGAAAGCAGCGCCTCCGCCTCATCGATGAGGGCGCGGTCCCATAGAAGGCAATCCTGTTCCGCCAGCGGCACGAAGTCGCCTTCGGCACTGCGCCGTGCGGCGCGGCGGGACTCAGCAAACAGCATCAGCGACAAGAGGCCCAGTGCCTCCGGCTCCTCCGGCAACAGCGAAGCCACCAGCCGGCCGAGCCAGATGCCTTCGGTCGCCAGGTTGCGGCGCCGCGTTTCGGTGCCCGCCGGGTCGGTCCAGCCTTCGGCGAAGGCGGCGTAGATCGCTTCCAGCACCGCATCCAGCCGTTCCCCGAGTTCGGCCCGCTCCGGCACGCGGAACGGAATGCCGGTTTCACGGATGCGGGACTTGGCCCGCACCAGGCGCTGGCCCATGGTTGCGGGCGAGACCAGGAAGGCGGAGGCGATCGTCGCGGCGTCGAACCCCAGCACCGTCTGCAGGATAAGTGGCGAGCGTACGCTCGATTCGATCGCCGGATGGGCGCAAGCGAACATCAGCCGCAGCCGATCGTCGGGCAGATCTTCCTCGGTCATGCGTGCCTCCGCCTCCTGCGCAATCAGCTTGAGATGCTCGCGGCCGGCCTCGCTGGTGAGCCGCCGCCGCACCGCATCGACGCGGCGCCGCCGCGCCACCGCCAGCAGCCAGGCTTCCGGCTTTTCCGGCACGCCGGTTCGCGGCCAGCGCTCGAGGGCGGCGGCAAAGGCATCGGCCAGCGCGTCCTCGGCGGCGGCCACGTCGCGCGTGCGGGCCGCGAGCCAGGCGACCAGCTTGCCGTAGCTCTGCCGCGCGGCCGCCGCGGCGGCCGCCCGGGCGATGTCCGGGCGACTGTCCATCACCGTCATTTCTTGGGCATGTAGTCGGCCATTTCCCAGATCGGCCGCAATTCGACCGTGCCGGTGCTGGCTGCCGGACAGCGTGCCGCCCATTCGATGGCTGTATCGATGTCAGCCGCCTCGATCATGTAGAAGCCGGCAAGCTGCTCCTTGGTGTCGGCATAGGGGCCGTCGATCACGTTGGTCTTGCCGTCAGCGATCCGCACCGAGGTGGTGGCCTGGGTCGGGCGCAGCCTTTCGCCAGCCAGCCACGCACCGGATTTCTTCAACGCTTCGGTATAGGCGCCATAGGCCGCGCTCATCTGCTGGGCCTTCTCGATCGGCGTGTTCGCCAATGCGGCTTCGTCGCTATTGATCAAAATCATGTATCGCATGGTCTTCTCCCGTTTTGCGAAGGCCGCGTCCTTGCGAGGCCGGACGTATGTCGCGCGGCAGTGGCCGATTTCGACAGGCTGCTCAAAAAACTTTCGGCCCCGATGGCTTTTTGTGCAAGCCGCCATCTGTTTCCTGATCCCTCAACCGTTCGTCTAACGAGCGCAATTGCGGGTTGGCATTTGCGGCTCGCTGTCTAAACTCGCCCCGGTTCGCATCTAGGAGGCGGTGCGGTCGTCGATATTTTCAGGGAGGAGATCCGATGTTCAATTTCAAAACGAAATTCGTTGCAGCCGGCGCCGTGGCGCTCTCGCTTGGCCTGGGCACCATCTCAGCCAGGGCGCAGGAATTCATCAATGTGCTGACCGGCGGCACATCCGGCGTCTATTATCCGCTCGGCGTGGCGCTGTCGGAAATCTACGGCAAGGGCATCGAAGGCGCACGCACCCAGGTACAGGCGACAAAGGCTTCGGTCGAAAACCTCAATCTGTTGCAGCAGGGCAAGGGCGAGATTGCGTTTGCGCTGGGCGATTCCGTCAAGCTGGCCGCCGAAGGCAATGCCGAGGCCGGTTTCCCCGGCAAGCTCGATAAATTGCGCGGCATCGCCGCCATCTATCCCAATTATATCCAGATCGTCGCCAGCCAGGAGTCCGGCATCAAGACGCTGGCCGACCTCAAGGGCAAGAGCCTGTCGGTCGGCGCGCCTGCCTCCGGCACCGAGCTCAACGCCCGCGCCATCTTCGCCGCCGCCGGGCTGAAATATGAGGATCTCGGCCGGGTCGAATACCTGCCCTTCGCCGAATCGGTCGAACTGATCAAAAACCGGCAGCTCGACGCCACGCTGCAATCGGCCGGGCTCGGCGTCGCCTCGATCCGCGACCTCGCCACCTCGGTGCCGATCAATGTCGTGGCGGTGCCGGCCGAGGATGTCGCCAAAATCGGCTCGCCCTATCTTTCGGTGGTCATTCCCAAGGGCACCTATGAGGGCCAGAGCGAGGATGTCGCGACCGCCGCCGTCGGCAATTTCCTCATCACCCGCGCCGATGTCTCCGACGAAACCGCCTACCAGATGACCAAGCTTTTGTTCGAGCATCTCGACCAGCTTGCCGCGGCGCATGCCGCTGCCAAGGCGATCGACCCGGCCAAGGCGCTCGACGGCATGCCGGTGCCGCTGCACCCCGGTGCCGAGCGTTATTACAAGGAGAAGGGGCTGTTGAAGTAAGACGCGTGGCAACCTGACATGTCTTCGCCAGGCGCCCCCCTCTGCCCTGCCGGGCATCTCCCCCTCAAGGGGGGAGATTGGACGTCACCACACCCTTCGCCAATCGCTAACGTTGCAGGACGTGCGCAGACACCAACGCTGCTGATCTCCTCCCTTGAGGGGGAGATGCCCGGCAGGGCAGAGGAGGGCGCCACGCACTACACTTCGCTCCTTTTGGAGACCGTCGGATGAGCGAAGCAACGTCTGGAACAATACCCGACGGCAAATCCGCCACCTTCCATCTTCCTGTCGTCGAAGAGCAGGTTGAAGGGCTGCCGCCGGGCTTCGGCGACGGCCTTGCAGGCAAGGCCGCTTTTCTCATCGCTGTCGCCTTTTCCGTGTTCCAGATCTATGTCGCCGCCTATGGCAGCATTCCGAGCCAGGTGGTGCGGGCCATGCATGTCGGCTTCCTGCTGCTGCTCGGCTTCGGCCTGATCGCCAATCTGCGCGCCAAAAGCATGCCGGCCAAAGCCGCGTTCTGGACGCTCGGCGTGCTCGGTTTCGGCACCGGCCTCTACAATTGGGTGTTCTACACCGACCTCATCCGGCGCTCCGGCTTCCTGACCACGCCGGACCTGATCGTCGGCGCTGTGCTGGTGGTGCTGGTCTTCGAGGCGGCGCGGCGGCTGATGGGCCTGCCGCTGGCGGTCATCGCCTTCATCTTTCTCGCTTACTGCTTTTTCGGCAACCATCTGCCGCCGCCGCTCATCCATCGCGGCTATGATTTCGCCCAGCTGGTCGACACCTTCGCCTACGGCACCGAAGGCATCTACGGCACGCCGATCTATGTCTCGGCCGCCTACATCTTCATCTTCGTCGTCTTTGCCGCCTTCCTCGAACGTGCCGGCATGATCGCGCTGTTCAACGATTTCGCGCTGGGCCTTGTCGGCACATGGCGCGGCGGCCCGGCGCAGGTCTGCGTGCTGTCGTCGGCGCTGATGGGCACCATTTCCGGCTCGGGCGTCGCCAATGTGGTGGCCAGCGGCCAGTTCACCATCCCGCTGATGAAGCGCTTCGGCTTCCGCTCGGCCTTTGCCGGCGCCGTCGAGGCGACCTCCTCGATGGGCGGCCAGATCATGCCGCCGGTGATGGGCGCGGTCGCCTTCATCATGGCCGAGACGCTGAACGTGCCTTATGCCGAAGTGGTCAAGGCGGCGATCATCCCGGCGCTGCTCTATTTCGGCGCCTGCTTCTGGCAGGTGCATCTGGAAGCCGGCAAGGCCGGCCTGCACGGCATGGCCAAGGCCGAGCTGCCCAACCCGTGGGACGCGGTGCGGCAACACTGGCCGCTGGTGCTGCCGCTGGCAGCGCTGATCTATCTGCTGTTGGCCGGCTACACGCCGATCTTCGCCGGCACGATGGGCCTGGCGCTGACCATCGTGCTCATCCTCGGCACGCCGCTGGCGGCGGCGATCGGACCGCTCGCCTTCCGCATCGTCTTCTGGATCGCGCTCGGGCTTGCCGCCGCCTCGTTCATGAAGTTCGGCGTCAACCTCCTCGGCCTGGTGATCGCCGCACTGGTCGTTGCCTGCTTCACGTTCAAGGGCGGCCGCGAGACGTTGCAAATCTGCGTCGACTCGCTTGCCGAAGGCGCCAAGAACGCGCTGCCGGTCGGCATTGCCTGCGCCATCGTCGGCATCGTCATCGGCACGCTGACGCTCACCGGCATCGCCTCGACCTTCATCGGCTGGATCATCTCGATCGGCCAGGACAATCTGTTCCTGTCGCTGGTGTTGACCATGGTCACCTGCCTGGTGCTCGGCATGGGCATCCCGACCATCCCCAACTACATCATCACCTCGTCGCTGGCCGGGCCGGCGCTGCTGGAACTCGGCGTGCCGCTGCTGGTCAGCCACATGTTCGTGTTCTATTTCGGCATCATGGCCGATTTGACGCCGCCCGTGGCGCTGGCCGCGTTTGCCGCCGCACCGATGGCTAGGGAAAGCGGCCTCAAGATCGGCATCCAGGCGACCAAGCTGGCTATTGCCGGCTTCGTCGTGCCGTTCATGGCGGTCTATACGCCGGCGCTGATGCTGCAGGACGCCGGGCCAATCGCCGCCCAGTTCGGCTATCCCGCCGAGGTCGCATACATCGTCGCCAAGGCGTGCATGGGCATCGTGTTGTGGGGTGCCGCCGCCGTCGGCTTTCTCGCCCGCCGCATGGCGTTGTGGGAACGGCTCATCGCCTTCGCGGCCGGCGTGCTTCTGGTCGCTGCGGTGCCGCTCACCGACGAGGCCGGCTGGGTGCTGGCGCTGGCCTGGATCGGCTGGCACTGTTTTCGCTCACGGCAGGCCGCTAAAGCATGAGCCTGTGCATCCTGGCCGCCGGCAAGACGGTGACGCTCTCCGTTGCCGCCTTCACCCTGTCCTGGACGCATTCGGTGGAACGGACGCGGTGGGAGGAAGACTGGAAGGTCACGCCTACCGGCCTGCAGTTGGTCGAAGCCCGGATCGAGGGCTCGGGCGCCGGCATGGAGCCACCGGAAGGCGCGCTGCTGAAGGAGGGTTGGTGGAGCTATGCGCCAGAGATCGACCCACAACGACGCGTTGTGCTCGCCGCTTCCGGCGCGACCGGCGACGGCTGGACACTGTGCACGGTTCAGGGCTGCAGGGAACTGGGCATGGCTGCAGGCGGACCGATCGTGCTGGAGCCGTGCGGGCCGGATGGCACGAGCCAACCACGATAATGCGTGATCGGCCTTCAGAGCAGATGAGAAATCTCGCCGGGAACGCGGAAGCGGCTTCCTCGGCGGCTTCGAACAATGTGGGCAGCGATCACAGCCACCTTGGCAACGCAAATGGACAATGCAGCCGCCAGAAGCCGTCGGTGTTAGATGAGACGCTTCACGCGCTGCTCCCCACGTTTTCTAGCCAAGGAACCGTTCCCGCAGCTCGGGTGCGGGGATCTCGCAGCTGTCCTTCCTGCCGAACAGGGCGTAGCGGTTCTTGGCGATGCGATCGTAGAGCCAACCACGCAGCGGGCGCGGCAGCAGCAGCAGTGTTTTTGCCGCCCGCCAGGGCCAGCCGAGTTCCGCCATGACGGCGACGAAGCTGTCCAGCCGCGTGAAGGCGACGCCGTCGATCAGGACGAGATTGGTTTCGTAAGAGTCCGTGCGCAGTCCATGCTTCCGAAACAGCGTTTCACCGAAGGGCGACTGCGCGCTGGCGAAGCGGAAACGGCCTTGGCGGTCGAGCCTGACCACCATGCGCACGAAGCCGGAACAGAGCACGCAGACGCCATCGAAAACGATCAATGGATGGCGTGCGTCGAGAGTTGTTCCGGAGGGACGGTTTGACTTGGGTCGACTGGGTTGGGAATGGTCGGTCAAGCTGGCCTCGGCTGCTCGTGTCCTACGACACTAAGCCGGGCCAGCGTCGGTATCAAAGCCGTGGCGATGTCGCACGGCGCCTGTCGGCGAGAGCGGGACGCTCGGCGCGATAGGTGGTGGCGCGGGTAGAGGCGGCGGGCCTGCAGATCCGGCTGTCGTGGCGATTTTCGAAAGCCATGATCAGTGCGCGCCCAGCGAGTTGCCGCGACGGGCGCAGGCCGGGCCGGGGCCGCGCATGTAATAGCGCTCGGGCCGATAAGTCGGCGCGATGAATTCGCGGATTGCGGCGGCATAGCCGATGAGGTGCGCGAGGAAGTTCATTACCCTGGTCCCTGTCCCGATTTCGGATGTCCCTTCCGAATTGCGGTCATCATAGCGTCGAGGCGTGAATAGTCGGTGAACGTGATGTTAATATCTGGTCGAAAATGCCTCGCTTCGTGGCTGGAATGCGGCTGATTCGGGGTCTTTCGGTGCAGTTGGTCGGCATTCCGGTCAATGTGACTTTTGCATCACATATGTTTCGTTTGAATGTCGCCCGTGCGCGGTTCTGTTTCAACTTTTGCCGCGCTCGCGAAATTTCCGTGCTGGCGGCCAGAACGCCACGGGTGGCCCTCGGCATCCAGATCGGCGCGTGAGCGCGGAACTGGAGCGCGGTCTGTCCGTTCTCACCTTCATCTCGTTCTGGAAGGGAAGAGCTCATGGCGCCGCGTCCGGCCTGGAAGGGCTATCTGAAGCTATCGCTGGTCACCTGTGCCGTCGAACTGACCAATGTCGTCACCCACACGGAGCGGGTCTCGTTTCGCATTCTCAACCGCAAGACCGGCAACACGGTGAAGCGGCTCTATGTCGATGCCGAAACCGGCAAGCCGCTGGAGGAGGATGAGGAGGTCAAGGGCTATGAACTCGACGATGGCGATTTCATCCATATCGAGGAGGACGAGATCGAGGCGGTACAGATCGAATCCTCGCACACGATGGCGCTGGACGGTTTCGTCGACAAAGCTTCGATCCAGCAGATCTATCTCGATACGCCCTATTATGTCGCCCCGGCCGACAAGGTGTCGGAAGAGGCGTTCGCCGTCATCCGGGATGCGATGGCGGGCAAGAAGATGGCCGGGTTGGCGCGTATCGTGCTCTACCGACGCGAACGGCCGGTGGTTATCGAGCCGCTCGGCAAAGGGATGGTGCTGACGACCTTGCGCTACGACAACACGGTGCGCCAACCGGAAACCGTGTTCGGCGACATCGAGTCCGTGAAGACCGATCAGGAGATGACCGACCTCGCCGAGTTGATCATCGACAAGAAGAAGACGAAGTTCGACCCCTCGAAATTCGACGACAAATACGAGGAGGCGCTGCTGGAGCTGATCCGCGCCAAGAAGGCCGGCCACAGGGCGCCGAAGGCCAAAGCGGCGCCCAAACCTTCCAATGTCGTCAATCTGTTCGACGCGCTGAAGAAGAGCCTGTCGGACTCCGGGTCATCGAAAAAGCCTTCTTCGGCGAAAGCCAAGCCGGCGGCCAAACGCGCCAAGCCGAAAGGCAGCGCGCCCAAACGCAAATCGGCCTGAGGAACCCAACGGATGGCCAGCCTCGAACAATATCATTCCAAGCGCGATTTCAAGAAGACCGCCGAACCGGCCGGCAAGGTTGCCCTGGCCAAGAAGGGCGAGGCCGGCGGCATCTTCGTCATCCACAAGCATGCCGCGACGCGGCTGCATTACGACCTGCGGCTCGAGCATGACGGCGTGCTATGGAGCTGGGCGGTGACGCGCGGCCCAAGCCTCGACCCGCATGAGAAGCGGCTCGCCGTGCATGTCGAGGACCACCCGATCGACTATGCGCCGTTCGAGGGCACCATTCCCAAGGGCGAATATGGCGGCGGTTCGGTCATCGTCTGGGACGAGGGCACCTGGACCCCCGAGATCGACCCGGCCAAGGCGATGAAGAAGGGCCATATCAGCTTTGAGCTTGAGGGCCACAAGCTGCATGGGGCATGGCATCTGGTGCGACTGAAGCCGCGTGCGGGTGAAAAACGCGACAACTGGCTGCTGATCAAGTCGGACGATGCCGCAGCGCGTCCTGGCGAGGATATTCTCAAGGAGGCGCCAGAATCGGTGAAGTCCGGCCTGACCATCGAGGAGGTCGGCGAGGGCAAGTCCGCAAAGGGTGAGAAGCCGAAAGTATGGCATTCCAACAAGCCGGCCGCCGGCAAAGCGAAACCCGGCAAACGCCTCGACTTCATCGAGCCGCAGCTGGCCACGCTTGAGCGCGATGCACCGCCGGGCAAGGACTGGCTGCATGAGGTGAAGTTCGACGGCTACCGCATGCAGGCGCAGATCGCCGGCACCGATGTGCGGCTGCTGACCCGGACCGGCCTCGACTGGACAAAGAAACTCGGCAGCGAGATCGTCGCGGAGCTGGCCGGGCTGAAGTGCAGCGACGCCATCATCGATGGCGAGGTGGTCGTGCTCGCCGACAGCGGCGTCTCGTCTTTCGCGCTGCTGCAGCAGGACCTGTCGGCGAAGCGGACGCATCGGTTCGTCTATTACGTGTTCGACCTGATGCGCCTCGACGGAAGGGATTTGCGCCGCGAGCCGCTGGTCGAGCGCAAGCAGGCCTTGCAGGAGCTGCTCGGCGAACAGTCCGACAATCCCGCGGTCCGCTTCAGCGACCATTTCTCCGAACCTGGCAAGATCATGCTGGAGCATGCCTGCCGCATGGGCCTGGAAGGCGTCGTCTCAAAGCGTGCCGATGCCCCCTATCGCAGCGGCCGAGGCCCGACCTGGGTGAAGTCGAAATGCACGGCGCGGCAGGAATTCGTCATCGGCGGCTATCTGCCGTCGGACAAGACCGGGCGCGGATTGCGCTCGATCCTCGTCGGCTTCCATGAGGGCGGCAAGCTGCATTATGCCGGCCGCGTCGGCACCGGTTTTTCGGGCAAGGGCGCCAATGAGCTGAAGGCAAAACTCGATGCATTGACGGCAAAAACATCGCCCTTCGCAACCGCCGTGCCGAAGGGAAAGGGCCTGGTCTGGGTCAAGCCCGAGCTTGTCGGCGAAGTGGAGTTTCGCAGCTGGACCTCGGACCGTATAATACGCCACGCCTCGTTCCAGGGATTGCGCGAGGACAAGGCGGCGGAGGAAGTCGTGCAGGAAAAGCCCAAAGCGTCGACAGGCAAGCCATCGACAGGCGAGAGCACGGCCAAGCCGGCACCGGGTGGCAAAGCCGCTAGATCGATGACGACCACGGTAAAACTCTCGCACCCCGACAAGCTGCTGTGGCCGGACGAAAACATCTCAAAGCGGGGCCTGCTCGACCATTACGCGCAGGTTTGGCCGCGCATGGAACAGTTTGTCGTCAACCGGCCGCTCAGCCTGGTGCGGGCGCCGGACGGTGTCGGCGGCCAGCGTTTCTTCCAGAAACATGCCTCGGCCGGCATGAGCGACAAGATCGCCCGCATGAAGGACCCTAGTGACGGCGAGGAGATCCTGTACATCCGGGATTTCGATGGTGTTGCCGCACTGGTCCAGTATGGCGTGGTCGAGATCCACATTTGGGGGTGCACGATCGATGAGATCGAAAAGCCCGACCAGATCATCTTCGATCTCGATCCCGATGAAGGTGTGGACGTGAAGGCGGTGCGCGAGGCTGCACTCGATATCAGAGGCAAGCTCGACGAGCTGTCGCTGCCGAATTTCGTCAAGACGTCGGGCGGCAAGGGTTTTCACGTCATGGTGCCGCTGAGACCAGCGGCGGATTGGGAGGAGGTCAAAACCTTCGCCCATGATTTCGCCAGGGCGCTGGAGCAGGGTGCCCCCGACCGCTACACGGCGACGCTGTCGAAAAAAGCGCGCACCGGAAAGATCTTCGTCGACTATCTGCGCAACGGCAGGGGCTCGACGACGGTCGCGCCCTATTCGTCGCGCGCCAAGAAGGGCGCCACCGTGTCGATGCCGGTGAGCTGGCCAGAGATCGAGGCCGGCTTGGCGCCGAACGCTTTCCCGATCGGCGACAAGACGACGCTGAAGCAATTGGCGAAAGCCGATCCGTGGAAGGAGTTTTTCGGGCGGGGGAAGGTGTTGAAGCGGGGGGGAGCCTCGTGAAGGTGTGAGCGAGCGCCAACACCTCAACTCAAAAACACCCTCTCAAACGCCTGCTTGCCCGGCGGCGAGAAGATCACCGCGCGGCTGTCCTTCTCGCGGCGCGCCCATTTCTCGGCAAGGATCTTGTCGAGGATGGCGGCGCCCAGCGTGCCGGCGAGGTGTGAGCGCCGCACGCTCCAGTCGAGGCAAGCGCGGCACACCGGCCGTCGCGGCTTGGTGTAGACGTCGATGCCTATCGCCGCGAAATGCGAAGCCGCCGATGGCCCGAGCCTGATCTCCTGCTCGTCGCGGACCAGTACGTTCTTGGCGACGAGCCGATCGAGCATCGCCACCGCCTGCTCGCCGGCGAGGTGATCGTAGCAGACGCGCGCCACGCGCATGGCGCCATCGCGCGGACCCGGGCGCACACGCTTTGGACCGACGGCTTCCGCGACGCCTGTGATGGCTTCGATCATGCCCGCCACCTGCGGTCCGGCGAGGCCGTAATAGCGATGCCGGCCCTGGCTCGCCACCGTGAGCAGCCCGCCTTCCATCAGTTTGCCCAGGTGCGAGCTGGCGGTCGGCAGCGAGACGCCGGCCTCGAGCGCCAGCTCGCTCGCCGTCAGCGCCGTGCCGCCCATCAGGGCATTCAGCATGTTTGCCCGTGCCGGGTCGCCGACCAGGCTGGCGATGCGGGCGATGTCGGGTCCTTCACGCATAGTTCGTTCCTCATCGAAGCGTTCTCGTCAGATAACCACTATTCTCAGGTGAGATCAAGGAGACGACGATGGCCGCACGAACCGCTTTCCCCTCGGCGCTCCCCAGCCGACAATCGTTCCCGTTCGTCACCTGGTTGCGTTCGCGGCTGCTGGCCCGCTGGTATGACCGTCATCTGCAGCGCCTCGACCTTGCCGAGATCGACGATCATCAGCTGCGCGATCTTGGGCTGACGCGGCGAGACGTGTGCCGCGAATGCGCGAAGTCCTTCTGGCAGCCATAGCAGACCAGACGACACAACGTTTCGATGCCGCCCGAACTATCGACGCAACTCCAAGGAGACCACAATGACCATCACCTGCTTCATCCGCTACGAGATCGACCCGTTCGGCAAGGCGGCCTTCGAGGAGTACGCCCGCAACTGGGGCCAGGCCATTCCACGCTGCGGCGCCGATTTGATCGGTTATTACGCGCCTCATGAAGGCTCGGCGACAACGGCCTATGCCGCCTACAACATCGACAGCCTGGCGGCCTATGAGGCCTACCGCGCGCGACTTGCCGCCGATCCCGCCGGCAAGGCAAACTACGAGTTTGCCAAGCGTGAAAGATTCATCCTCAAGGAGGACCGCATGTTCCTGAAGCACGTCTCGGGCCCGCACGCGAAACTGGTGCTGCCGTGATTGCCGTCATCTTCGAGGTCGAGCCGGCGGCGGGCAGGCGCGATGCATATCTGAGCATCGCCGCCGATCTGCGGCCGCTGCTCGACGGCATCGACGGCTTTCTGTCGATCGAGCGTTTCCAGAGCCTGGCCGATCCGAACCGGATCCTGTCGCTGTCATTCTGGCGCGACGAGGAAGCCGTGAAGGCCTGGCGCAACACCGAGGAACACCGCCAGGCGCAGAAGGCCGGCCGTGGCGGTATCTTTGCCGGCTACCGATTGCGCATCGCCCATGTGGTGAGGGATTATGGGCTGACGGAGAGGGACGAGGCGCCTAGGGATAGCCGGGCGGTGAATGGGTGAGTGGTAGCCGATCGCCGCGCCGTCGCCCCCTCATCCGGCCGCTTCGCGGCCACCTTCTCCCCCAGGGGAGAAGAGTTGGCGCCGGCGCTGGTAGTCTCCTCTCCCCTCGGGGAGAGGTCAGCCGAGCGAAGCGGAGGCTGGGTGAGGGGGCGCTTTGCGGTTACGCATTCCCGATCAGCACGCCGGCCGCGAACACCAGGGCGCCGCCCAGCACCACCTGGAAGGCGGCACGCAGGAAGGGCGTCTGCATGTAGCGGTTCTGGACAAAAGCGATCGCCCACAGTTCGAAGAACACCACCACTGCAGCGACACCCGTCGCCGTCCAGAAGCTCGGAATGAGATAGGGGAGCGCGTGTCCGAGACCGCCCAACGTCGTCATGATGCCGACGGTCAAACCGCGCTTGATCGGCGAGCCGCGGCCCGACAGCTTGCCGTCGTCGGAAGCGACCTCGGTGAAGCCCATCGAAATGCCGGCGCCGATCGAAGCGGCAAGCCCGACCAACAGCGTCTGCCAGGTGTCATGCGTGGCAAAGGCGGCGGCAAAGATCGGCGCCAGAGTGGACACAGATCCGTCCATCAGCCCGGCCAGTCCTGGTTGCACATAGGTAAGGATGAACTGGCGCTGCTCGGCGCTGGCCTCCTCGGCCTTGACGGCGCCCGGTACATGTTTCTGCTCCAGCCGCTGCGCCAGAGTCTCGTGGCCCAGTTCGGCCACCGCCAGATCGTCGAGCAGTTTTCGCGTCGAGGCATCTGCCGTGCGCTTGGCCGCCTCGACATAGAACAGGTAGGCTTGCCGCTCCATCGCCTCGGCTTGGCTGCGCACGTGCTCGATGCCGAGCGGCCGGACCAGCCAGTCGGGCTTGCGCTCGTAATAACCCTTCACATGTTCGCGCCTGATCAGCGGTATGCGCTCGCCGAACCGCTTGCGGAAAAGCTCGATCAGCGCATCGCGATGGCCATCCTCTTCCTCGGCCATCTCCTCGAACACTTTTGCCGATTGCGGGAAGTTTTCCGTCAGGCCATCGGCATAGGCCCGGTAGATGCGTCCATCATCCTCCTCGGACGAAATGGCCAGCGCCAGGATCTCCTGTTCGGAGAGCGATTCGAAGGGACGGCGGCCGAAGCCGAAAACACGGGAAAGCATGAGGAATTCACCCTAGTTTAGAATAGTTCTAAACTAGGGTTTTGAGCGCCTCCGGTCAATTGCGCTCGGTCGCGGTCAAGAATTGTTGAAGCTCGTAAGCCGGGCTGGCCCTTCATTATCAGTGAATGTTCACCTATATAATTTACCTAACCAGAACAAGGAACCGGCAGATGACGGCAAAACAGCCTCCGCATCACTATGACCCAAAGCCCGTTCTCGATCTCATCGCCAGCATCGAGGCCGACCTGCAGCGCCTGAAGGGCCTGGTCGAACAGCAGGTCGAGAAATTCGACCCCGCCAATCCGCACAACAAGGGGCCGGATGGCAAACTGACCGAGGAAGGCGCCGAGTGCTGCTACCGCATGTTCGACGAGGGCAAGTCGCGCTACTCGGTCGCCCAGCAGATGAAAATCTCCTTTGCCGCCGCCAGCCACCGGTTCAACAACTGGCGCAAGCTGGGTGGGAGCAAGAGGCAGAGGACGTTGCTTGGGTGAACTGGCGAGATGTCGGCGGGACAGCACCCCCCTCTGTCCTGCCGGACATCTCCCCCTCAAGGGGGGAGATTGGCAGTTTCGACTCCGGCGCTTGTCGACCTTGTAAGTTGGTGAGAGCTTTCGTGACGTCTAATCTCCCCCCCTTTGAGGGGGAGATGGCCGGCAGGCCAGAGGGGGGCGTGCAGCCGTGGCGTTGGCGACCGTCCGCCAAACTTTGTAACGGTCACATTTTTTCATTGGTGTCGCGCGGCGCTTTCCGTGCACCATGGGCGGGCCACATTTCCGCAGGACCCGCCATGACCACCCCTCCCGGCATCGCCGACGTCCACGCCGCCGCCGCACGTCTCTCCGGCCTGATCGTCGAAACCCCCTTGATCGAATCGCAGGAGCTGAACAAGCGCTTCGGCGGCCGCATCCTGTTCAAGCCGGAGACGCTGCAGCGCACCGGCTCGTTCAAATTCCGTGGCGCCTACAACAAGCTGTCGTCGCTGAGCGAGGAGGAACGCAGTCGGGGCGTCGTCGCCTTCTCGTCGGGCAATCATGCGCAGGGCGTCGCGGCGTCGGCGGCGATGTTCGGCGTCGAGGCGGTCATCGCCATGCCTTCAGACGCGCCGGCGATGAAGATCGCTAACGTCCGCAAGATGGGGGCGGAGGTGGTGCCGTTCGACCGCTTTCGCGACGATCGCATGACCGTGGTTCGCCCTTACATCGAAAGAGGCATGGTGCTGGTGCCGCCTTTCGACGACCCGGCCATCATTGCCGGCCAGGGCACGATCGGCCTCGAATTGATGCGCCAGGCAAAAGTGCTTGGCGTTGACCTCGATGCGGTGATCGTCCCCTGTGGAGGCGGCGGCCTGACCAGCGGCATTTCGGTGGCCGTCAAGGACGCCTCGCCGGACACTGCGGTCTGGGCGGTGGAGCCCGAGCATTTTGATGACACCCGCCGGTCGCTGGCCGCAGGCGCCAGGGTTTCGAACGAGCCCGGCCATAGCTCCATCTGCGACGCGCTCCTGACCGCCGAGCCCGGCCTGATCACCTTCGAGATCAACCGCAGGAACCTCACTGGGGCCATCGCCGTCTCGGACCAGGCGGCGGCGCAGGCGGTGCGCGACGCCATGGCCTATATCAAGCTGGTGGTCGAGCCCGGCGGCTGCGTGGCGCTGGCGGCACTGTCATCGGGCGATATCGAACTAACAGGCAAATGCGTTGTCGTGGTGCTGTCCGGCGGCAATGTCGATTTCGGCACCTATGCCGAGATCATGGCGGCGGCTTGAGACGGCGATGTCCAAGGGGACCTGATATGGAGTATCTGGCGACACGTTCCGCCTTGGATCACTCCTCTCCCGCCGCCAAATCATCGCCGCGCTGAGCATGGTCATCTACCGCCCGCTCACGCGTTCCGAGCTGCCCCACGATACGGCATCCCTTGCCCGCGCCCTCATCGGCAAGATCGTGGTGCGCGAACTGCCCGAAGGCATCGCCTGCGGCCGCATCGTCGAGACAGAGGCCTACGTCGTCGGCGATGCCGCCGGGCACGGCTACCGGGGCCAGACGCCGCGCAATCGTTCGCTGTTTCTCGAGCCCGGGCACGCCTATGTCTATCTCGCCTACGGCATCTCCTACATGCTCAATGTCTCGAGCGAGATGCCGGGGGTCGGAACCGGCGTGCTGATCAGGGCGCTCGAGCCGCTCGAGGGCATTGCGATCATGCGGGTCAATCGCGGCACCGAGCGCCTGCGCGACCTGGCGCGAGGACCGGGAAGGCTGGCCCAGGCGTTGCGGATCGATCGTTCGCTCGACGGGCTCGATCTCTGCCGCGAAGGCCCGCTATGGCTCGGACATGATGGTGGCGAACCCGGCGAAATCGGGAAGAGTGTCAGGATCGGCATCTCGAAGGATGCGGACCGCCTGCTGCGGTTCTATGTCAAAGGGAACCCGTTCGTCAGCGGTCCAGCTTCGCTCAACGGTTAAGCGATGGCCGCTGATTGGCCTTGACCCTAATCCAGCGTCCGCCTGAACCGCACCAATGCCACACCGGCAAACAAGGCCACGAACACCACCAGCCAGCCGATCTCGCCTGCCACTGCGGGCAGTTCAGCGCCCTTCAGCATCACGGCGCGGGTGATGCGCAGGAAATGCGTCAGCGGGAAAATCTCGCCGAAGATTTGCGCCCAGTCCGGCATACCGCGATAGGGGAACATGAAACCCGACAGCATGATCGACGGCAGGAAGAAGAAGAAGGTGAGCTGGAGCGCCTGCATCTGCGTGCGGGCGACGGTCGAAATCGTGTAGCCGAGCAGCACCAGCGCCAGCACGAAGATCAGCACGGCGGTCAACAGCAGCGACATCGACCCGGTGAAGGGGATTGCGAACAGCAGCTTCGCCGCCGCCAGCACCACCACCACCTGCACGCCGCCGACCGCCAGATAGGGCAGCACCTTGCCCATCATGATCTCGAGCGGGCTGGACGGCATGGCGAGCAGGTTCTCCATCGTGCCGCGCTCGGTCTCGCGCGTCAGCGCGATCGAGGTCATCATCACCATGGTCATCTGCAGGATGACGCCGAGCAGGCCGGGTACGATGTTGTATTGCGAGATGCCTTCGGGATTGTAGCGCCGGTGTACGACGACATCGAGCTGACCCTTGGCGGCCTCGGCGGCGGCTTCCTGCGTGCCTTGCGCCCTCAGCAGCGCCTGGCTGGCGACGGTGCCGAGCGTCGAGATGGCGCCGCTGGCCACCGCCGGGTCGGTGGCGTCGGCCTCGATGAGTATCTGCGGGTTGTTGCCGCTCTCCACCCTCATGGCGAAATCGGCGGGGATGGTGACGACGAAGGCGACGTCGCCGCGCGATATCAGGAATTCGGCCTCGGCGGCGCTTTGCGCGACATGGTCGAAACGATAGTAGCCGGTGGTCTGCAGCGCGGCGACAATGGCACGCGTGTAGGGATCGTTGCTCGTCGCCACGAGTGCCGCCGGCAGGCTTTTCGGGTCGTTGTTGATGGCGTAGCCGAAAAGCACCAATTGTATCAGCGGCACGCCGAGCATCATGGCGAAGGTGATGCGGTCGCGCCGCATCTGGATGAATTCCTTGATCAGCAAAGCGCCAAGCCGGGCGAAGGAAAAGACGCTGTTCATGCCATGTTGTCCTTCGACCCGGACATGAACTGGATGAAGACGTCCTCGAGGCTGGTTTCGCCGGGCGAAACTTTCACGCCCTTGTGCTCTTTCTCGACGTCGGCGAGTGCGGCTTCGAGCTTCTTCCTGTCCGAGCCGACGACATGCAGCGTCGCGCCGAAAGGCGCCACCTGGTCGACGCCGGGGCGGCCCTGAAGCGCTTCGGCGACCTGATCGAGCCGCGGGCCCTGCAGGACGAACGTGGTCAGCCCGGCATTTTTCACCACCTCGGCGACCGTGCCGGTGGCCAGCATCTTGCCGTAGGAGATATAACTGATGCGGTGGCAGCGCTCGGCTTCGTCCATGTAGTGGGTGGAGACCAGAACGGTCAGCCCGCCGCTGGCAAGGCGATGGATCTCGTCCCAGAACTCGCGCCGCGCTTTCGGGTCGACACCGGCCGTAGGCTCGTCAAGCAGCAGCAATTTCGGCTTGTGCATGATGCAGGCGGCCAGCGCCAGCCGCTGCTTCCAGCCGCCCGATAAGGTGCCGGCCAGCTGGTTGCGGCGCGACGTCAGGCCGAGGTCCTCCAACGTGCTCGCGACATGCTCTTCGACCGGCTTCAGCCGGTAGAGCCGCGCCACGAATTCGAGATTCTCGCCGATCGTCAGATCCTCGTAGAACGAGAATTTCTGCGTCATGTAGCCGACTTCGCGCTTGATGCGCAGGCTGTCGGTGCGGATGTTGAAGCCGAGCACCGTGCCTTCGCCTTCGTCCGGCGTCAGCAGGCCGCACATGATGCGGATGGTGGTGGTCTTGCCCGAACCGTTGGGGCCGAGAAAGCCGACGATCTCGCCCTCCGCGACCGACATCGTCACATGGTCGACGACGGTCTTGTCGCCAAAGCGCTTGACCAGGCCGTGGACGTCGATGGCGTTCATCTTGCACTGTCCGCGAGATCAACATCGACGATCTGGCCCGGCTGCAGCGGGCCGGCATCGCCCTCCGGCCGCGCCTCGACCAGGTAGACCAGCTTCTGCCGGTTCTCGAGCGAATAGATCACCGGTGGCGTGAACTCAGGATCGGGCGACACGTAGCTGACGCGCGCCTTCACATCCGGGCCGCAGCCGTCGCAATGGACGCCGAGCAAGGTGCCGACCTTGACCGAGGAGAAGGCGCTCTCCGGGATGTAGACGCTGAGCTTGACCGCGCCGTCGGGCAGGATCGAGATGACAGGCGCGGTCGGACCTGATGTATCGCCCGGATTGCGGATGACATCGTTGACGCGGCCCGGCGAAGGGGCTGCCAACACCCGTTTCGACAGCCGCCACTGAGCCTGCTCCAAGGTAGCCTGCGCCTGCTTGACCTGATTGTCGGCGGCCTTGATCGTCTCGGGGCGTGCCGGCAGGCCGCCGACGGCGAGATTGGCATTGGCCTGGCCGACCTGCGCGTTGGCCGTTTCGAGCGTGGCCGACGCGGTGTCGAAATCCGCCTGCGTGCCGGCACCGCGCTTGAACAGATCGGCGGCGCGGTCGTATTTGCGCTTGGCGTCGGCGGCCTGGGCGCTGGCCATGTCGACCTCGGCCTTCAGCACGGCGATCTCTTCCGGCCGCTTGCCGATCTGCAGGTCGGCCAATTGCGCCTGCGCCTGGGCAAGGCCGGCCTGCGCCTGCGCCACCGCGATCTTCGCATCGGCGCTTTCCAGCGTCACAACGATGGTGCCGGGCGTGACACGGTCGCCGCGCTTGACCGTGACGGTCTCGACCTGCGCCACCTCGATCGGCGCCAGAAGCACGTAGTCGCCTTCGACATAACCGACGGCCAGCGGTGCTGCCGGGGCACAGGCCGAGAAGAGCTGCGCGGCGAGCGGCAGCGAACACAGAAAGCTCATGGTCTTTGCCCCTTCATGCTTTGCTCTTTTTGGAAGCCAATATGGCCTTGAGATTACCCGATGTGACCGCCACCACCTTGGCCGCCTCGGCGGCGCCGATGTCGTTCCAGCCCATGCGGCGCATCACCGCCTCGCGGCCGATGCGGAAATAGATGACCTGGCCAATCAGCGTGAACACGGTGAGCCTTGTGGCCTCGCTTTCGGCGGGCTCGCCGGTTGCCTGTTCCCAGAGTTGGCACAGCCGGCGATGGCTCGGCTCGAAGACACCGTCATAGATACGATCGAGGGCTGCCGTTGGATGGGAAAGTTCGCGCAGGATGAACTGCACGATCTCGCCGGCCTGCGGACTGGCCACGACAAAGCCGACCATTCGCTCCAGCGCCGCGAAGAGCTGCGCCTGCGCTGCCTCGGGACCGACCGGCGCGGTCGCCTGCGCGTTGCCGAGCGCCGGGCCGGCGACCGTCTGGATGGTCTCGACGATAAAGTCGGCGGCGGCCGTGCGAAGACCCTCCTTGCCGCCGAAATGATAGGCGATCGAGCCGATATTGGCTTGCGCCTCGGCGGCGATCTCGCGCGTCGAGGTGCCATCGAAGCCCTGCCTTCCGAACAGCTTCAGCGCCGCCTGGACAAGGGCCGCGCGCGTCATCTCGGCGGGAGATGCTTCGCGGCGAAGGTTTTTGGCATCGGGCTGCTTGATCATTTCGCGACTTTAATCAATCGATTGATTAAAGTCAATTCACGAACGTCAATCCGTGTATGTCATCGTCTTGCCACGGATAGCGGCAACCGCTTTAGTGCGCGGCCATGGGTAAGGAAGTCGAACGAAAATTCCTGGTCACCAGCACCGCATGGCGGGAGCTGGCCGAGGCGGATATCCGCATTCTCCAGTTCTATCTCGCTGCCGGCCCCGAGCGCACGGTGCGCATTCGCATCAGCGATGGCACTTCCGCCAGGCTGACGCTCAAATTCGGCAGCAAGGCGCGCGAACGCGACGAATTCGAATATTCGATCCCGCTGTCGGAGGCGGTGGAGATGCTGGACTTCGCCATCGGACGTGTCATCGAGAAGACACGTCATCATGTTAGGCACCGTGGCTATCTCTACGAAATCGATGTCTTTGGCGGTCCGCTTGCGGGACTTGTGATCGCCGAACTTGAGACGCCGGAGGACGTGCCGGACGAAATGCTGCCTGACTGGCTCGGCCGCGAAGTCACCGGCGAGTCAAAGTTCTACAACGCGTCGCTCGCCCTTGGGGGGATACCGGAGATCGCCGCATGAGCTTTCGTATCGATCCGCGCCTGCCGCTGACCGGCGAGGTCAGGCGTATCCTTGCCGAGGAAATCGGCAAGGCGCTGCATCACCTTGACGCCGCACGGAGCCGGCCGGAACAGGCGCTGCACAAATGCCGCAAACGGCTGAAGAGCGCCCGCGCCCTGCTGCGGCTTGTTCGTTCCGGTGACGAAACGTTCTGTGAGACCGAGAACCAGTGCTATCGCAATGTGGCCGGCCTGCTTGCCGGTCCGCGCGAGGCGACTGCGCTGATCGAGACCATCGACCGGCTGGCGGCGAGCTTTCCCAAGGAGAGCGCCGACGATGGGCTTACTGCTGCGCGCGACAGGCTGATCGCGCGCCAGCATGAACTGCACGAAGGCAGCGGGCTCGAAGCGGCGATCGGCGCGGCGACCGCCGCTTGCGAGGATGGCCTCAAACGCATCGAAGCGCTGGCCTTGCCCGACCAGCCGGAACAGGCGGCCGACGTGCTTGCCGAAGGTGCCCGCGTCACGCTGCGCCGTGCCAGGAAGGCGCTCGACAAGGCCGGATCGCGGGGCGCGGCCGATGATTTCCACGATTTGCGCAAGGCCGCCAAGACCCACGGCATGCATCTGTCGCTGCTCGGCAGGCTGTGGCCGACACCGATCAAGGCCCGGCGCAAGGCGGTCGACGAACTGGGCGAGCGGCTGGGCGACCTGCACGATGTGCTGGTGATGCGCGCGCTGCTCGAGGCCGACGACCAGCCGCTCGGGCTGCCCGAGGACACGAAACTTCTGGGCAAGCTGTTGAAACGGTCGGAGAAGCAGCTGAAGAAGAGCTGCCTGGCTGAGGCGGCCGAACTGTTCAGCGACAGTCCCAAACGCTCGACACGCAAACTGGCCCGCAAGGCGCGCGACGATCTGGCTGCGCCGCCGGAAGAGGCCGCTGCGACGGCAAGCTGACTTGGCGCCTTTCCTCTCGGTCCGGACAGGGGGAGGAAAGGCGTGCGCTAGCCCTCATTACCCGCCCATGCTAATCGCCATGGGGCATGACCGAGCCCGGCGACACGCTTCTGGATCGACTTGGCCGCTGGCTTGCCGGCCGGCTGCAGGAAGAATCGTCCGGCTACGAGCCCTACACACCGTCCGATGCCGAAACGCTGCGCCGCACGCTTGAGCCCGGCGACATCCTGCTGATCGAGGGCAACCAGAAGATCTCGGCGGCGATCAAATACCTGACCCAGTCGACCTGGTCGCATGCGGCCTTCCATGTCGGCGACGCCTTGCCAGAGCCGCAAGACGGCTCGGAGCGGCCGCGCCTGATCGAGGTCACGATCGGCGAAGGCTGCGTCGCCGTGCCATTGTCGCGCTACCGCACCTACAACACCCGCATCTGCCGGGCGAGCGGGCTGGCGCCGGAGGATCGCGACAAGGTCGTCGCGTTCATGATCGGCAGGCTCGGCCTGAAATACGACCTCAAGAACATTTTCGACATGCTGCGTTTTTTCTTCCCGACACCGCCGGTGCCGGTGCGCTGGCGGCGCCGCATGCTGGCCTTCGGCTCCGGCGACCCGACACGGGCGATCTGCTCTACGCTGATCGCCGAGGCCTATGGCCAGATCCGCTATCCGATCCTGCCCGAGATCACCCGTGCGCCCGGCCGCGCCTCGGCGCAGTCGAATTACTCGCGCAAGGAGATCCTGCACATCCGCCACCACTCGCTCTACACGCCGCGCGATTTCGACCTGTCTCCCTATTTCCGCATCGTCAAGCCGACGCTGGAATATGGTTTCGACTACCGGGCGGTGACCTGGGATGACAAGGTTGCCGATCCCGGGGCGAAGGCCGCCGAATAAACGCGATCAAATGAGTCCAGCCGCGTGCACGGGAGCGCTGGCCGGCGGCCGGGCGTCAGTGCTTGCAAGCCGCGGCCCGCACGTCCGAGGGTGTAGCGTCATAACGGCGACGGAACGCCCGGTTGAAATAGGAAAGGTCGTTGAAGCCGGCCTCGTAGGCGATCGCGGTGATGCTGCGTCCGGCATGGCGTGGATCGCCGAGCATGCGATGGGCGCGCGCCAGCCGCTGGTTCATCATGAAATCAATCAAGGATGTGCCATCGCTCTCGAACAGCTTGCGGACGTAGCGGGCCGACAGTCCGTGGCGGGCGGCGACGTCCTGCGCCGACAGGTCGACATGGCCACCATGCGCGACGATATCGGCCTTGATGGCGCGCAAGCGGGCAACGCTGACGCCACGGCCGCGTGCGATCTGGGCCGCATCCCTGGTCGCGCCCATGGCGAGTGCGGCAAGGTCGAAGACATGCGTCGCCGCAAGGTGGCAGGCCTCCGCGGTCAACTCGTCTCCGACCTCCTGGATCGAGCTGATATAGTCGAGCAACAGCCGCATCGCCCCGCTCTGGGTCGGCAAGGGCCGCATAAGGACCGCGGCCGGATCGCCGATCAGAGGCGAAAGCTGCTTGCGCGAAAAACTGAGATTGACGAAGCGGAACCCGCCGGCGCCGATCAGGTTGAGGCCAACCTCTTCACCGCTCATCATGAGCGCCTGGCCGTTGCCGACCGCCTCCTCGCGGCCGCGATGCTTCATCACGCTGCCCCCGTCGAGGGCCGCCAGAAGAACGAAGTCGTCGTTGTCGATCAGCGACGACGTATGATGCACCCGGAATTCCGATGAGCTGCCGGTGGCGATGCCGAGGCCCGGCAACGCGCGCACCCGCATGTCGATCTGCGCCGGCGCCAGCGGATCGAGGTCCACCCTCAGAACGGTGCGGCCGTAAACCTCGCGCGTAATCTCGACGCGATCCCGCTCCGGAAACATCTCCGTCGCCAGCCTGAACGAAGCTGACGGCCCCATCGTCGCAGTCATCGACACCCCCATGCCCAAGAGCGCGGTCATATGCGCCGCGGCCTGCAAAACGTCAATCCCGGGCCGTTTTGGCCGCTTTCAGTGCCGTTCTGTCCAAGCTGACCCCCTTCGATGCCCCTAGTTTGCGGCGCGATTCCAAAACCGGAACCGCATTGGCGGCAATCCAAGGGGGCACGATGTTTCATTTGCAATTGTTCAAGACGCTGTCGGCACTGGCCGCGGCGGGCTTCAATCCGCGCGTCTATCTGCTGTCGATCGCCTTGGGCAACGCGGTGACCGATCATCGCGAGGCCAAGCTGCCGCCGCGCGCTGCCCGATGATGAGCAGCACCGTGAAAAGGATCATTTTCCTGGCCCTGACCCTTGCCCTGGCGGGCTGCCAAACGGGCCAGGCCGACAACAACCCGGCATCGATCGCGAGCGCGGCCGGCAGCAAGAAGGCCCAGAACGAACCGACGACGGAAACGGCCTGCGCCGATGCCGCCAAGACGGCGGCGAAGGCGCAGACCAATGCGGCTCTGCTCGGCGGTGTCCTGTCGATGGCGGGGGGTCTTGGCGGTCTGGCTGGCAATGGTGGGGTCATTGCCGGCCAGGCCGCCTCGATCGGCGGCTCGGTTCTGCAGTCCCAGGCGACGAGCAGTGCCCGGGCCGGCATTGCGGAGGATTGTTATGGCTGAGCGGCGTTTCGCAGCCATGCGCCGGCTGGCCGGCGCGCTCGCACTTGCCGGCATGATCTTCGACAGCCCGCAGGCCTTGGCGCTGACAGCGCGGGATGCGTCGGCGGTCGTCGGCCTGATCGAGGCCTTGCAACCCGAATTCGGTCAGTTCGCCTATGACGAGGAGATCGCCGCCGACTGGTACGAGCGCGATGCCGCGGACAAGGGCTTGATCGGCACAGCCGGTTTCACCGCCGATAGCTGGAAGATCGCGCTTGGCGAGACCATGCGCGGGTTCCTGGCGACGATGCCGGTCGCAGAACTCGATGCCATTTTCGCCAAGCTCAGGAATGCCATATCCGGCATGAAGGAGCTGACCGACGCACAGAAGACAGAGACCATCGCCGCCATCGACGAAGAGGTCGAAGGGTTGATGGCTTTGCGGGCCGAGGGCGACCCCTTCGCCGATGTCGTCAGGCCGCTGACGCCAAAAATCCGCAGCCTCATCCTCGGCCCGGCGATGGGGCGATAGGATGTTGGGCAACAGGAAACGGGTGGCGGGAAAAGCAACTCCGAGCGGGAGCCTCGAGGCCGAACATCGCGGCATTTTTCCAACCACGGCACGTGTCAGGCGGGGCAGCCCGATCGCGATGCTTATCTGCCTGCTGGCGTCCAGCTGCAGCCAGACGGCCGCCAGCCCGCCGATCACGCCAGAGCAGCATGCGCAATTGGCGGAGCTGGCGGCCGGCCCGGACTCGCCGGAGGGCCTTGGCGAGGCCCTGGCTGCAGTCGAGGCGACCAGGAAAATGCAGGACTGCAGGGCCAGCATGAACGAGACGGCCGGGCAGATGAAGATGATGGGCGCGGTCAATGGCGCGGTCGGCATCGCCGGCCGCATGGCAGGCCCAGGCGGCAAGACAGCGGCGAAAATGGTGGCCATCGGCACCGCCAGGGCCGTGCGCGGCAAGCTCAGCCGCCAGATGCAATCATGCTGAGACGATTGGCCGATCAGGCCGGCAGCGGCCGCCGTGTCTTGGCGGCCGGGTCCGTTGCTCTCGCACCGGCATCTCGCGCGTGCGGCTCGATCGGCATGATCGCCGGGAATGGCGTCGCGCCAAAGGCAAACGTCCATTTGTAGCCGACCAGCCCGTCTTCCGGCGTCGTGTGCTGATCGTGATGGGCCAGCAGTTTGGCGCGATCGGCGAGGTCCTGCGCCTCGCGTCGCACCATCTCCGCCGTCTCCGGCCGCATCCGCCTGCTAAAGCTGACGAAGGTCGCTTCCTTGTCGATATGGGTGATCGCCCAGCCGATGAAGTTCTTGTTGGTCATCTCGAACAGCGGCCGCAGCGGCCCTTCGAAATTCCACTGGATCGGCGTCTCGACAAGCAATCTCGCCGTGAGCCCGCGGCCGAGCGCGATCAGGCCGAGCTCCTCGAGATCGCGCAGATAGAGGAACATCGAGGCTTCGCTCAGGCCTTGCGAGCGCATGATGCCCTCGGGCGTGAATTTTTCCGACAGCATGACGAAGATGAACAGCAGTGCCGGCCGGCCGGCGAGCCTGCGTTCGATCTCCGGCGCGATGTGGTTGACCGGCCCAGGCCCCCGGTTCATCGAGCCGAGCACGTTCTCCAGCTCGACACCGGCGGCAGCGCAGATCTCCACCAGCCGGTCGAGCTTGCAGTTGCGCTCATGGAAGATGCGCTTCACCGTCGGCTCGGAAACCCCCATGCGTTCGGCAAGCTCGCGATAGGTGACGCCCTTCGCCTTCAGCGTCCGCTTCAACGCGTCGAAGATAAGGCCGTTCATGGAATGCACCTCTCGCCGTGGGTTTCGTATCGACTTTCGATACTAGCGGTTATCGATCTTTCCGGAAAGTATCGAAAATCATAGCTCTCCGCCGACATCACAGGAGAGCAGCCATGAACACCCTCATCACCTCAGCCTTTCTCGCCGTCATCGGCATCGCAGCCGCGCCTGCCGCCGAGGCTGGAGAACTCTGGCGCGCCACCGGCCTCGAACAACCGGAATCGGCACTGTTCGACGCAGCCAGCAATCGCCTTATCGTTTCCAATATCGTCGGCAATCCCGGCGACGCCGACGGCAACGGCTATCTCAGCGTGCTGTCCGTGGACGGCAGGACGGTCACCCGGCACTGGACCGACGGCATGGACGCGCCCAAGGGCATGGCGATAGCGGGCGGCAAGCTCTATGTCGCCGACATCACCAAGGTTCGCGTCGTCGACCTCGCCAGCGGCAAGCTCGTCGCCAGCATCACGGTACCGAACGCTGTTTTCCTGAACGACATGACATCCGACCAGTCCGGCAAGGTCTATGTCACCGATATGCTGGCCGACGCCATCTACCGCATCGACAGCGACCGGCCGGAACTGTTCGTCAGGGACCCGATGCTGGCTTCGCCCAACGGCGTCTTCGCCGATGGCGACAGGCTGATCATCGCCTCCTGGGGCAAGGACATCAAGTCCGACTTCAGCACGGCGGAGCCGGGTGGGCTGCTGTCGGTCGACATCGCCAGCAAGGTGGTTTCGCCCTTGCCGGGCGCGCAGAAATTCGCCGATCTCGATGGCGTCATAGCCGTCGGCGACACCATCTACGCCACCGCCTACATGACCGGCACGCTCTACCGCTATCAAGCCGGCGGCGCGCCGGAAGCGTTGGCGCATTTCAAACCGGGCAGCGCCGACATCGGCACCGACGGCAAGTCGATCCTCTATGTGCCGTTGATGAACGAGGGCGAAGTGGCTGCGCTGAAGCTCGACTGAGAGCCATGATCGGTGCCTCAGGGCCGATCTCTGAGACGTTCGCCAACAGCCCCTGTCGTTCATCGGCGAGGATCGCCAACTCGAACTCTTATTGTGGCTAGTAAACGACGTCGCCCGGATCGGCCCGCCAAGCGCCAATAGCGTACATTGCCAAGCAGATATTTTGATGTCGCCTTTGGGCCGGTAGCAGTCCGTCAGCTTCTAGTGGAGAGGCATCGAAAGCGGACATCGGGTTGCGGGCGTACCGACGGCTCAATTGGGGCCGGCAGCAGACTGGCTGGTATTGTCGGGCAGCCGACGGTGGCGACGACGTAGGGAGGCCGGTGCGGAGAGGGGAATCTGTGTTCTCAAACCAGCATCGACTGCTGGGCGGAGATACCCGCCGTCGCGCCTTGCGATATTGCCGTGGTGACCGAGGCCATGGCCGGGTTCGCAAGATCGCCGGCAGCATAGATGCCGGCTGTGCTGGTTTCGCGGCGCTCATCGACCTTGATGGCGATGCCGAGGGGCGTATTGACCGTGGCGAGGCCCACTAATTCATGCAGGCTTGCGGACGGCTTGTTGCGCGGATGCGCGAACAGGATGTCGACCGCGGCATTGCGGCCGCTCTCGAGATTAACGGTGGTGATATGGCCCCGGTGATGGGCGATTTCGGCGATCCGGCCATCAACGATAGGTATGTTGCGGCGCGCCAGATCGGCTCGAACATCGGGTGAAATGTCGTGACCATCGGCGAAGACCGTCAATGTTTCGGTCCAGTCGTGGTACAGCCTGACATAATTGTGCGACGGCGGGCCGGACCAGACGAGGCCCCAATGCTGGTCGGCGACTTCAAAGCCATCGCAATAGGGGCAGGGCACAATGGATGTGCCCCAGCTTTCGGCAAAGCCCGGAACATCCGGCATCTGGTCGGCGACGCCATAACTCAGGATCAGGCGGCGCGCCCCAAGGCGTTCGCCATCGCCAGTGAGGACCGAGAAATCGTCGATGGTGCCGGAGATGCTGTCGGCCCGGCCATTGACCAGCCTGATCGTGGGATAACGCGCCAGTTGCTTCCGCGCTTCGGCCAGGATGTCCAGCGGTGGCTTGTGATCGTGGCCGAGCAGACCATGCGAGTGGCCGGCGAAGCGGTTGCGCGGCAGGCCGGTATCGAGAACGGTGACCTTGCGGCGGGCACGTCCGAGCTGCAGGGCGGCGGCGAGACCGGCAAAGCTGCCGCCGATGATGATGACGTCATCCATGGTGATGGGCTCCGTGTGTGGATGAGGGATGGCTTGGCCTGGCTTGCACATTTTTGACACTGCGTGGTATCGTAATTCAAGAATTATGATACTGTCAAGGACTGGAATTGTCGTGACCGAAAACAGCCAGGGCCGGCGCGGCCGGCCCGCCAATGAGGCGCTTGGCCAAACGATAGTCGACGCCGCGTGCGAACTCTTTGAGGAATTGGGTTTTCATGCGACGACATTGGACAAGGTCGCCCAGAGAGCGAAGATATCCAAGCTCAGCATCTATCGGCACTTCGAGAACAAGGAGGCGCTGTTCAGCGCGGCCATCGCGGCCCGCTGCCATCAGTTTGCACCACAGGCCCTTTTTGAAGGCGTCGACGGTTCGGCCGAAGATCAGCTCATGGTGGTGGGATCATCCCTGCTTCGCACGCTGTTGAACCCGGACGTCCGCAGTGTCGAAGCCATGATCATGGCCGACAAGACGAATCAAAAGTCGTTAAGCAAGCTCCATTACGAAGCCGGCCCCGCCCATGTCATCGCCCAAATCGAGGCCCTGTTGCGTCAGTTGCACGCGAAGGCGGTTCTGAACGTGACCGATCCTCTCCGGTCCGCCCGCCTGTTTGCCGCGCTTATCAAAGGATCCGATCTCCTGATTATCGCACGCTTCGATGAGGCGAGAGCAGAGGACGACAACGAAATCGAATCCTATTGCCGGTCGGCCGTCGCCATGTTCATCGCCGCGCACGGTGGCACGACCACCCGGGCGGATAGCCCAGGAGTACTTGCATGATATTTGGGGCTCGCATTGACATCAACGCGACTATTATCGTTGGGCAGCGGGCTGACCGGCGGCGTAACCTGCTACCACCCCATTCGAGGCCTTAGTGCTGGCTTAGCAGACCGTCAGCTTTCGGGAAGCTGCAACGATAGTCTGAATGGCGGAAACGAGGGCGCAAAGCGGCCGTTCACGTCGCGCCGTGCGTGAGTCAACCCAGGGCCAAAACGTTTGCGTTCAACCGGCGGACACCTGTGTGGCCCGCCGACCGGCAAATCCCGATTTCTACTCTGCCTCCAGCTTCCCTTTCAGCTGCGCCCGCGCATCCTTGATCGAGGCGGCATAGGTCACCAGCGGGCGCTTGACGCCGTGGTTGATCAGCATACGCCGGATCTGCGGCGCGGCACCTGATATGATGAAGCGGACGCCGGCGCGTTTCGCCTTGTGGGCGGCGCCCTCGATGACGTTGGCCGCCGTCGAATCGAAGAACGGTACGGCCGAGCAATCGAGGATGAAGTTTTTGCGCTGGTCGGCGATGCGGTCGAGCACGGTGCCGACGGTCGACGCGGCGCCGAAGAAGAAAGCGCCGGAGATGCGGTAGACCACGGTGTCGGCGTCGGTAGCCTCGCTGGCATCGTAGGCGTTGGTGCTGTCGGCGACATCCTCCTGCACCAGCGGCTGATCGGCCTCGACGGCAATGGACTTGGCCATGCGGTCGATGAACAGGATCGACCCCAGCACGAAGCCGACGACGATGCCTTCGGTCAGGTCGCGGAAGATGACGAGCAGGAAGGTCGCCATCAGCACCAGCGCGTCGCCGCGCGACGTGCGCAGCAAGGTGGCGAAGGCCTGTTTCTCGAACATGTTCCAGCACACGACGGCCAGCACGCCGGCAAGGGCGGCGAGCGGGATGTAGCTGGCGAGCGGCGCCGCCACCAGCATCAAAGCGAGCAGGATGGCGGCGTGGACGATGCCCGAAACCGGTCCGTGGGCGCCGGCCCGCACATTGGTCGCCGTGCGGGCGATGGTGCCGGTGGCACAGATGCCGCCGAACAGGGCGGACGCGATGTTGGCGAAGCCTTGCGCCACCAGTTCGCAGTTGGAGCGATGCCGCCGGCCGGTCATTCCGTCGGCGACCACTGCCGACAGCAGCGATTCGATGGCGCCCAGCAAGGCGAAGGCAATGGCATCCGGCAGCACGTCAATCATCCTGTCCAGGCTGACCGGTGGCAGAGCGGGCATTTGCAGGCTGCGCGGGATACCGCCAAAGCGGGTGCCGATCGTCTCCGCCGGCAGCGCAAGAAGCGCCACGACCAGAGACGCCAGCCCGATGGCGATGAGCATTGCGGGCCATGTCGGCCGCCAGCGCTTCAGGCCGGCGATGGTGACGAGGGTCAACACCGCCACCAAGGTCGCCGCCGGGTTGATGGTGCCGGCCGCCTCGGCGACCGCCATCAACTTGGACACCAGCGGTCCGGGCTCCTTGCCGGCAAGCCTCAGCCCGAACAGTTCGACGATCTGCCCGGAAAAGATGATGACGGCGATGCCGGCGGTGAAGCCGACCGTCACCGGATAGGGAATGAACTTGATGTATGTCCCAAGACGAAGATAGCCGATGGCGAGCAGGAAGACCCCTGCCATCATCGTTGCCAAAAGCAGCCCATCGATGCCGACACGGGCAACCGTCGCTGCCACCAGGACGATGAAGGCGCCGGCCGGACCGCCGATCTGGAAGCGGCTGCCGCCGAGCGCCGAAATGATGAAGCCGCCGACGATCGAGGTGTAGAGGCCGCGCTCGGGAGCGACGCCCGATGCGATCGCGATCGCCATCGACAAGGGCAGCGCGACGATGGCGACCGTCAGCCCGGCAATGGCGTCCGCCTTGAAGTCGGCGAAGGTGTAGCCCTCGCGCCAGACCGTCACCAGCTTGGGCGTGAACAATTCGGAAAATGTCGGCTTTGCCGACCCGTGGGCCGACCCGTGGCCAAACCGGTGGGCCGACTTATGGACCGGTTGATGCACTGCCCGCTGCGTCTGATCCATGGACTGCCTTTCGCACCCTGAAAGGCGGCGGGATCGTCGGCAGGGCTGTCGGCGGTCGCCGTCGCGACTTTATGCCGGCTCAGCCTTGGGACCCCGCGGCACGGCAGGCTTGAGGCGCACGCCCCGGCCGCCGCGCTCGCTGGTCTGGTTCTCGCCGATCAGCTCCACCCCGGCCTCGTCGAGAGCCTGGATGACCTTCATCAGCGTGTCGACCACGCCCCTGACCACGCCATCGCTCGCCTCCATGCGCTGGATGGTCGGAAGCGAAACGCCGGCGCGCTCGGCGAGCGTCTTCTGATCGATGCCGGCCAGCGCCCTTGCGGCGCGCATCTGCGCGGCAGTGATCATCGGCCACAATCCCCGTCTGAGTCTGCAGGAGTAAGGTGTAATACCATCATAGTGATGTTTCAAGCATTAGTATGAACCTCTGAGACGTAATGGGGCGGGCGTGACCGATCATTTTCAGATACTTCCCGGGATTGCGCGCTAGGGTGTCCATCTGGGCAGGGGGTAACGCGGTTGAGCATCCTCAAGACCTTCATGACGTGGGCGGCCTTGCTGTCGGCCGGCTGCGGGCACGGGCTGATCAACCGGCTGATCTAGGACGTAAACTCATAAACGCGGAATTATGAGGATAGAAAAGTGGTCCTTTCAAAAGTGGCCGGTTGGGTCACGGTTTTGAAGCGTAAACCAGACCGAGGAGGCTCTTTCCGAACCGTTCATCCCATAGCCGACCCCAATCCGCGATAAGCCGCTCCTCTGGTGTGACTGCGCGTCTATATTCTACTAACCTCGATATGCCGCCGTCTTCCGTCTCAACATCTGCATGGGTCATTTTCGGAGTTCCGTCAGAAAAGCGTAGATACATGTACGCAAAAACAATCAGGTGCCGCTTTCCCAATGACGCGACACGCTCGTCAATTGTCTTGACCGCAGACTGCACTGCATTGAAATCAGCAATCCTTACCGCTCGCTCAAGCCGAACGAAGTCCAGAAAAACCAACTGATTCGTGATCGTAATAAGCCCGTCGGGCGTCTTATCGACGCCATGGGAAATCAGTTTCTCCTTGACGAATCCATAGATCGAACCGGGCATTCACAGCGTTTACAATGTGAACCACTGCGTTCGCTAGGAGTCTTTTCGACTGGCGGCTTTCTTATTGCTGCTAAATCTGATTCAGGCTCGGCATGAGCCGATATGACCTGACCGACTTCGAATGGGGCGTGATCCAGCCGCATCTGCCCAACAAGGTGCGAGGCGTGCCGCGTGTAGACGACCGACGTGTAATGAATGGCATCTTCTGGGTTCTGCGCTCCGGTGCGCCGTGGCGCGACCTGCCCGAGCGGTACGGCCCACGAACCACCTGCTACAACCGCTTCGTGCGATGGCGGAAGGCGGGCGTGTGGGACCGGCTGATGAATGCCATCACCGCCGCGCACGACGGTGACATCCAGATGATCGACAGCACCTCTGTTCGCGCCCACCAGCAGGCCGCGACGGCAAAAAAGGGGGGCCAGATCACTGTCTCGGTCGATCGCGCGGCGGGCTCACGACGAAAATCCACGTCGTTGTCGATGCGCAAGGGCTCCCCATCCGGCTCGGCCTGACCGCCGGACAGGCGCATGACAGTCAGATCGCAGATCAACTGCTCAACCACCTCAGCCCGCGCACCATCGTGCTGGCCGACAAGGCCTACGATGCGGATCGCATCCGCTCCTTGATCGAGGAGCAGGGTGCAACGCCCAACATCCCGCCTAAAAGCAATCGGCGCTGGAAGCCGTGCTTCAGCAAACGGCTCTACCGCGAGCGCAATCTGATCGAGCGCTTCTTCTCCAAGCTGAAGCACTTCCGCCGCATCGCCACCCGCTACGACAAGCTCGCCGCCAACTTCCTCGCTATGGTCCAGCTCGCTTCAATGCGCCTGTGGCTGCGCGCTTATGAGTCTACGGCCTAGTCTCCAGTCTCGCCGTCCGGGTGCTGCCCACGCCATCGCTGCCACGCCCGGGCAGCGAGCCAGCAAAGCATCGCCCAGACGAAGCCCGCGCACCAGCCGGCAAGCACGTCCGATGGCCAGTGGACGCCAAGATAGATGCGGCTGATGCCAACCAGCAGCGTCGTCAGAACCGCCAGCGACAGCACATAGATCTTCGTCATTCGACCGGGCAGGAAGCGTGCCGCCAGCGCGCCGAGCGTCAGATAGGTCACCGCCGACAGCATGGCGTGGCCGCTCGGAAAAGACAGCGTCGTTTCGTTGACGAGATGCGAGACGAGTTCGGGGCGCGGCCGGTCGATGCCGGCTTTCAGCAGGCTCGACAATACCTGCCCCCCGGCCACCGCCACGAAGATGAAAAGGGCGGTCGCCGGCCTGCGGATAAGCAGGAGATACACGATGACCGCCGTCACGATCAGCACCAGCACGCTGCCGCTGCCGAGGCTGGTGATGTCGCGCATCGCCCCTTGCAGCCACAGCGGGCCGACCGGGCTGTCGGGGCGGCCCGCCTGGCGGAAGGCGAGCAGGATTTCGGTATCGAAGGCGTGCGGCGTGGTGGCGCGCGCCATCTCCATCAGCTCCTCGAATCCCCACAGGCCGGCGGCGATGACCAGGCCGGCCAGCAGCACCGGGAATTCAACCCGGTTGAGCAAAGCGTTCGCGGCGTTCTTCATCGGCAATTCGCCCGTTACAGCCGGCCTTGCAGATAGGGTCCGAGCGTGATCAGCGCCACCGCTGCGATCGCCAGCATGATCCCGGTCGCCTGCAGCGCATTGACGCGCTCGCCGAAGAAGACCAGTGCCACGACGTTCACCGAGACCAGCTGGATGACGGCGGAAAGGCTGAACGACACCGACATGCCGAATTCGCGGATCAGCCGCAGCATGATCAGATTGCCCAGCGAATAGAGTGCCAGCGTCAGCGCGATCTTGCCAAGGCTCGGCGCCAGGCCCCATTGCTTGGCGGCTGTCGCCGCCAGCAGGAAAATGACCGTCGAAAAGCCGAGCTGCAGCAATCCTGAAAAACTCAACGCTCCGTCCCCTCTCGAAGCGGCTCCCGCCGCGTGTGTCGCGGACGTTGTTTCCCAAGCGCGCCGGGACGTCAAGCGACCTCGACCAAACGAAGCTCTTGGCAATGGCAAGCCGGAAGCTCAAAGTACTACCATCGCCCAATCTGTCGGTTCGAAGGGCGGTCAGGGGCTCATGATTCGCAGTTTTCAAAACCTGGTGCGGCGCTGGAGCGAGCTTTCCCTTGCCCTGCAATTCGTCATTGCCGGCGGCTTTGGCCTGCTGGCTGTCATGTTGGTGGTCGGCACCTGGGTGACGGCGCAGATCCGGGACGGCGTCATCCGCAATTCGGCCGCCACGACGGCCCTTTATGTCGACAGCGTGATTGCGCCGCTGCTTCCCGACTTGCGCAAGGAGCAGGAGCTCAGCGAGTCCGTCAAGCAGGCGCTGGACGAGACGCTTGGCCAGGGCGCGCTTGGTAAGCGCCTCGAATCGTTCGTACTCTGGCGCCGCGACGGGACGGTTCTCTACGCCAAGGAGACGGCCCTGATCGGCCGCCGCTTCGGTCCGAGCGACAATCTGCGTTCCGCCTTCGAAGGCAACGTCGTCGCTGAATTCAATACATTCGATGATGATGAACGCGAGGAGAAGGCTACCCGCTTGCCCTTGCTGGAGATCTACAATCCCGTGCGCGAGCCCTGGTCGGGCGAGGTGGTGGCGGTCACCGAGTTCTATGAGATCGCCGACGATTTCCAGGCCACCCTGGCGTCCGCTCTGTGGTCGAGCTGGCTGATCGTGGCCGGCGCGACCCTGGCGGCATTCCTGCTCCTGTCGGGCATCGTCCTGCGCGGCAGCCGCACCATCGACGACCAGCGTGGGGCGCTGCGCCGCCAGGTGTCGGAGCTGCAGGGTCTGGTGGCGCAAAACAGTGCCTTGCGACTGCGCGTGCAACGGGCCTCTCGCCGCGCCACCGCGCTCAACGAAAGATATCTGCGCCGCATCGGCGCCGACCTCCATGACGGCCCGGCCCAACTCGTGGCCCTGGCGGCGCTGCGCATGGATAGTCCGATATTTTCCAGCGATGGCCATTCGGGCGTAAGCCGTTCGACCGAGGTCGCGATGATCCGCAAGACACTGGAGGATGCGATGCGCGAAATACGCGGCATCTGCACCGGCCTTGTCCTTCCGCAGATCGAGACGGCTGCCGCAAACGACATTCTGCGGCTGGCCGTCAAGGAACACGAGCAGAGGACGGGAACGTCGGTGACGCTGACGCTGGCCGGACAGTTGCCGGAACCCGGCGCTTCCGAGAAGATCAGCATCTATCGTTTCGTTCAGGAAGGGCTGAACAACGCCTATCGCCACGGGCTAGGCAAGGATCAGGCGGTGAGTGCCGGGATGAAAGGTGGCAGGCTTTTTGTCGAAGTGTCGGACGGCGGGCCGGGTTTCGATCCGGCGGCACGGGTCGAGGGCCTCGGGCTCGCCGGCCTCAGGGAGCGGGTCGAAAGCATTGGCGGACAGTTCGAAACCTTGACCGGGCCGCAAGGTACGCGTTTGGTAATCCGTCTGTCGGTCGAGGAGCAAGCATGACTGGTACCATCCGCATCGCCATTGTCGACGATCATCCCCTCTTTCGCGAAGGTGTGACGCGCAGCCTGTCGGAGATCGGGGGCTTCGAGATGGTTGGCGAGGGCGCCACGGCGCAGGATGCCGAACGCCTCGCCACGACGGTGCGGCCCGACATCTTGCTGCTCGATATCTCCATGCCTGGCGGCGGGCTGACCGCGGTCGCAAGCATCCTCGCCAGCCATCCCGCCCAGAAGATCGTCATGCTGACCGTTTCGGAGGCCAATGCCGATGTGACAAAGGCGCTGAACGCAGGGGTGAATGGCTATGTCCTCAAAGGCGTCGGGTCGCGCGGGCTCGCCGACATCCTGCGCAATGTTGCAGCCGGCGAAAGCTATCTGTCGCCGACGCTGTCGGCCCGGCTGCTTTCGGATCTCCAGTCCCAGCAGCCGACCGACGGCATTGCGGAACGGCTGCGGCAGCTCACCGATCGGCAGACGGAAATCCTGCGGCTGGTGGCGGAGGGGCTGAGCAACAAGGAAGTCGCCTTGCGGCTTGAGCTGCAGGAGAAGACCGTCAAGCATCACATGACCGGGGTGCTGTCGAAGCTCAATGTGCGAAACCGCACCGAAGCGGCCTTGATGATGCGTGAGTTGCGCGACCGCGACAGGCCTTCTTAGAGCATTTCACCGTTTCACGGAAACGGCGAGCTGCTCTAATTCTTTGTTTTGACGCGATTCTAGACGGAAAACCGCTTCACACTTTTCCTAGAATTGCTCCAGGCCAGGTACGGAGAAATGCGCAGCGGTTTCCCGTCCCGGATTGCGCAAAAGCACGTCGCGCCTCGGGACTGCAGCCATTGCGGTGCCGAAAACCGGGACGCTGGCCAAAAACGAGGTCACCTCCGCCGGGGGGCGGCGGAGGTGACGTGCAAAGCTGACCGTTGCCTGTTGGCCAGCTTCACAAGGCCTTGAGACGATTGGCATCGGCCGGGGTAGCCTGGCGGTCGATGATCGTGCGACCGAGCGCGTCCTTCATGCTGAAACGACCGTTCTCGAGCTTTTCCGTTATGCCGTCGGGGTGCCGGACCGTGATCTTGTTGCCGGTCACGTCGACCTTGTCACCGGTCTTTGCATTGACATGGCTCCCGCTCTTACCCTGATTGGATCCTGATTTGCCGCTGTTGCCATTCCCATTGCCGTTGCCGCTATTGCCGCTGTTCCCGCTATTGCCTCCGCCGGAATTGCCGCCGTTGCCGCCGCCACCTTTGCCGGCGTATGCGCTGGCGGTCTGGATGCCGGAAACGGAGCCGTCCAGGACAATTTGGTAGGGAGCAATCGTCAACGCCAGCGCCGCTGCCGATTTGAGCGCCAGCCGGCAACAACGGGTCGTGACCGATCTGTGCATTTTGATCTCCGACGACTGAGCCCGGCGCGCCCCACCCCAACGTTGCAGTGCAACAACATTGCCGAAAGACGCGGCGCCCGGAAGCGACCTCCGACCGTTGCGGTTGTCAACTAGGACCTTTGCAAGCGCAAGATTGGACTAAAGTCCCAAGCCTATGCTACATTAGCTTTGCATGAACGGCGCCGCCATCGCTAAACGGGAGACTCGCTTTCCCGACGCCTGACGACGGCAGACGCCGAACATCAAGTCACCTCCGCCGGGGGCGGCGGAGGTGACTTGTCGAGCCGGCTTTGTCCGTTGATCCGTTTGCAACGACTGACGCCATGGATGCGCGGCGAAACATGCCGCCGAAGGTCTCCTTCATCTCGAAAAGACGATTCCGGAGCAGTTCACGGCCTTCGGGAATGCTGAGCCAGCGCTGCGCGTAGTGCCTGTCGCCTCTGAAAGGCCTCCCGATGTCACGAAAATGTGACCCGGCGATTATAAGGGGGGTCAAACAGGTACCCCACGCTCCAGCCAACCCGACAGCCAGAGGCAAGCCACGATGACTGACCTTCGCTCCCCCGACACCCGATTCCGCACCAGCCTGCTTGAGGAAAACGACGGTCCGGCCATCAACGCCTCCGACAACCGCACCATGGGCGAGATCATCGCCGCGCGGTTCTCGCGCCGCGGCTTCCTCAAGGGCTCGCTGGCCGTCTCGGCCATCGCCGCCACCGTCAGCCCGCTGGCGCTGATCAGCGCCGACGAGGCCAGGGCAGCGGAAGGCTCTGCCTTCGCGTTCGACGAACTCGAGGCCGGCATCGACGACAAGCACCATGTCGCGTCGGGTTACGATGCCGATGTCCTGCTGCGCTGGGGCGATCCGTTGTTTGCCGATTCGCCCGACTTCGACCCCATGAAACAGTCGGCCGAGGCCCAGGCGAAACAGTTCGGCTACAACAATGACTATGTCGGCTACATCCCGATCGACGGCTCGGCCGAACATGGCCTGCTGGTGGTCAACCACGAATACACCAATCCGCATCTGATGTTCCCGGGCATCGTGAAGATCGTCGAAAAGGACGGCAAGAAGTCGGCAGAAATCGCACCCCTCTCGAAGGAGCAGGTCGATGTCGAGATGGCCGCCCATGGCGGCACCATCGTCGAGATCCGCAAGGACGGTGGCAAATGGCAGGTGGTGCGCGACGGCAAGCTCAACCGCCGCATCACCTCCAACACCGAAATGGCGCTGTCCGGCCCGGTTGCCGGCCATGACCGCGTCAAGACCAATGCCGATCCGTCCGGCACCAAGGTGTTCGGCACGTTCAACAATTGCGCCGGCGGCGTCACGCCCTGGGGCACCTATGTGATGGCCGAGGAGAACATCCATGGCTATTTTTCCGGCGAGCTGCCGGAAGGCCACAAGGAAGCCGCGAACTACAAGCGTCTCGGCATTCCCGAAGGCGCCTATGAATGGGCGGCGCATTACGAGCGTTTCGACCTCGCCAAGGAACCCAACGAAGCCAACCGCTTCGGCTGGATCGTCGAGGTCGATGTCAACGACCCGACCTCGACGCCGAGGAAGCGCACCGCCATGGGCCGCTTCAAGCATGAGGGCGCCGAATCGATCGTCGCCAAGGACGGCCGCGTCGTCTTCTATCTCGGTGACGACGAGCGCTTCGACTATGTCTACAAGTTCGTGACCAGGGCCGCGTTCAATCCGAACGATCGTGCCGCCAACAAGGACCTGCTCGACGATGGCACGCTGCATGTCGCCAAGTTCGCCGAAGACGGCACGGTCGAATGGCTGCCGATCGTCTTCGGCCAGGGGCCGCTGACGGCTGAAAACGGTTTTGCCAGCCAGGCCGACGTGCTGATCGAGACGCGCCGCGCCGCCGACCTGCTCGGCGCCACCAAGATGGACCGCCCGGAAGACGTCCAGCCCAATGGCGTCAACGGCAAGGTCTATGTCATGCTGACCAACAATTCGAAGCGCAAGGCCGACCAGGTCGACGCTGCCAACCCGCGCGCCGAAAACGCCTTCGGCCACATCATCGAAATCGCCGAGGACGGCGGCGATTTCACCGCCGCCAAGGGCAAGTGGGAAGTGCTGCTGAAATGCGGCGATCCGGCGGTCGCCGATGTCGGCGCCACCTTCTCGACAGCAACGACGGCCAATGGCTGGTTCGGCATGCCCGACAATTGCGCGGTCGATTCGGCCGGGCGTCTCTGGGTCGCGACCGACGGACAGGGGCCGAAAGCCACCGGCCGCACCGATGGCCTGTGGGCAGTGGACACCGAGGGGGCGGCGCGGGCGACCTCGAAACTGTTCTTCCGCGTGCCGATCGGCGCCGAGATGTGCGGTCCGCTGTTTGCGCCCGACGACCAGACCGCCTTCGTCGCCGTCCAGCATCCGGGCGACGGCGGAGAGGACTGGGAAGCGTTCGGGCGCCCCTCTTACTATGAGGACCTGTCGACGCGCTGGCCCGACTTCAAGCCCGACATGCCGGTGCGGCCGTCGGTGGTCGCCATCACCAGACAAGGCGGCGGCAAGATCGCGGTCTGATTGCCCACTCGCATGGGCAGCAGCGGAGCAGAATTTGCGCCGCTGCTGCGCCTTGAAGCCGCGGCATGTATCCCTTGGGCTGCGGAGCAGCTCCAGAGGTCTGCGCCGCGTCGCTTCGCTCCTTGCTCCGCCCCAGGATGACGAGGCGACGGGGGAAGTCGGTCAAGCCTCGGGAAAGATTGGCAATTTAAACGTGGCGCTCTAGGTCTTTATCAGGAGATCGCCATGTCGAAGTCTGTCTATGACCGTGGCTTGCTCAAGCCAGCCGATATCGCCAAGCTGCAGCGCGTGTTCGACGAGGCCTGCCGGCGGCGCGAGGCACATCCCGATTCCGCCGACGCGCGGGAAATCGCGCTTAACCTGCTCGCCCTGCACAATGCCGGCATGGTGGAAGAAGACATGCTGATGGAAGCCGTCGGTTTCCGGCGGCTGGAACCGAAATCAGCGTGATGCGCTGGATTGGTGCGGGGCCGACCTTGCAATTCGTTTGGCGATCGCCTTGGCCAGGATGCCGGCATTGGCGAAGCAGCCGCGAATGCTTGGCCGCATGCCGGTGAACCACAGACCGGGCAATTTTGGATCGGCTTGGCCACCGTTGAAGAGCGGAACGCCCTTGGCGTCGAGCACGCCGAGCTTGCCGACCATGGGCTCCAGCCCGGTGCGGTAGCCTGTCGCGGCAATGACGATGTCGGGATAGATCAGGCTGCCATTGGCCAGGATCACGCCATCGCGGGTGAATTCCCGTATGCCCGGCACGACGGTGATCTTGCCGGCCTTGATGGCGCCGACGGCGCCGTCATCGGCGGCGATCGCGGTATAGTCCGAGGTCAGGCGGCTGGCGCCGCCCGCAGGCGCGGGCGGCAGGCCGAATTTGGTCAGGTCGCCGAAAACCAGGCGCTGCGTTGCCGTCATCACCGCATCGGCGAGCCGCAACGGCAGGCGCGCCATGAACGGCGAAAGCCGGTGCACGGCGATCTTGGCAATCCGCTTGGGCAGCAAAGCGGGGCCGCTGCGGGCCGACAGCCAGATAGCGGCCGTGTCTATGCCGGCCAGATGATTGAGCGCATCGAAGCCCGAATTGCCGGCGCCGACGACCAGCACTCTTTGGCCCGCATAGGCTTGCGCGTCACCGAAATCCGCCGAATGGATGATGCGCCCGACGAAATCCTTCATGCCTTTCCATTCGGGGGTGAATGGCTGGCTGTCGCGGCCGGTGGCGATGACGACATTGCGGGCGAAGCGCAGTCCGGTGCTGGTGCGCAATGCCCAGTGATCGCCCTTGAAGGTGATCTCTTCGACCGCGACGCCAAATTGCACCGGCAGCCGGTTCTCCTTCTGGAAATCGTTCATGTGGCGGATGACGACCATCCTTTGCGGAAAGGCGGGCGTGCCAGGGGGAAAGGCGAGACCAGGCAGCGAAGAAAGATCGCGATGGGTGTTGAGATGCAATTGCTGGTGGCGCCGGTGCCAGGGCTCGGCCAGCCGGCTTTCCTTTTCCAGGATCGCCGTCGGCACGCCGGCGTTCATCAAGGCATGCGCGGCGGCCAGCCCGGCAGCACCGGCGCCGACGACGATTGCCGGCTCGACCATGGCCGGCAGATCCGCAACCGATCTGATTGTCGTATCCGTCATTCACTCGAATCCCATTGGACGTCCCGCCGCAAGGCTCGCAGGACGCTGTAACCGTTTGATCGCGCGCAGGATCCCTGCAGCAAACCGCGGCCGAATTTCGAGCGATGCGATTTAGAGCCACACGCCGGGCCGCGGTTGCGCTCTATATGGCATATGCGCGATATCAACGGTAATCAGGTCGCGGCAATGTGATTGATTCGAGGCCTTGGTGGCTGGCGGGTCTCGGTTATCCCCCACGCGCATGTCCGAAATCGAGTCCGATTTTCGAGTCATGCGCAGAATCAAAGTGTTACAGCACCTTGGCGCGTCCTGGACGGCCGGCGCTGTAGGCGGCACGCGGAATCTCGACCATGCCCTCCTTGCGGTTTTATTTCGACAAGATCCTTGAGGCTGCCGCGCCCGAGGTCGAGCGGCAGGCGCTGACCCATGTCGAACGCCTGGCACTGGTGCGCCGCTATGGCGACTTCTCGCTCGCCTATTCCACCGCCGTGCAAGGCAAGCTTTCCTATTTCGGCGACGCCGACGGCTACATCGCCTTCGGTACCAAGATGAAGCACCATTTCGCGCTCGGCGACCCGGTGGCGGCTCCGGCGCGTCGGGCCGATTACATCAAGCGCTTCGTCGAGACCGCCGGCAGCCCATGGTTCGTGCAGGTGGGCGAGGACACCGCACGCGTGCTGGCCGGCCTTGGCTACAAGGTCAATCGCCTCGGCATCGACACCCGCCTCGCCCTGCCCGAGCATGATTTTTCCGGGAAGCGCAACGAGACCGTGCGCTACTCCGAGCGCTGGCTGCTGAAGAAAGGCTTTTCGTTCGAAGAGGACAAGCGCACCATCTACCTCGACGAGATCGCCCGGCTTTCGGAAAACTGGCGCGGCGACCGCATCGTCAAGCGCTGGGAGATGGGCTTTCTCAACCGCCATTTCGCCGACCATCTCGGCACCGACATGCGCCGTTTCGTCCTGCACGGTCCCGATGGCGAACTGGTCGCTTTGCTCGACTTCGACCCGTTGTTTGCCGACGGCAAGGTCATCGGCTACACCACCGCCTTCAAGCGCAAGCATCTCGACGCTTCACCGCATGCCGAGGTCGGCCTGACCAAATTCGCCGTCGACCGTTTTCGCGAAGAGGGCATCTCGGTGGTCACGCTCGGCCTGTCGCCGCTCGTCGATGTGGGTCCGAGCGGATTTGCCGAAAGCGATTTCTGGCGCAATGCCTTCCAGCGCGCCTATTCTTCGCCCTGGGTCAACCGCCGCAGGTTCAACCTGCAGGGCCAGGCGGCCTTCAAGCGCCGCTTCCACGGCGTCGAAGAGCCGGTCTATATCGCCTTCCGCAAGGGAACGTATGTCGAGATGCTGGGGCTGCTGCGGCTGGTCAAGGCGATCTAGGTCTGCTGATATTCAGGTGATGCCGGCCTGCAAATGGCGGCTTCCTGCGCTTCCGGTGCTCACGTACGAAAAGTACGCTCCGCTCCGGTTCTCGGAATCCACCATTTTCGTCTCGGCCTGACCTGAATCTCAACAGACCTGTACTCTCGCCGCTCAATTCCTCAGCCGATAACCGGTCCTGAATATCCAGGCGACGATGCTTATGCAGACCAGCAGGAAGACGACCGTCATGCCGAGGCTGACGCCGACCGAAACGTCGGACTTGCCGTAGAAGCTCCAGCGGAAGCCGCTGATCAAATAGACGACCGGGTTGAACAGCGTCACCGTGCGCCAGATCTCGGGCAGCATGTTGATCGAATAGAAGCTGCCGCCGAGGAAGGTCAGCGGCGTGATGATCAACAGCGGCACCAGCTGCAGCTGCTCGAAACTCTTCGCCCAGATGCCGATGATGAAGCCGAACAGGCTGAAGGTCACCGCCGTCAGCACCAGGAAAGCGAGCATCCAGAACGGATGCAGGATGGTGAGCGGTACGAACAGCGAGGCGGTGGCCAGGATGATCAGGCCGAGGATGATCGACTTGGTCGCGGCGCCGCCGACATAGGCGATGACGATCTCCAGATAGGAGACCGGCGCCGACAGAAGCTCGTAGATCGAGCCGACGAATTTCGGGAAATAGATGGCAAAGGAGGCGTTGGAGATCGACTGCGTCAACAGCGACAGCATGATCAGACCCGGCACGATGAAGGCGCCGTAGCTGATGCCGTCGATCTCGGTGATGCGCGAGCCGATGGCCGAGCCGAAGACGACGAAATACAGCGATGTCGAGATGACCGGCGAGACGATGCTCTGCAGCACGGTGCGGAAAGCACGCGCCATTTCCATCCGGTAGATCGCCCATACTGCGCGAAGGTTCATGGCTCCCTCCTCACCAGATTGACGAAGATCTCCTCGAGCGAAGAGTTTTGCGTGTCGATATCGCGGAACTGGATGCCGCCGGCCTCGAGGTCGCGCATCAACGAGGCGACGCCGGGCCGCTCGGCCTGGTTGTCATAGGTGTAGGTCAGCTGCCCGCCATCCGGCGACAATTCCAGCGCATAGCGCGAGAACGCCTCGGGAATGGCCGTCAGCGGATTGCGCAGTTCCAGCACCAGCCGCTTGCGGCCGAGCTTGCGCATCAGTTCGGCCTTGTTCTCGACCAGGATGATCTCGCCGCGATTGATGACGCCGACGCGGTCGGCCATCGCCTCGGCTTCCTCGATATAGTGCGTGGTGAGGATGATGGTGACGCCGTCCTCGCGCAGCCGGCGCACCATCGCCCACATGTCCTGGCGCAGCTCGACGTCGACGCCGGCGGTCGGCTCGTCGAGGAATAGGATGCGCGGCTCATGCGACAGCGCCTTGGCGATCATCAGCCGGCGCTTCATGCCGCCCGACAAGGTGATCGCCTTGGCGTCCTTCTTGTCCCACAGCGACAGGTCGCGCAGCACCTTCTCGACAAAGCCGGGGTTGGCCGGCTTGCCGAACAGGCCACGGCTGTAATTGGCCGTCGCCCAGACGCTCTCGAAGGCGTCGATGGTCAGTTCCTGCGGCACCAGCCCGATCAGACCGCGCGCGGCGCGATAATCCTTGTTGATGTCGTGGCCGTCGACGGTGACCGTGCCCGACGAACGGTTGACGATGCCGCAGACGATCGAGATCAGCGTCGTCTTGCCGGCGCCATTGGGTCCAAGCAGCGCGAAGATCTCGCCGCGCTGAATGTCGAGATTGACTTCCTTGAGCGCGGTGAAACCGGTTGCGTAGGTCTTGGAGACCCCGGAAATGGACAGGATGGAAGGCATGGATGAAAACGGCTGCTTGAAAGAGGTCCCCTGATATAGGACGAATGTCGGTGCTTGCAACCGCAAGTCAATGCCCTGCTGACAGTTCTCGACAATCGTGCCCGGCCGGCCGTTGCAGGTGCGGCGCACAGGCCCGGAGTTGCGCGGCACAACCGGCAAAATTGTCCTGTGGCGTTCAGCCTCGCGGCAGGACGCCGCTTTGACCTGAACTCGCTTCGGGCCTATCCTTCGCGAGTATTTGCAGCAGCCGGAGCCCATCATGGACCCGCTCATACTTTCGCGTATCCAGTTCGGCACGAATATTTCATTCCATATTCTATTTCCGACGATCACCATTGCGCTGGGTTGGGTGCTGCTGTTCTTCAAGCTGCGCTACAACGCGACCAACGATTCCGCTTGGATGCGCGCCTATTTCACCTGGGTGAAGGTTTTCGCGCTGTCCTTTGCCATGGGCGTGGTTTCGGGCGTCACCATGAGCTTCCAGTTCGGCACCAACTGGCCGGGCTACATGGAAAAGGTCGGCAACATCGCCGGGCCGCTGCTGGCCTACGAAATCCTCACCGCCTTCTTCCTCGAAGCGGCCTTCCTCGGCATCATGCTGTTCGGCTTCCGCCGCGTCTCCAACCGCATCCACACGCTGGCGACGGTGCTGGTCGCCGGCGGCACCACCGTCTCGGCATTCTGGATCATCGCGCTCAATTCCTGGATGCAGACGCCGGCCGGCTTCGAGATGCGCGACGGCGTGGCGCATGCGGTCGACTGGTGGGCAATCATCTTCAACCCGTCAATGCCTTACAGGCTGACCCACATGCTGCTGGCGTCGGGGCTGACGGTGTCGTTCCTGATCGCTGGCCTGTCGGCGCTGCGCTATCTCACCGGCGACCGCTCGGAATCGATGTGGAAGGCGCTGCGCACCGGCGTCTTCACGGCGGCGACCCTGATCCCGATCCAGATCTTCGCCGGCGACCAGCATGGGCTGAACACGCTGGAGCATCAGCCGCAGAAGATCGCCGCCATGGAGGCCAACTGGAACACCGGCCCCAACGTGCCGCTGGTGCTCTTCGCGCTGCCAGACGAGGCAGCCAGGGAGAACAAATTCGAGATCGCCATTCCCAATGGGGCCAGCCTGGTGCTGCGGCACTCGACCAGCGGCGTGGTGCCGGGGTTGAACGACTATCCCGGCAATCATCCGCCGGTCTTTCCGGTGTTCTGGGGTTTCCGCATCATGGTCGGCACGGGCATATTGATGCTGCTCGTCTCATGGTCGGCGGCCTTCTTCCTCAAGCGCCGGCACAGCCTGCCCAAGCCGCTGGCCATGCTGATGGTGCCGATGGCGATGTCGGGCTGGCTGGCGACGCTGGCCGGCTGGTACACCACCGAAATCGGCCGCCAGCCCTGGCTGGTGACCGGCGTGCTGAAAACTGCCGACGCGGTCGGCCCGGTGGCCGGCAGCCATGTCGCGCTGACGCTCGCCATATACCTCGTTCTCTATGTGCTGTTGCTGATCGCCTATCTCGGCGTGCTGGTGCACCTGGCGCTGAAGGCGGCGAAGGACGGCGATTCATCGCCGCTGCCGGGCGTCATGAACGCCGCCATGTCGCAGCCGGCGGCTGGCGAGTAGGAGAAGAAAATGAGCTTCGACTGGCCAACCGCGCTCCCCTTGATCTTCGCCGGCCTGATGGGCCTCGCCATCCTGATCTACGTCATTCTCGACGGTTTCGATCTCGGCATCGGCATTCTGTTCGCCGCCGCTGAAGACGCCGAACAGGATACGATGATTGCCGCGATCGGCCCGTTCTGGGACGCCAACGAAACCTGGCTGGTGCTGGCCGTCGGCCTGCTGCTGGTCGCCTTCCCGCTGGCGCATGGCGTCATCCTGACGGCGCTCTACATTCCGGTCTTCGTGCTTTTGCTCGGGCTGATCCTGCGCGGCGTCGCCTTCGATTTCCGCGCCAAGGTGCCGACCGAGCGCAAGCACCGCTGGAACCGTATTTTCTTCCTCGGCTCCATCATCGCATCGCTGGCGCAGGGCTATATGCTGGGCGTCTATGTGCTGGGCCTCGATGTCGGCCTCGGCGGCGTGGCGTTCGGCGTGCTGGTGGCGTTCTGCCTTGCCGCGGCCTATGCGGCGATGGGCGCCGCCTGGGTGATCTACAAGACTGAAGGCGAGTTGCAGAGGAAGGCCGTGCGCTGGCTGCGCACCGCGCTGGTGCTGACCGCGCTCGGCATGGCGGCGGTGTCGCTGGCGACGCCCTTCGCCAGCCCGCGCATCTTCGACAAATGGTTCGTCTGGCCGGAAATGCTTTATCTGTCGCCGCTGCCGATCCTGTCGGCGCTTTTGTTCCTGTGGCTGTGGCGGCAGACCTTCCATCTGCCGAAGCCCGACGACCGCCATTCGCTGATGCCGTTCCTGACGCTGGCCGCCATCTTCGCGCTCGGCTTTGCCGGCCTCGCCTGGTCGTTCTACCCGTTCGTGGTGCCGGATCGCCTGACCATCTGGCAGGCGGCTTCCGCGCCGGAGAGCCTGGCCATCATTCTGGCCGGCACCGTGGTCGTGCTGCCGGTCATCATCTTCTATTCGTTCTATGCCTACCGGGTGTTCGGCGGCAAGGCGACGGATCTGACGTATGATTGAGCGGGTCAGGTGGGGGTGAAGGTGGCAGCAGCTACCGTGCCTTCGTCATCCTAGGGCGAAGCAAGGAGCGAAGCGACGCAGCGCAGACCCTAGGATCCATGCCGTGACGGTGGTGCAGTGCTCCGACGGTGCAAGAAACGGTGCACCTACCACCCCGTCCCGCGAAAAAGCTCGAACCACTCCGGATTCGCTTTTTCGATCAGGTCGATCTTCCATTGGCGCGGCCAGCGCTTCAGTGATTTCTCGCGCTGGATGGCATCAGTGATGTCGAAAAATTCCTCATACCAGACCAGCCGCTGCGCACCGTAGCGGCTGGTGAACCCTGCGCCCTGGCCGGATTTGTGTTCCGGCATGCGGCGGCCGAGGTCATTGGTGACGCCGATGTAGATCGTGCCACGCTTTTGGCTCGCGGTCATGTAAACGTAGCCGGTCATCGCGTAAGGATAGCTGGCGATCTACCGGGCAGCTATCCTGATCCGCCGCATTCTACGACCAATGTCACGGCATGGAAGGGAAGGAGGGCATCGCCGCCCTTCGCACCTCCCACACGCCAACCAGCGCTATCTCAATTGCTCGCCGACAGCACCAGCACGGGCTTTTCGCTGTAGAGCGTCGGGAACAGTGCCTTCAAGTTCGCCACCTTGGGCAGGTCGTTGTAGACGATGTAGGGATAGGTCGGGTTCAGCGTCAGGAAATCCTGATGGTAATTCTCGGCCGGATAGAAGGTCTTGCCGGTTTCCAGCGTGGTGACGATCGGCTCCGGGAACACCTTGGCCTGGTCGAGCTGGGCGATGTAGCTTTGCGCGATCTTCTTCTGTGCATCGTTTTCGGCGAAGATCGTCGAGCGGTATTGCGTGCCGGAGTCCGGACCCTGGAAATTCAGCTGGGTCGGGTTGTGGGCGACCGAAAAATACACCTGCAGCAGCTGGCCATAGGTGATTTTCGATGGATCGTAGGTGATCTCGACGGATTCGGCATGCCCGGTGCGGCCTGAGCCGACCGTCTCGTAGACGGCGGTGTCCTTGTCGCCGCCGGTGTAGCCGGAGACGGCCTTAGTGACGCCCTTGACGTGCTGGAAGACGCCCTGCACGCCCCAGAAGCAGCCGCCGGCGAAGATTGCCTTTTCAGTGCCGGTGGCCGCCTTCTCGTCGATTGCCGGCGGCGGGATCTTCACCGCGTCCTCGGCCGAAACCGCCGGCGTCAGCCAGAAGGCGGCGCCCGCTGCGGCAAGTGCCAGGGCGGCGAGCGCGCTGCGGAAGACGTTCGACGATTGTCTGGTGACTGGTTTTTGAATGTCGGTCATGGCTTGAGCTCCTGTGACGTCCATCATGTGGAGTCTATTGGATAAGATACGATCATGCGACGGGCGAGTTGCGGCCGAAGCCTCACTTTCACGTGCATCCGGCTTCGGACCCGCGGGACCGAAGCCGGAAACAGCACCACCTTTACTTGGCCGGAGCCATCGCATCCGTTGCCGGCTTCATGGCGTCGGTTCCCGGCTTCATGGAATTGGTGGCCATCGGGTCGGCCGGCTTCATCGCATCGGTTGCAGGCTTCATCGCATCCGCGGCCGGTTTCATCGCATTTGCAGCCGGCTTCATCGCGTTGGTCGCGTCGTCGGCACGAGCGATGCCGCCGGAAAACAGCGCCGTCGAGCACAAAGCGAGAGCGAGCGCCGGCAGCGTCAGGCGGGAAATGGTCATGATGATCTCCTTGGGTTGGTCGTGAAGGCGCGCCCTCTTGGCGGCCGTGCTATGCGGCGCCGCTCCATGCGGCGTTGCGCAATCTCTTGCCGAAGCGCGATCTAGTCGGTCGCGGCAGCCAGGATCGGTCCGCCACCGGGCGACTGCACGAGCACGGCGGTGCTCAGGCCGCCGGATGCGGCGGGCAGCGGATACGTCGCGGCCGCGCCGGTCCAGCTGCCGAGGTTTTTGAGCGCATGCACGACATTGGCGTGCGGCAAGGTGCGGCCGGTGTTTTCGCCGCGCGCCACCGGCACCTCGACGACGCCCTTGGCATAGCGCACCAGCCAGACATCGGCGTGGCCGCCAGGTGCGGCGCCGGCGCCGATGCTGATCTTGCCGCCATCGAGCGACAATGCCGGGCCGCCCGTCCGGCCGCTCACCGAGATCAGCTTTTCGATCTCGCCGGGTGCGGCGCCGACGACATCGGCATGGCCGTTGACCACCACTTGCGGCGTGAACGGCCCGTCACGGCCGAGCGCCGGCTCGTAATTGACCTGGCGCCGGGTGAATTCCTGTTTTCCGAAAATGTCCTTCCAGCCGAGATAGTCCCAGTAGGTGACGTTGAACGACAGCGCCAGCACGCCGGGCTGATCCTTGACCTTGATCAGATTGGCGTTGGCCGGCGGGCAGGACGAGCAGCCCTGGCTGGTGAACAGCTCGACCACGGTGAGCGGCTGGGCCGCCGCCGCACCGAGCGACGCCGCCAGCGCGAGCGCTGAGAGGCTGGACACTGTGACGAACTTGCGGGACATCGGCTTGCTCCGTGGGCGGCGGCGCCTGGAAGCGCCGCTCATGTCCCCACTTCGCCGCTGCTTGCTGCTTCGTTACAGCGTTCACCGGTTTGTGATGAGGTTCGGGAGATCGCAGGGAAAGCCGGAGGGACAGCACCCCCCTCTGGCCTGCCGGCCATCTCCCCCGCAAGGAGGGAGATCGACCCTCATCACGGCTTTCGCCTATCACTAGCTTCGCAACAGGAGCGCGGCCGACGAAGCTGCCAATCTCCCCCCTTGCGGGGGAGATGTCCGGCAGGACAGAGGGGGGTGTGAAGGATCGCCAAGCCTCACAAGCCCATAGGGCGTTTAGCCTGGGGCAGCGTCTACTGCGTCAGCACCGTGTTGGAGGGCCGCTTGTTGAAGTCGCACTTGCCGGTCACGCTGTAGAAGAAGTCGGCGTTCGTGACGTCTGGCAGTGGAGGATTGTTGCCGCCGTCTTCCCATGCCTGGTCGCTGGTCTGGCTGCAAGGCACCACTTTGAAGATGTCGACGTCCGTGTTGCTGGCAACCTCGACGGGGAGGTATTTGGAAGGGTCCAGTGCCTTTTGTGCCGCGGTGCTGTACCCGGCGCCGAGGTAGAGCCGGTTCGACGTGTCTGTATTGTTCGACCTGAGCGGGTTGACCGGTCCGGACGGCACATCCATCTGCAGATAGAGCTTGTCCACCGTGCTCACGTTGACTGTTGCGCCACTGCTGTTTCCGGCGGTATTCGTGGTCGCGCACGTCGTCTTGAAATAGATGGTGGCGCTCGTCTTTCCGCTTTTTGCCACCGCGGTGCTTTTGTAAACTCCCGCAGTGGCAGTGAAATCGGTTGCCGATCCTACTGTCGTGCACACTTGGGTCTGAACCAGCGTATTGGTTGGTCCCGTGGTAATAGTTGTCGTGCCGTAACCTTTCGGCTCGGTAGCCGTGTAGGTCTTACCCCCGCTCGTATAGGAATAACTATACGCTTTGTAGTTATAGTTGGCCTTCATCATGGCCGTCGGTGTGGTCGTGGAGGTCCAACCGTAGGGAAGGCCGTACAAGGTCATGGTCTTGTTCCAGTAGCCTGAAACGTGATCGACGTTGAATGTGGCCTCCACCAGTGCGGGCGTCTTGCTCACCGCCGACGAGACACCGACCGCCACCGTCGGGATCCTGGCGATCTGCATGAACACGGTCGGCATGGCGTAGCTTGCCGAGGCCCGCGCTGTGGCGGTGCCGTTGGCGCTGACGTCGAAGCTGTTCAGCGTCGCGGTGCCCTGTCCGCCGTTTTCTCTGTAGGTATCCTGGAGCACCACCTGGCGCTGCGGCTTCGTCGAGGCTGTTTCCATCGTGGTGATCGACAGGATCGCGGCGTCGAGTGCCGCCTGCTCGGTCGACCTGGTCTGGACCGCGGAGGTGTAGTCGACGGAAAAGCCGATCGCGGTGATCAGCGGAATCATGGCGAGAACAAGTATCGGTGCGAACGAGCCGCTCCGCGACTCGATAAAACTGCCTGCAAGCCCCCGCATGCCTTCGTCCTTACATCAGATATTTCCCCCGGCTAACATGCCGATCACAAATTATGCTCTAACGCGCATGGTTAAAATTTATCGATTTTTCGAGGAAACCGGGGGGAAAGGCGACAAGCGCCCGCACCGCTTGCCCCGGCAGCGGCCTGCTCTGCCTTCCCGGCAGCGCCTGTACGGCTTGCAAGGCAACGGGCCGCGCCACATGTACGGCGGCAGCCTGCCGCTTGCTCGGGCAAGCCACCCCTGCTAAACGCGCGCCATGAGCACGCCCCTCGACCACATCCGCAATTTCTCCATCGTCGCCCATATCGACCATGGCAAATCCACGCTTGCCGACAGGCTGATCCAGCTGACCGGCGGGCTGGAGCTGCGCGACATGAAGGAGCAGGTGCTGGACTCGATGGACATCGAGCGCGAGCGCGGCATCACCATCAAGGCTCAGACGGTGCGGCTGAAATACCGCGCCAACAATGGCGAGGACTATATCCTCAATTTGATCGACACGCCCGGACACGTCGACTTCGCCTATGAAGTGTCGCGGTCGCTGGCCGCCTGCGAGGGGTCGCTGCTGGTGGTCGACGCCTCGCAGGGCGTCGAGGCGCAGACGCTGGCCAATGTCTACCAGGCGATCGACAACAACCACGAGATCGTCGTGGTGCTGAACAAGGTCGACCTGCCGGCCGCCGAGCCCGAGCGCATCCGCGAGCAGGTCGAGGAGGTGATCGGCATCGACGCCTCCAACGCCGTGCTGATCTCGGCCAAGACCGGGCTTGGCATTCCCGACGTGCTGGAGGCCATCGTCCACCAATTGCCGCCGCCGCGCGAAGGCGATGCGACCGCGCCGCTGAAGGCGATGCTGGTCGACAGCTGGTACGACGCCTATCTCGGCGTCATCGTTCTGGTGCGCGTCATCGACGGCGTTTTGAAAAAGGGCCAGACCATCCGCATGATGGGCACCGGCGCCAAGCACCTGGTCGAGCGCACCGGCGTGTTCACCCCGGCCCGCATCAATGTCGACGAGCTCGGCCCCGGCGAATTCGGCTTCTTCACCGGCTCGATCAAGGAAGTGGCCGACACCCGCGTCGGCGACACCATCACCGAGGACAAGCGCACCACCGCCAAGGCGCTGCCCGGCTTCAAGCCAGCGCAGCCGGTGGTGTTCTGCGGCCTGTTCCCGGTCGACGCCGCCGATTTCGAGGACCTGCGCGCCGCGGTTGGCAAGCTGCGCCTCAACGACGCCTCCTTCTCCTTTGAAATGGAAACCAGTGCGGCGCTCGGCTTCGGCTATCGCTGCGGTTTCCTTGGCCTGCTGCATCTGGAAATCATCCAGGAGCGGCTGGAGCGCGAGTTCAACCTCGACCTCATCGCCACGGCGCCCTCAGTCGTCTACCGGCTGGCTCTGACCGACGGTTCGATAAAGGAACTGCACAACCCGGCCGACATGCCCGACGTGGTGAAAATCTCCGCCATCGAGGAGCCGTGGATCCGCGCCACCATTTTGACGCCCGACGACTATCTCGGCGGCATCCTGAAACTCTGCCAGGACCGGCGCGGCATCCAGGCCGACCTGTCTTATGTCGGCAAGCGCGCCATGCTGATCTACGATCTGCCGCTCAATGAGGTCGTCTTCGATTTCTACGACCGGCTGAAGTCGATCTCCAAGGGCTACGCCTCGTTCGACTATCACCTCACTGACTATAAGGAGGGCGACCTCGTCAAGATGTCGATCCTGGTCAATGAGGAGCCGGTCGACGCGCTTTCCATGCTGGTGCACCGCACGGCGGCGGAAAAGCGCGGCCGTCAGATGTGCGAGAAGCTGAAGGAGCTGATCCCGAACCATCTGTTCAAGATCCCGATCCAGGCCGCCATCGGCGGCAAGGTCATCGCCCGGGAAACCATCTCGGCGCTGCGCAAGGACGTCACCGCCAAATGCTACGGCGGCGACGTCTCGCGCAAGCGCAAGCTGCTGGACAAGCAGAAAGAAGGCAAGAAGCGGATGCGCCAGTTTGGCAAGGTGGATATCCCGCAGGAGGCGTTTATTCAGGCGCTGAAGATGGGGGATTGAGAAGCCGGTTGGCGCGCAAAGCGCGCCAAGTCATCGATCCGGTGGATCGATGACAGGCTTCGAAAGCGGGGGAGCTGCCGGAGGCAGCGGGCCCCCCGCCAGCGCGGCGCTGATGCTGCACGGTGGGGATTAGGCACAACACCCCAGTCACCCTTGCATTCTCTACCCCCGATTGTATCGTTGCCTCATTTCTGGGGAAATAACTTTTCATGCGCAAATACGGGATTCCGTTTCTTCCGTCTTGTTGGGCGGAATGATGCCAAAGTTGGTTGGCGGCCGACCCGGATTTAGGAGTTGGGTGGATAAGCACCCCGATCCCAAGTGGGGGCTCATGCCCTTAACTCATATTACGAAAGGCATTGTCGCAGAGGATATCATCCGCTCAAATACCGTCTCGGTAAGCGATTGCAAAGTCTTTGGCGAGCCCCTCGCATATCTTTTCTATGGGCGGCCCGCTTATCGGGTTGCCGGAGATGGATCGATTCGCGTCGAAGCAGCCTGCCCTTTCTGTTTTATTTTCGACGCATCGCTTATTCAAAAGGCCAAAGCAATCTTTGCGTTCGACACCGGAGCATTCGACAAGCGGTTATACAGTCGAATCCTTATGGATGAGATGACTGTCGAGGACTTTAGCTTGGAAGGCGACACCACAAGACCCAACCGGATCATTTCAGCCTTGTTTGGCACCCGCAGGGAATATTTCGAAGGTGACACGTCAAAGATCGATTCCGGGCGAGCAGCAGAAGCATGGGAGTTTCACGCACAGGCCTACTTAGATCTCTTAACATCGCCCGGGCGCAATGAACCAGACGACAGAATTTGCTCAATCGAGGTAATTCTTGGCGAACCAATCTCTATCGAAGGCAATCTATCCGCCGTAGTTGTCCCACACACGCTCTGGGATGGCGAAAAGGGGGCGCCATGGCTTGAAAGACTTGTCCAAAGCGGTGTCGTGGTCAGCCCTTATACGTTCGTACCTGGTCGCCATCCTGACTACTATCAGGCCCACCTCGAAGCTGCGGTTAGAGACTTGTACTTAGCTTGGGGGGACTTGTGAACAGCACTCAGACCTTCTTCGTCGTCGGGTGTTTGCCATTTCTGGATGATTTGGTCGGCTTTGCTCTTCCAATACTGAAGACGCCTGCAAGGCCACATACAGAAGTTGTCCAGTATATAGATGAGTATACTGGATTGGTCTCTGGGTTTTTCGAATTTGAAAGGACATCCGAGAAGATTGTCCTGCAGCAAAGTAATTTTACCGTTAAAATTGGAGATGAGCACGTTCTCGCATTTGTTACGGAAGACGGCTTTTGCCATCTGGGCACGACTGCAAGTCTAGCGCCCATCCTACGGGGCTTCATATCTCGCTTTCCGAAGAGAAATTCAATTGCCTTGCAGGTTGCGGAACTGATCGGTAACGCCCAAGAAAAGAAACTTGCTCGTCTCTCAATGCGTGAAGAGCTCGTCAACTCAGCAGGGTTGCCGTCTGCTAGGGCATTTTACGAGGGAGCCGCTCTTAGGTCGGCAGTTTGGGCAAATCTACTCGCATTGGCCCCAAACGCAGATGTTGCAAAACGTGTTCTAGGCGCTCGCGCGAGATTGGGCGCATCCATAGGCGTGGGAGGTGAATTACTACTTCACCTAGATGCTCTGGACGACGGTGACCGAGCTTTGATGAATGAAGAGATCTTAAAGGATGCGATAATTTCCGAATTTGCGATCATCCCAGACATGATCGCTACGCCTAACCCAACATACGAGAAGTATGACAATGTACAAGATAGCGCGGTTAAAGATTTACTTATTGAGGTTCGATCCGCGCGGCGCCAGGAAGAACGCATTGCGATTCTTATTGCTGGCATACTTGAAAATAGAAACGTTGGTATTTCAGCCCTCTTGCAGTATGAACGCGATAAAGCGAAGTTTGCGAACCTTGCCCTTGATAGGATTAGAGATACCCTTATTAGAGACGACGGCGATGATCGTTTGATGGAAATTGCGGCTGCAAAGCTTGTGCGCCATTTGTATTCCGCACAGTTTCCCGCAAGCAGAGGCTCGTTACTGTTATTTTTTGCGAAATATCTGGCGGGGTGGCCGGAGATAAATGGCGAGATACATCGGAGGCTAGGTAGAACCCGCAGCATTTTTGTTGAGCAGTATAGGCCAGCGATTGAAGAATTCCTTAAGAGTCCAAGAGTTCAGAACCGAGAGGGACCTAACCTGCCCCTATTCCGGGCATCGCTCCGATCCAATCCCATCGATTGATCTGTCTAACGACATGGGCTCCCCCTCGACACCTCCCCGCTTTCCGCGCGCCCCCTTTGAGAGCGCCCCGCCATGACGTATCCTCCCGACGGCTTGGGGAGACATCACATGCGCACCACTTCAGACACCGCCGCTTCTCTCGGCCTCGCCATTGGCGGCGCCTTGGGCCTCGCCGGCCTTTCGTCGCCAGCGCTCCACTGCGCGAAACGCTGTGGACGATCGATGGCGCAGCGCCGGTGGTGGCGACCGCGCTACTGATGATAAAATATCAGCGGCTGGGCAATGATGGCGTGGTGGCCGGCTTCCTGACCTTCCTCGCCGGCGAGAGCCTGCTACTGGCCGGCAATGCGGCGGGGCTGGAGACCAGCGTGCCCTCCTATGTCGGCGGCATTTCGCTGTGGGCGGCGGCACTTGTCATGGTCAGCGCGCCGAAAACTTTTGCCCTGTGGATGCGGCTCCCTCGTGGCCGCCGTGCTGTTTGTCGTCTCGGCCGGCATGACCCTGTGGGGCGCGCCCTTGCTGCCGACCTCCGCGCCCCTGCCCGCCGCCGGCTACCCGTTTCTGGTGCTGACTTTTATCGGCTGGATCTGCACGCTTCTGAGGGCGGCGCGGTGAGCCTTTGTCTGCTTCCGTACCAAACGTCCGGCCTAGTTGATCGAGCATCACCGGAACGGTAAAAAATCCGGGCGGCGGACCCAGGTTCGCCAGTGGCCGGCGCGGGCTCAGGCAACTGCCTCACCGGCATTCGCGCCGGCCATTTCCCAGGTGCAATTCGGCCAACGTTGGCGCCGCCCCTCATCTGCCGCCATCTTCTCCCCGTAAACGGGGCGAAGGACGCGGTGGTCGATGATTTCGCTAGTCGCCAACCTTGCAATGGAGGCGCCGGGGATGGCGCGGCTTGGTTCCTCGCCCCACGAAGTGGGGAGAGGTGGCCCGGCGAAGCCGGGACGGAGAGGGGCCAGCGCGGCGTTGGGAGGTAGTTTCTCAAGGGTTGCTGTCGTGTCAGCCAGCTCTCATTCTTGATACGGTTTTGGTTTCGCGAAGGGCGTCCCCCGCTCCGTCCCGGCTTCGCCGGCCCACCTCTCCCCCACTCCCGTGGGGGCGAGGAACCCAAGGATGGAAAGCCTCAACTCTCAATCCAAACCTTCTCAAAATGCTGCTCGAGCGCCTGGTGCTGTTCGCAACCTTCGACGCCTTTGCGGTACGTCCGGTAGACCGAGCGCCAGTAGGGTTGGATGATGATGCCGGAGTCGCGCAGATTCTCCTCGATCTTGGCCATGATCTCCTTGCGCGCCCTGGCGTCCGGGGTCGCCAGCGCCTTGTCGAGCAGCTCGTCGAACTCCTTGCTGGCGTAGGCGCTTTCGTTCCAGGCGGCGCCCGATTTATACGCCAGCGCCAGCACCTGGACGCCGAGCGGGCGGCCGAGCCATTCGGTGCAGGAGAAGGGGTATTTGCTCCAGTCGTTCCAGAAGGTGGCGGCGGGCAGCACGGTGCGCTTGATCTTCAGGCCGGCCTCGCGCATCTGCGCGCCGATGGCGTCGCCGGTGGTCTTTTGCCATTCGACATCGACGGAGATGAGCTCGAACTCGTGATCGGCCTTGCCGGCTTCCGCGAGCAGCTTCTTCGACTGGTCGAGGTCGCGCTTGGCCGGGCCGATATCGGCATATTCGGGGTGCATGGGGCCGACATGGTGGTTGTCGGCGGGCTTGCCGCGGCCGCCGAGGCCGAGCGCCAGCACGGCGGAATTGTCGACGGCGAGCTGGGCTGCGCGGCGCACCTTGACGTCGTCATAGGGCGCGTTGCCGACATTGAAGCGGGCGACGATGGTCGAGCCGGTGGCGATCTCGGAATTCATCAGCCCCATCTGCTCGGTCTGCGAGACGGCATCGGAGGCGGTCTCGTGGTCGGTGTCGATCTCGCCGGATTCGAACGCCGACAGCATGGCGTTGGGGTCGGAGCCGTAGTCGACCCATTTGATGCCGTCGAGATGGAATTCGCCCTTCCACCAAGGCTTATCCCTGCGCTTCACCTCGGCACCGGGCTCGGCATCCCAGCTGACCAGCTCGCAGGGGCCGGTGGTGATGGCCAGCGCCTTCAGCGGGTCGCCGTCGCCCTCATAGGAGCGGTGCATGATCAGTGCGGGATAGTCGGCCATGCCGGCGATCAGCGAAATGTCGGGTTTGGGCAAATTGAGCTTGATGGTGAAGTCGTCGACCTTGGCGATGCCGCCATCGACGACCTTCTTGGTGTCGGCATTGACCAGCGCGCCCATGCGCGCGGCGACCGAGTTGCCGGGCACCGAGGCATCGCACCAGCGGGTGAGGTTGTGGATGACATCGTCGGCGTTGAAGGCATCGCCATTCGACCAGGATATGCCCTTTCGCACATGCAGTGTGAGCGTCCTGGCGTCGTCGCTCGCCTCCCAGCTTTCGAGCAGCCAGGGCTCGAAGGAGAAGTCGGTGTTCCAGCGCACCAGATATTCGTTGCAGTGGCGGGCGACATTCGACATCTCCACGCCGTCGAAGGTGCGCGGGTCCTTGAAACCCTTGACGTTCATGGCAACGCGCAGGACGCCGCCCTTCCTGGGCTCCGCCGCGCGGGCAGGCGTGGGGGCGAGCCCGCCTAATGCCAGCGCCCCGGCGGCGCTGACGCCGAGGCCGGCCATCAGGGCCAGGTATTCGCGGCGGTTGATGCCGCCGGTCCTGAAATCGTCGGCGACGGGCTTGGCTTGCGGGTGCAGTTTGCGATCGGTCAGCATGAATTTCATCGTCGTTCCCCTGTTGTTGATGCATGCCGCCCAAAAGTGCCCAGCGGTTTTGGGACAACGGCATGCACAGAAAAATCGCCCCGGCCGATCGACAGACGCGGGGGCGGACGCGACCGCCGGGACGCCATTGCCTGAGGGGAATGATAGAGCGAGGTGACGCCGGGAAGTGTTCGGGAATCCGCAGTGATTGTGCGGGGTTCCGCAGGGTGCCAAGCGAGGGCCTCCCCCTTCGAAAATTGGCGAAGGGTGACGTGACAGCCAATCTCCCCCCTTGCGGGGGAGATGTCCGGCAGGACAGAGGGGGGTGTGAAGGATCGCCAACCTTCGATCCCCAGATCATTTAAAATCGGTCTGAGAGCGCGGCTGGACTTAGCTGATTAGCTGAAAGGTCAGCGGGACAGCACCCCCCTCTGTCCTGCCAGACATCTCCCCCGCAAGGGGGGAGATTGGCGCCCCACCGCCGGCGCCTTCCTTCCTCAGCCACTCAATACGGCCACTCGCCCTTACCCAACGCACCAACCGCCGCAACAATCCGCGCAAACGCCTCCGCCGCCGCCGGCACCGTTGTCCGGGCGCGCAGGAAGCTGTGCACCAGCCTCGGCTCCTCGTGCCACCACGCCTTGCCGCCGGCGGCCGCAATACGGTCGCGATAAGCCTCGCCATCCGACGACAGCGGGTCGCATTGCGCCGTGACGATCACCGTCGGCGGCAGGCCGGAGAAATCGGTGTCGCGCAGCGGCGAGAAGGTCGGATCGTCAGGTGATTGCCGCCTGGCCGAACGGACGTCGCGGTAGAAGGCGATGTCGGCCACCGACAGCAGCGGCGCCTCGGCGTGCTCGATATAGGAGCCGGCGCGCTCGTCGCCGCCGAGCTCGGGGTAGATCAGCACCTGGCCGACCGCAGCTCTGATATGGCGGCGCGTCGCCTGCGCCACCGCGGCGGCGAGGTTGCCGCCCGCGCTTTCGCCGCACAGCACCAGCGGCAGATCTGATGACACTGCCGCCCATTCGAAGGCGGCCACCGCATCGTCGAAGGCGGCGGGATGAAGATGCTCCGGCGCCAGCCGGTAGTCGACCGACAGCACGTCGAAGCCGGTGCCGGCGCAGAGCTCGGCGCAGATGTCGTCATGGCTTTCCAGCCCGCCGAGGATGAAGCCGCCGCCGTGGTAGTAGATCACCATCGCCTGGGCGGCCTTGCCGGCAAACCGGTAACGGCGGATGGGGATGTCGCGGCCGGCGGCGGCGATCAGGCCATCGCTGGCCTTGACGCCGGGCGGGCGGCCCTGGTGGAAGGCCCGGCTCATCCGGTCATAGACTTCGCGCTGCCTGTCGATCGGCAGGCCGATGATCTCAGGCGGATACCAGGTGTTGACCGCGTCGATATAGGCCCAGAGTTCGGGGGCGAGCCGGGTTTCGTATTTGCCCCGAGTCATGCTTTCGACAGTCATAGATCGGCGTAGAGCGCGGCCGCATTCTCAAAACTGAAACGCAGCGGCACCGAGCCTTCGACCTGCCAGGCGGTGACGGTCTCGCCGGCCAGCAGCCGGCAGGCGCCGTCGGTGTCGGTGACGGCGCCACCATAGAGCCGGTTGGCGAGGTTGAGGATGCCGGTCTGGTGCATGGCCGCGCTGCCGCTGCCGCAGGCATCCTTGACCAGCAGCACGCGAAATCCTCTGGCCACCGCATCCTTGACCGACGCGTCGATGCAGGCCTCGGTCCAGACACCTGCCACAACCAGCCATTCGATGCCCGAAGACTTGATGTCACGCGCCGCCGGCCCGGTGCGGAAGGCGCTGGCCTCGGCCTTGATCAGCAGCGCCTCGCCCTTGGCCGGCGCCACCTCACGGCAGATCTCGGTCAGCGGATCGCTCTTGTCGGAAAAGGCCGACTTGCCGTCCTCACCGAGCGGATGAAACGGCCGGTCCTGGCTGTCGAGATCGACGATGTAGGCCCAGTGGTAGAGCGGCACATGGTTCTGCCGCGCCGCCGCCTGCAGGCGCTGGACGTTGGCGAGGATCGTGGCGTAGCCGTCGACGAGATAGCGGGGGTCCTGCCGGTGCTCTTCCTGCAGGTCGATGAAGATCGCGGCCATTGTGCCGGGTTTGATGGAGATGGGGGTTTTCATGCGGCTTCATTATCCACGGGCGGAGCAGTCCAAGACTCTTGCCTGTGCCGGTGGGACAGCACCCCCCTCTGCCCTGCCGGGCATCTCCCCCGCAAGGGGGGAGATCGGCCGTCGCGAATGCCCTCGCCAATCGTCAGAGTTGCAGGAAAAAGCGCTGCAGGCGACGCTGCCAATCTCCCCCCTTGCGGGGGAGATGTCCGGCAGGACAGAGGGGGGTGCGACGGAATGAGGCGCTTGTTGTGAGCGTTAGTTGCGCGTATCAAACCTGCGTCTCCAGAAACTCATCCTCATAGGGAAAGCGCGACAGAAGCTCCGTGCCGGTGTCGGTGATCAGGATCTCGTCCTCCAGCTTGACGCCCTCGCGGCCGCCTTTCTCGCCGATATAGCTTTCGACGCTCACCACCATGCCTGGCACGATATGGCCGTCGCGGCCATAGGTCTCGTAGTCCATGGAATGCGCGATGAAGGGCGTTTCGCCATGCATGCCGACGCCGTGCATGACCGAGGTGTAGCGCTGGTCGACGAAGCGGTCGGGGATTTTCCAGGCCTTTTCGGCAATCTCGCGGAACGCCATGCCGGGTTTGACGATCGAGATGTTGTGCTGAACCTGGTCGTGCGCCATGCGGTAGAGCGACTTCTGGTAGGGGGTCGGCTTGCCCGGCCCGCAACGGAAGGTGCGCGAAAAATCGGAATAGTAGCCGTAGCAGCCGATCGTGTCGGTATCGAGCGCCAGCAGTTCGCCCGGCCGGATCTTGCGGCCGCTGGCCTCGTTGAACCACGGATTGGTGCGCTGGCCGGAGGTGAGCAGCCGCGTCTCGATGAACTCGCCGCCCTGGCGGATGACCTCGCCATACATGATGGCGAACAGGTCGTTTTCGGAGACACCGGGCTTGATCGCCTCGCGCACCGCATAGACGGCGGCCTCGGCGCCGGCCATCGACACCTGCAGGCATTTGACTTCCTCGGGCGTCTTGACGGCGCGCACCGCTAAAATCTCGCCCTGGCAATCGCGGACATCGCAGCCGCGCTTTTCGAGCGCCAGCGCCTGCAGATGGCTGCAGCGATCGAGGCCAAGCTTCATCGAGCCGCCGCCGTGCTGCTTGAGCAATTCGGCGATCTCGTCGGCGAAGGGGCCGGCGGTTTCGTCGTCGCGGCCGGAGACCGACGACCAGACGAGCTTGGACGGACGCGCCTCGTCGATCGTGTCGAGCACCATGGAGACATGATAGCTCTGCGGATATTCGAACAGCACGATAGGCCCGTCGGTCGGGATGAAGAAATAGCGGGTCGAGTTGCGCAGGAAATAGCCGAACATGTTGCGCGAGCCGGTGGCGTAGCGCTGGTTGTACGGGTCGAACAACACGACGCCGCCATAGCCGGCCTCGCGCATCCAGCCGCGCAGCTTGGCCAGCCGGCCCTTGCGCAGGGCATCGGCATCGATGAAGGACGGCTCGGTGTCCGACAGCCACATGCCGCCGGCCGGATCGGCCGCGGCCGGGTGGCGCATGCGGTCCTTGAAGTCCACGTCCTCGGTGCTGTCGGGGTCGAATACGACGATGCTCATGGGGGTACGGCCTTGGATGGGTTGTGAGGGTTGAGCATGGCGCAGGTGGGGCGGATGGATTGTGCGGAATACCGCAGGTGTTGTGCGGGATGCCGCTGGTGCCAATGAGAGATGCCGATGGGACAGCACCCCCCTCTGTCCTGCCGGACATCTCCCCCGCAAGGGGGGAGATTGGCAGTTTCGATGCCGCCGCTCTTCTTGCAACATTCGAGATTGGCGAAAGCTGAGGTGCAGTCAATCTCCCTCCCTGCGGGGGAGATGGCCGGCAGGCCAGAGGGGGGTGCTGTCCCGCCATTCCTTTGATACCCTAATGCCTTCGCGCCAGCTTCGGCGGGTGCCCATGCTCCTCGCGAAACGCCCGGGCAAAGCTCGACATCGAGGCGAAGCCGCAGGCCAGCGCCACGTCGCGCACGGCGAGCGTCGAATGTGCCAGCAGGTCGGCGGCGCGCTTCAACCTGAGCCGGCGGTAATAGCCATTGGGCGAGATGGCGAGTTCGGAGCGAAAGGAGCGCTCGAGCTTGTCGGAGGAGACGCCGAGCTTCGCGGTCAGCTCGGCCATGCCGAGCCGCTCTTCCACCGCGTCCTCCATGATGGCGATGGCCGACAGAACCAGTTCGTTCTGGACGCCGGTGCGCAGCCGCAGCGGCATCATCTTGCGGTCGATGCTGGAACGCAGCTGGCTGTGCACGAACCACTCGGCGACGCCGGCCGCAAGCTCGGCGCCATAGTCGCGGGTGATGATCTCCAGCATCATGTCGAGGCTGCCGACGCCGCCGGCCGAGGTGAAGCGCTTGCGGTCGATGACGTAGAGGTCGCGCCTCAGCTCGATGTTGGGAAAAGCTTCGGTGAAGGCGGCCTGGCTGGTCCAGTGCAAGGTGCAGGCATGGCCGTCGAGCAGGCCGGCGCGCGCCAGGAAGAACGCGGCATCCGCCACCGCACCGATATGGGCGCCGTTGCGCAGGCTCTTGCGGATCCAGTGTGCTGCGTCCTCCGCGACGAGATGATCGGCATCGCCGCCCGAACAGACGACGATGCGATCGACCTTCGGCGCATCCTCGGCGTAAAAACCCGGCTGGATAACGACGCCATTCGACGCCTCGACCGCGCCTTTCGTGCCGCCGACGATGATCCAGCGATAGCATTCTCTTTTCGCTAGGACATTGGCCGCACGCAGCGGCTCGATGACCGAGCTGAACGCCATCATCGGAAAGCCGGGGAACACCAGCACCGCGAAGGTGAGAGGGGTGTCGGTGGGTTTGGGTGGGGCGTGTGTAGCCATGGGGCGCTACATTTCGGGCAGATGGGGTTCGGGGTCAACGGGGCTTGGCTGAACGATGCGCGAAGCGCGGTTTGCCGTTGACCGTTGTGGCGGCGAAGAGATCGGTCAGACGTCGGCGGGACAGCACCCCCCTCTGGCCTGCCGGCCATCTCCCCCGCAAGGAGGGAGATTGCAGCTTCGATGGCGCCGCTCGTCTTGCAACGTTCGAGATTGGCGAAAGCGGAAGTGACATCTGATCTCCCCCCTTGCGGGGGAGATGTCCGGCAGGACAGAGGGGGTGTGAAGGATCGCGACAGACCCCAGTTTGCCCTGCGCCGCATCTTCCGCGATATCAGTCCGCTAACCCAGCGCCTGATCCAGATCGGCGATCAGATCGTCGCCATCCTCGATCCCCGCCGACAACCTTACCAGCGAATCCGAAATCCCGATCTCGGCCCGTTTCTCGGCCGGTATGGACCCATGCGTCATCAGCGCCGGGTGCTCGATCAGGCTTTCCACCCCGCCGAGGCTTTCGGCCAGCGTGAACAGTTGCGTGCGTTCCAGGAAGCGTTTGGTGCCGGCAACGTCGCGGTCGAGCACGGCTGTGATCATGCCGCCGAAGGCGTGCATCTGCTGGACGGCGACGGCGTGCTGCGGGTGGCTGGCGAGGCCGGGATAGATGACGCGGCGCACATCGCGACGCGCTTCCAGCCACTGCGCGATCTTGAGGCCGTTGGCGGAATGGCGCTCCATCCTGAGCGCCAGCGTCTTCAGCCCGCGCAGCGCCAGAAAGCTGTCGAACGGACCCGAAATGGCGCCGATGGCGTTCTGCAGGAATTTCAGCTGGGTGGCGAGCTCCTTGTTGTCGCCGACCACGGCGACGCCGCCGACCATATCGGAATGGCCGTTGAGATATTTCGTCGTCGAATGCACCACGATATCGATGCCGAGCTCCAGCGGCCGCTGAATATAGGGACTGCAAAACGTGTTGTCGGCGACCGTGAGCAACCCCTTGTGCTTGGCGAGTGCCGCAACGCCTTCGAGGTCGACGATGCGCAGCAGCGGGTTGGTTGGCGTCTCGACCCACAGCATTTTCGTCTCGGGCCGGATCGCCGCCTCGACGGCAGCGAGGTCGGTGAAGTCGACGAACGAGACCTGCAGGTTGGCCGAGCGTTTGCGCACCCGCTCCATCAGCCGGAACGAGCCGCCATAAATGTCGTCGGTGGCGACGATGTGGGCGCCGGAATCGAGCAGTTCCAGCACGGTGGCGATCGCCGCCAGGCCGGACGCGAAGGCAAAGGCGGCCGAGCCGCTTTCGAGATCAGCCACGGCGCGCTCGAAGGCAAAGCGCGTCGGGTTCTGGCTGCGGGCATATTCAAAGCCCTTGTGCACGCCGGGAGACTGCTGGGCAAAGGTCGAGGTGGCGTAGATCGGCACCATCACCGCGCCGGTCAGCGGGTCGTGGCTCTGGCCGCCATGGATGGTGCGCGTCGAGAAAGCCAGACGGTTCTTGCCGGCTGAAGATGGGCCGGCTGGCGGAGTATTGCTGGTCATCGTGCGCGCCTCAAATGGTTGATCAGGTCTATGCGGGTTATCAGGCCGACGAACTCTTCGCCGTCGAAGATGATGGCGACCTCGTTGCGGTCGAAGACCGGCAGCAGCGCATCCAGCGTCTGGCTGGCCTGCAGCGTGTGCAGATTGGAGGTCATGGCCGTGCGCACCGGGCCGTTGAAGCGCTCCCAGCGGCCGTCATAGGGGCCGTCGACCTTGGCCAGGATGTCGCTTTCGTCGACGATGCCGACGAGCTTGCCATTGTCGAGCACCGGCAGCTGCGAGACATCGGAACGGCGCATGCGGCCATAGGCGTTGAGCAGGCTTTCGTCCGGGCCGACATAGACGGTGTCGCCGGTGCGGTGCGAACGCATCACCAGGTCGCGCAGGTCGCCATGCTGTTCGTGCTCGGCCAAACCCTGCTCGGCCAGCCAGAAATCGTCGAACACCTTCGACAGATATTTGTTGCCGCTGTCGCAGACGAACGTGACGACGCGCTTGGGCACCGTCTGCTCGCGGCAATAGCGCAGAGCGGCCGACAGCAGCGTGCCCGACGACGAGCCGGCGAGGATACCTTCCTTCGACAAGAGGTCGCGGACCGCCAGCATGCTCTGCTTGTCGGGGATGGAATAGGCCTTCTTGACCAGCGACAGATCGGCGTTGGGCGGCACGAAATCCTCGCCGATGCCTTCGACAGTCCAGCTGCCGGCCTCTTCCATCTTGCCGGTCTTGATCAGCGGCGCCAGCACCGAGCCGACCGGATCGGCCAGCACCATTTCGGTCTTCGACGACACCTTGGCGAAGTAACGGCCAAGCCCGGTCAGCGTGCCGCCGGAGCCGACGCCGACGACCACCGCGTCGACATCGCCGTCGAGCTGCGAGAAAATCTCCGGGCCGGTGGTGGTTTCATGCGCCAGCGGGTTGGCCGGGTTGGCGAACTGGTTGGCATAGAAGGCGCCGGGCGTTTCCGCTGCGATCTTCTCGGCCATGTCCTGGTAATATTCGGCATGGCCCTTGCCGACATCGGAGCGTGTCATGCGCACCTCGGCGCCGAGCGCGCGCAGATGCTGGATCTTTTCGCGCGACATCTTGTCGGGCACGACCAACACGATGCGGTAGCCCTTGGGGATGCCGACCTGGGCGAGGCCGAGGCCGGTATTGCCGGCGGTCGCCTCGACAATGGTGCCGCCACGCCTGAGCTTGCCCTGCTTTTCAGCCGCGGCGATCATCGACAGTGCGATGCGGTCCTTGATCGAGCCGCCGGGGTTCTGGCTTTCGAGCTTGATGAACAGCCGGCATTTGCCGGTGTCGAACTTGGTCAGCTCGACAACCGGCGTCTGGCCGATCAGGTCGAGCACCGACTTGTAGGGCGGGCGCAGGCGGGACAATGCGTCGGCTGCGGCGATCTCATGCTCGCTCATATCGATGCTCCATGACCAAGCGACCGCCTCGAGGCAGGGCGGCAGCGTATCCTCTTTTCCAGCCCTTTGCAGTCGGAAAGAAGATAGATCGTGCCAATCAACCGGCCAGATGCGGAATGAAATTCCGGGTTGTGGCTGTGGTCTCAAACAAAACGCTACCGCAGCACTCCGTCACACCCCCCTCTGGCCTGCCGGCCATCTCCCCCGCAAGGGGGGAGATCGGATGTCGCCGCCGGTTTCGCCAATCTCCAACGCTGAAGAGAACGTGCCAAAAGTGAAGCTGCCAATCTCCCCCCTTGCGGGGGAGATGTCCGGCAGGACAGAGGGGGGTGCTGTCCCGCCGGCATCAAAGGTTCTGCTTCAACCCAACAACTGCTTGCTCAGCCTCGCACACTGCACGCGAATATCTGGAATGGCGTCGATCTCGAAGAAGGTGCCGCGCGTCAGCGGGCCGACGGCGAGGATCTTGGCCGAGACGGTTCCGTCGCCGGCGATGATCTCGCATTTGGCCGATACATCGAGGCCGATGCGCAGCGGATCCGGCCGTGCCAGGCCGCGGTCGACCAGCGAGCGCACGACGCTGTTCGACGAGGTCGAGATGTCCCTGACGATACCAGAGCAATCATAGATGCGGGCGACCTCGAAGGTCTCGAGGCGCTGCGTGTGGCGCGACTGGACCTGGACGGTGAATTCGCCGTTGCGCGCGATGTCGACGACGCGGCCGGCGACCAGGCGGATGCGGCCGGACCGCACGGCTTCGGTGACGCGGGCGTAGACCTCGGGCGCCATGCGATGGCGGTGGATGTCCCACCAGGCCTTGGTGTGCTCGACGAAGCGGCGCTTGGCGGAAGCCGGCCAGTTCTGCCAGATCTTCTGGTTGAACGGCCGCAGGCCGTCGACGACGTCGCGCCAGTCGATGCCGGCCTTCTGGTTTTCCTTGATCAGGTCGCGGAACCAGCCGACGAAATAGGAGAGCTGCGTGCCGAGCGGAATGTCGGCGACGTCGAGCTTGATCGGATTGCCCTTACGATGCGGCGAGGGCAGCAGGCCGCGCCGCGACACAGCTATGATGTCGCCGCGATGGCCGCGCTGCTCGAGCGCCAGGAAGGCATCGACCATGCTGAGGCCGGTGCCCAGCACCATGACGCCGGCGTCGGGGGGAAGTGCTGTGTCGGCTTCCGACCCCATCCTGACGGCATGGCCTTGCGCCGGCTCCTCGTCGTGGCCGGTGGCCAGCACGGCGAGATGCGCAACGACGCTGGTGCCGTTGGCCAGCGCCACTTCGACACCGGATGCGGTGGGCGTGATCGAGAGGCTTTCCTCGCGGATCAGCCGAAGCCGCCCGGTCTGCTTTTCGCGCGCCTGCAGCTCGTCGAGCAATTCGCCGAGGTAACGGGCATAGATGCTGCGCGGCGCATAGAAGGGCGCCTGCTCGGCCGTTGCCAGGCCGCGCTCCTGCAGCCAGCGCCAGAAATTGCCAGGATCGTCGGCATAGGCGCTCATGCCGGCGGCGCTGACATTCAAGACATGCGCCGACAGCAGCGTCGAATAGGCGATGCCCTGGCCGAAATGCGGGCGCCTTTCGATCAGCGTGACGCGCAGGTCGGGATTGGGAGACTTCAGGAGATGCGCGGCCAGCACGACGCCGCTGGCGCCGCCGCCGACAATGATGATGGAGTTGGCGCGCCCGGTCATAGGCATGCCTTCGCTCTGCGCAGCGCCAGTGTCAGGCCTGGACCTTCACCGCGACCGGCAGATCGCCGATGTCCCTCGCAACCGGCAGGTCGTCGATGCGCTTCGCGACCGATAGGTCGTCGAGGACGATGTCGCGCATTTCCGCGAGGCTGCGCTGATCGAGCACCTCGGCGATCGCCTGCCGGACCTCGAGCATCAGATGTCGGACTTGGCATGTCGCCTCGTTGCAATCTTCACAGCGCTGGTACTGGGTGCGGCTGGCGCAGGGGATCGGCGCCAGCGGACCGTCGAGGACGCGCACGACATGGCCGACCTTGATCTCGTCGGCGGGGCGCGCCAGGCGATAGCCGCCATCCTTGCCCTTGCGGCTCTGGACGAAGCCGGCATTGCGCAACTCGCCCAGGATGGCGTCGAGAAATTTCTTCGGGATGTTGTTGCCGGTGGCGATGTCGTTGACGAAGGCAAGCTGCCCGGCCGGCAATTGCGCGAGATGGACGAGCGCCTTGAGGCCGTACTTGCCCTTTTTCGTGAGCATGAGATCAAAATTTCTCTGTCATGCGACGGCGTGGAACCATCGGTTGCAAAACGCCTGGCGTGCGTTGCCGCCGCGTCCAAGCCCGCATGACACATAAATTCTAGTGACATGATGTACAAGCCGAGAACCGTTGATTTTGCTTCGTTTTCAAGCCGCTGTGGCCATTTTAGCCCGACCTTGTGCCCTCGAAAGCACAAAAATGCCCTTTGAGAGCAGTGGGATGGCAAAATGGTCCTCCAGGGCCGGATGTGGTCGGCATCGACTGACGCGACGGCGAAAGCCGATCCATGCCGCGAGCGATCATGGTGATGTGGTGGCCGCTCATCGCCGACTCCAACTCTCTCATGTCGATAAGAATACTATACTTATGCTGGAGCACTGTGGAAGGTGTTTTCGAATCCATGGCTTTTTTGGGTATGGATTTGCCTGACAGGGGCAAGACTAGGAATTCTCGTTCGCGATCGAGGTCATGCCATTCCTTCGAGCGTTGGTGCGTGCAGAACCTTGCCGGACGCTGGCAGGACAGCACCCCCCTCTGCCCTGCCGGGCATCTCCCCCGCAAGGGGGGAGATTGGCAGATCCACCGTAGGTTCAACACCTGCAACGATGGCGATTGGCGAAAGCCGGGATGACAGCGATCTCCCTCCTTGCGGGGGAGATGGCCGGCAGGCCAGAGGGGGTGCTGTCCCGCCGACATCGGAAGACTTCGGACAGTAGCCGAGCCCCCAACGTCACGGCTTGGATCAAGCCAGGAGATCGCTTGCAGCCGCCACATCCGCTTCGCCACCCAGCACCGACAGCTTTTTTCTAACAAGCTCGCCTTGGTTGGAAGGATTTAACTCTACAAGAGCAATAGAATTAGCTGACTATCATAGGGCATTCCGGTTTTTCTCTTTTCAGGAGCCCTTCATGTCCACCATTTCGCGACGCATTGTTCTTCTCTCGTCCGCCGCACTGGCCGGCGCCGCCTTCCTCGGCCCGGCCCTTGCCGACGACCTCAAGATCACCATCGGCTATCAAACGGTAGTCGAGCCTTCGAAAGTGCCGCAGGCCGACGGCGCCTATGAAGAGGCGACGAAGGCCACCATCGACTGGCGCAAATTCGATTCCGGCGCCGATGTCATCGCCGCGGTCGCTTCCGGTTCGGTCGATATCGGCTATGTCGGCTCGAGCCCGCTGGCGGCGGCGGCGAGCCGCGAGCTGCCGATCCAGACCATCTTTATCGTCGGCCTGATCGGCGAATCCGAGGCGCTGGTGGCGCGCAACGGCGCCGGCATCGCTGGGGTCGCCGACCTCGCCGGCAAGAAGGTCGCCGTGCCCTTCGTCTCGACGACGCATTACAGCCTGCTCGCCGCGCTGAAGCACGAGGGCGTCGATCCGAAGTCGGTCGAGATCCTCAATCTGCGGCCACCGGAAATCGCGGCGGCCTTTTCCCGCGGCGATATCGACGCGGCCTATGTCTGGGATCCGGCGCTCGGCCAGATCAAGACGACCGGCAAGGTGGTGGTGGATTCCTCGCAGGTCGCCGCCTGGGGCGCGCCGACCTTCGACGCCTGGATCGTGCGCACCGACTTCGCCGAAAAGAACCCTGAGGCAGTGCGCGACTTCGTCAAGGTGACGGGCACCGCCTATGCCGAGTTCCTCGCCAAGCCCGACGCCTGGTCGGTGTCGTCGCCACAGGCGGCCGCGATCGCCAAGATCACCGGCGCCAAGCTGGAAGAGGTGCCGCAGCTGCTCAAGGGCTATGTCTTCCCGACGCTCGAAGAGCAGGCTTCGGACAAGTTCCTCGGCGGCGGCACGGTCAAGGCGGTGGAAGCAACATCCGCCTTCCTCAAGGAGCAAGGCAAGATCGACGCCGTGCTTCCCGATTATTCCAAATACGTGTCGTCGAAATACGTCACCGAGGCGCTTGCCTCGAACTGAACGCCTGACGCCAAACGAACGCGCGCGGATCTTCTTCCCTGACGCCGCGTGCTGCCTGCCCCGGAACCGCTGACGAGGAGCGGTTTCGGGGCAGTCGGATTTGCTTCAAAATCGGCGAGGTATCCATGCCGCATCTCGTGCTCGACCCCCATCTCGTACTGGACAAGGTCTCGATCCACTATGACGGCCAGGCGGAGCCTGCCGTCGAACGGGTGTCGATCGATGTCGCCAAGGGCGATTTCGTCGTGCTGGTGGGCCGTTCCGGCTGCGGCAAGACCTCGCTGCTCAACGTCGCCGCCGGCCTTGTCGCGCCGGCGCGAGGTACGGCTTCCATCGACGGCAAGCCGATCACCGCGCCGGGCTCGGACCGGGCGGTGGTGTTCCAGAACGATGCTTTGTTCCCATGGCTGACGGCGCGCGAAAACGTTGCCTTCGCGCTCAGGCTGCGCGGTGTCAGGCCAGCCGAGCGGGCCCAGCGCGCCGATGAGTTGCTGGCGCTGGTGAAGCTCACCGACGCCGGCGACAAGCGCATCTGGGAGCTTTCCGGCGGCATGCGGCAGCGCGTCGGCCTGGCCCGGGCGCTCGCCGCCGAACCCGAATTCCTGCTGCTCGACGAACCGCTCGGCGCGCTCGATGCGCTGACGCGCGAACGCATGCAGACGACGCTGCTCGATCTGTGGACGGCAAGCGAGGTCGGCGTGCTGATGGTGACGCATGGCATCGAGGAGGCGCTGGTGCTGGCCACCCGCATCGTCGTGCTGGCGCCCGGTCCGGGCCGCGTGGTGCGGACTTTTGAACCCGGCTTCTCCAGGCGCTACGGATCGGGTGAACCCATCCGCACCATCAAGGCCGATCCGGCTTTTGCGGCGGCGCGCGGCGGGTTGACCGACGCGATCTTCGAAGGAGAAGCGGCATGACCGTTACTTCCTACACGGAGCGACCGGGACACAAGATCGACGAGGCCGACGGCCTGTCGGTGCCATGGTCGCGCCCCAGCCCTAAGCGCAAAGGCGTTTCGGCCCGCGCGGTCAGCGCTGTCACCATCCTGGTGGTGCTGGCGCTGTGGGCGCTGTCGGCCCGCCTGCAACTGGTGTCGCCAGTGTTTCTGCCATCGCCTGCCGCCGTGTGGAACAAGTTCATCACCGTCGCTCGTGACGGCTTCGTCGATGCGACGCTGCTGCAGCATGCCGTCGCCAGCCTGTGGCGGGTATTCGCCGCGCTGGTCGCCGCCATCCTCATCGGCGTGCCGGTTGGGCTCGCCATCGGCATCAGCACGATCGGGCGCGGCATCTTCGATCCGCTGCTGGAATTCCTGCGGCCGATCCCGCCGCTCGCCTACCTGCCGCTGGTCATCATCTGGTTCGGCATCGGCGAACCGTCCAAGATCCTGGTGATCGCCATTGCCATGCTGGCGCCGGTGGCGCTGTCGACCGCGTCCGGCGTTCGCGGCGTCTCGCAGGAGCGCATCAACGCGGCGCGCTCGCTGGGTGCTACCCAGCGCCAAGTGGTCCGCCACGTCATTCTGCCCAGCGCGCTGCCGTCGATCCTGACCGGACTGCGCATCGCGCTCGGCGCCGGCTGGTCGACGCTGGTCGCCGCCGAACTGGTGGCGGCGACACGCGGGCTTGGCTTCATGATCCAGTCGGCCGCCCAGTTCCTCGTCACCGACGTGGTGGTGATGGGCATATTGGTGATCGCGGCCATCGCCTTCGTGCTCGAATTCACCATCCGCAGGATCGAGCGCGTGCTCGTCCCGTGGGCGGGACGCGAATGATCGAAGCCCAGAGGAGCAGGAGAATGACGATGACCCATTCCACCGCCGTGCTGTTCGCCCAAGCCGGTAACTGGCTTCTCGCCTGGACCAGGGAAAGCCAGCCGCTTGAACAGCAACTGAAATCGCCAACGCCGGTCCGCTGGGACGCCGAGCGCGACCGCCTGCCGCCACGCGACGAGAGTTTTTACTGGGCTTGGCAGTATTGGTCGCAGTGAAGGGGGCGGGGCACGACTTGTCTCACGAAGACGGCTTAACTTAAGCTTCGTCATCCTGGGGCGAAGCAAGGAGCGAAGCGACGCGGCGCAGACCCTAGGATCCATGCCGTGACGGTGGTCGTAGAATGCGGCGGATCAGAAATGTCGCTTTGCACGCCAACTCACGCGGGCTACCCTTCAACCATGACCGGCTATGCCTACATGACCGCGAGTCAGAAGCGCGGTACGATCTACATCGGTGTCACCAACGACCTCGGCCGCCGCGTACCCGAGCACAAGTCCGGCCAAGGCTCAGGCTTTACCAGTCGCTACGGCGTGCAACGCCTTGTCTGGTACGAAGAGTATTTCGACATTACCGACGCCATCCAACGTGAGAAATCACTGAAGCGCTGGCCACGACAATGGAAGATCGAACTGATCGAGAGGGCCAATCCGGAGTGGTTCGAGCTCTTTCGTGGAACCGGCTGGTCGGCGCTCGGTTCCTTGCACCGCCGGAGCATAGCATCACCGTCACGGCATGGATCCTAGGGTCTGCGCCGCGTCGCTTCGCTCCTTGCTTCGCCCTAGAATGACGAAAGCTGGGGCTGCCCGCAGAAAACAAATCCGCTCTTCAAGTCCATCTCGCAAAATTATTCCTCTACTAAATTTATAGAACTACCTAGCCTGATCCATCTTCCAACCGGCGAGGCCATTTCCCGGCGCCGATCCGCAGCGAAGGAGAGGGATCAATGTTCAATCTGACCAAGCCTTTCAATCTGACGAGACGTGTTTTCGGCATCGGCCTGCTGGCGGCTACGGTTGTCCTGTCATCCGGCGCCACAGCGCAGGAGCTGAAGCAGCTCAGCATCGGCTATCAGAAGACCGGCCTGCCGGTGATCGCCAGGCAGCAGCAGGTGATCGAAAAGGCACTTGAAGACAAGGGCGTGACGGTCAAATGGGTCGAGTTCACCGCCGGGCCGCCATTGGTCGAGGCGCTCAATGTCGGCGCCATCGATGTCGGCTGGACCGGCGACGCACCGCCGATCTTCGGCCAGTCGGCCGGCGCCAACATCGTCTATGCGGCGGCGCTGCCGTCGAATGGCGACGGCGAGGCGATCTTCGTCAAGCCGGCGTCGCCGATCCAGTCGGTCGCCGACCTCAAGGGCAAGCGCGTCGGTGTCGGCAAGGGCACCAGCGCGCATAATCTGCTTGTCGCCGCACTGGAAAAGGCCGGTATTCCGTTCGACCAGATCACGCCGGTGTATCTCAGCCCGGCGGATGCGGCCGCAGCCTTCGCCAGCGACCAGATCGATGCCTGGAGCGTTTGGGATCCGTTCTTCGCCATCGCCGAAACCCGCTACCAGCCGCGTGTGCTGGCCCGCTCCAGCGAGGTGCTCAAGGTCAACACCTACTTCCTCGCCAACAAGGATTTCGCCAAGGCGCACCCCGAAACCATCGCCACGACGATATCGGCCCTTGGCGAGGCGGCGAAATGGGCCGACCAGAACCGAGACAAGGTGGCCGCGGCGCTGCATGAGGTGACCGGTGTGCCGCTCGACGCGCAGATCATCGCCGCCAACCGCACCAAGTTCGGCATCTTTCCGATCACCGACGAGATCATCGCCGGCCAGCAGGCCACCGCCGACCGCTTCTATAAGCTCGGGCTGATCCCGAAAGCGGTCCGCATCTCCGACGCGGTGTGGACAGCACCCGGCAACTAACTTGTCCCCTGACGGCGCCGGGTGAGAACGCCCGGCGCCCTTTGCGTTTGCACCCATATCTCCAGGAGATCCGCCCGTGACTGTGCCAGACATGACCGCGCCTGCCAGCACCGCACCGCTCGATTTCTTCTGGTTCATCCCGACGCATGGCGACGGTTCTTATCTCGGCTCCGAGGAGCAGCAGCGGCCGCCCGAATTCGGCTACTTCAAGGAGATCGCGCAGGCGGTCGACCGGCTCGGCTTTCCCGGCGTGCTGCTGCCCACGGGTCAGAACTGCGAGGATTCCTGGATCACCGCGACAGGTCTCGCGGCGCTGACCGAAAAGCTGAAGTTTCTCGTTGCGCTGCGGCCGGGCGTCACGCTGCCGACTTTCGCCGCGCGCCAGACCGCCGCCCTCGATCGCTTGAGCAATGGCCGCCTGCTGCTCAATGTCGTGGTCGGCGGCAATCCGACCGAGCTCGCCGGCGACGGCGTCTTCCTGCCGCATGACGAGCGCTATGCCCAGGCGCATGAGTTCCTGACCATCTGGCGCGGCCTGGTGTCGGGCGAGCGGGTCAATTTCGACGGCAAATATTACCGCGTCGAGAGTGGCCGCCTCGACCTTCTGCCGCACCAGGAGCGGCCGCCGCTCTATTTCGGCGGGTCGTCGGACGCAGGCCAGGAACTCGCCGCCGACCTCGTCGACATGTATCTGACCTGGGGCGAGCCGCCGGCGCAGGTTGCCGAGAAGCTGGCCGCGGCGCGCGCAAAAGCGGCACTGCGCGGCAGAAAACTACGTTTCGGCATCAGGCTGCATTTCATCGTCCGCGAGACCGAGGACGAAGCCTGGCGCGCCGCCGAACGGCTGATCAGCCATGTCACCGACGCCCAGATCGAAAATGCGCAGGCGCGCTTCCTCAACCAGATGGATTCGGTCGGTCAGCGCCGTATGGCGCAATTGCATGGCGGACGCCGTGACAGGCTGGTCGTCTCGCCCAATCTGTGGGCCGGTGTCGGGCTGGTGCGCGGCGGCGCCGGCACGGCGCTGGTCGGCACGCCCGAACAGATCACCGAGCGCATCCGGGAATACCAGGCGATCGGCATCGATACCATCATCGGCTCGGGTTATCCGCATCTCGAGGAAGCCTATCGCGTCGCCGAGCTTCTGTTCCCGAAACTCGGGCTCGGCACCAGGCGGCAGCGGGCGCATGAGAACATCGCCAACGAATTCTCGGTCGGCTTCCATGGCGCCAACCGCCTGCAGGCTTCGTCATGAGCTTTTCCACACGCCTGCATAACAATGCCATAGGCTGGCTGCTCCCGGCGCTGGTTATTGCCGGCTGGGAGGTTGCCAGCCGCGCGGGCGTCATGCCCGCCAACGTGCTGCCGGCGCCGAGCGCGGTGGCCGAAGCCTTCTGGCGGCTGACGCTGTCAGGCGAACTGATCCGCAACATCGGGGTCTCGACCGCGCGCGCCCTTGCCGGCTTTGCCGTCGGCGGCTCGATCGGCTTTGCGCTTGGCCTTGCCAACGGGCTGTCGACGCTCAGCCGCGGCCTGACCGACACGACGCTGCAGATGATCCGCAACATCCCGCACCTGGCGCTGATCCCGCTGGTCATCCTGTGGTTCGGCATCGACGAGGAAGCCAAACTGTTCCTGGTGGCGCTTGGCGTGTTCTTTCCGATCTACGTCAACACGCTGCTCGGCATCCAGAGCGTCGACCCGCAGCTGGTCGAGATGGGCCGCGTCTACGGCATGGACCGACGCGCCCTGTTCTTCCGCGTCATCCTGCCCGGCGCGCTGCCGGCGATCTTCGTCGGCCTGCGCTATGCCCTGGGCATCATGTGGCTGACGCTGATCGTCGCCGAAACCATCTCGGCCAGCTCCGGCCTCGGCTACATGGCCATGCAGGCGCGCGAATTCCTGCTGATCGACGTCGTCGTGCTGTCGATCCTGATCTACGCGCTGCTCGGCAAGCTCGCCGACAGCCTCGCCCGCCTGCTCGAGCGGCTGTCGCTCGGCTGGCATCCGGCCTTCCAGAACGGATGAGAGATTGCCCATGACCGCCGCCAGCCTGACCGCAGCCCGTTCCTTCGTCGCCACGCCGGTGCGGCCGATCGGCTCCGTCGAAGGGCAGCGGGCCTTTGCCTTCAGGCAAGCCGGCAAGCGCTTCGGCGACAAGACCGTGCTCGACGGCATCGACCTGGACGTGCCGGCCGGGCAGTTCCTTGCCGTCATCGGCAAGAGCGGCTGCGGCAAGAGCACGCTTTTGCGGCTTCTGGCCGGGCTCGACCGGCCGACATCGGGATCGCTGACATTCGGCGTGGCAGAGGAAGGACACAGCCGCACGCGCTTCATGTTCCAGGAGCCACGGCTCCTGCCCTGGGCCAGCGTGGTGAAAAACGTCGAGGTCGGGCTGACCGGGATTGCTTCCGGCGCGGAGGCAAGGCAACGCGCGCCCGACATTCTCGGCGAGGTCGGGCTTGCCGATCGGGCCGACGAATGGCCTTCGGTGCTGTCCGGAGGTCAGAAGCAGCGCGTGGCGCTGGCCCGCGCGCTGGTCGGCCACCCGCAGATCCTGGCTCTCGACGAGCCGCTCGGCGCACTCGACGCCCTGACCCGCATCGAGATGCAGCAGCTTCTGGAACGCATCTGGATCGCGCAGAAGTTCACGGCTGTGCTGGTCACGCATGATGTCGCCGAAGCGGTCGCGCTGGCCGACCGGGTCGTGGTGATCAGCGAAGGCCGGATCGCACTTGATCTGGATGTGCCCGTGGAACGGCCGCGCCGGCGCGGTTCGGTGGAGTTGGCCCGGCTGGAGGGCAAGATTCTGGATCGGCTGTTCGGGTAGCTTTTTGACGATATACAACATTTGGAGGCGTCGGCGGGACAGCGCGCCCCTCTGCCCTACCGGGCATCTCCCCCTCGAGGGGGGAGATTAGCAGCTTCGGCCTCGCTGCCCTCTTTCAATGATGAAGATTAGCGAAAGCAGTGATGACGGCCAATCTCCCCCCTCGAGGGGGAGATGCCCGGTAGGGCAGAGGGGGGCGCCACAGATCGCCGCCCCTCGTTCTACAGCTCACACCCCTACCGGTTCGCCCACACCAATCCCACCAGCCCGACCAGCATGGTGACGACGCCGATATAGAGCCATTGCGACTGGCCGGTCATGAAGCTGCCGCCGACCACGCCGATGCCTTGCAGCGACCACAGCGCGCCGACGGCAAGCACAATCAACGCCAGCAGATTTTTCGTCAGCCTCATTGCAGGATCTCCCTTTTGAAGTCGATTGGCTGCAGCATCGGGGCCGCGATAAAAGAGCCGAAGGAAGTGGCCCGTCCGTGCCGGACTCTACTTGGATATTAATGTTCGATCTTGTCAAACGGATGCCTGGCAGCAGGACAAAGATCATCATTGATTGATCATCGCGCGGCGGAAAATCCCTGACAGACTGTTACTCAGCGACTCCAAACGTGTGCCATTGCCACGGAACCGCCAGATGACTGCCGCATTTCGCGCCTTATTTGGCACCTAACGGCTGGGGTCTGTCAAAAACGGAGCCATCCCCCAAATATGAAGAACCCAAAACAGACCGCGCTTGTCGCGGTAACGATCGCTGCTGGCCTCATGGTCGGCGCTTCTTCGGCGACCGCCGCCGCCCAGTGCGGCCGCGCCTCATGGTACGCCCTGCACTCCAAGACCGCATCGGGCGAGCGCATGAACCCGTCAGCGCTGACCGCCGCGCATCGCACCTTGCCTTTCGGCACCAAGCTCAGGGTGACCAACAAGAACAACGGCCGCAGCGTCGTCGTGCGCATCAACGATCGCGGTCCGTTCATCAAGGGACGCGTGCTCGACCTGTCGAAGGGTGCGGCCGGCCAGCTCGGCTTCATCGGCTCCGGCCATACTTCCGTGTGCATGGCGCGCGTCTAGAGTTTTCTGTGTCCGGCAACATAGGCCGGACACATTGCCTACACATTTCGCAGTCGCACACTGAGCCGGCTGGCACCGTTCGGCCCCGATTTCCACGGTCTTGAACCAAAGAAGCATTGGTCACGCCGCGTGACGTATTGCATCGCAGCAATTAGTTGTTAACTTCCCCGCGAGACATCTAGGGCTCGGCGCGGCTCGTCGTCCCTTCGGTCGCAGGCAGCAGCGGGGTTCTCGATGTTCTACCAGCTCTATGAGATGAACCACGCGGCCCTGCAGCCGGCGCGCCTCTATGCCGACGCGGTGCGGATGTTCTACTCCAATCCACTCAATCCGTTTTCCCACACGCAATGGGGCCGTTCGATCGCGGCGACGGCCGAACTGTTCGAGCGCACCACGCGCCGCTACGGCAAGCCGACCTTCGGCCTGACCAAGACCGTGGTCGACTGGAAGAGCGTTGAGGTCACTGAAAAGACCGTCTGGTCGAAGCCGTTCTGCAATCTCGTCCGCTTCGAGCGCACGGTCCCCGCCGGACGCAAGCCCGATCCGAAGCTTCTGATCGTGGCGCCGATGTCGGGCCACTATGCGACGCTGCTGCGCGGCACGGTCGAAGCCATGCTGCCCTATGCCGACGTGCACATCACCGACTGGGTCGATGCCCGCATGGTGCCGCTTGCCGACGGCCAATTCGATCTCGATGACTACATCGACTACGTCATCGACATGCTGCACACGCTGGGGCCGGACACGCATGTGATGGCGGTGTGCCAGCCTTCCGTGCCGGTGCTGGCCGCCGTGGCGCTGATGGAAACGAAGGGCGACCCCTTCGTGCCCTCGACCATGACCTTGATGGGCGGCCCGATCGACACCCGCAGCAACCCGACCGCGGTCAATCTGCTGGCGCAGGAAAAGGGCATCGACTGGTTCCGCGACAATGTCGTGATGCATGCGCCCTGGCCGGTGCCGGGCTTCGGCCGCGAGGTCTATCCAGGCTTCCTGCAGCTGTCCGGCTTCATGAGCATGAACCTCGACCGCCACATCATCGCCCACAAGGACTTCTTCATGCATCTGGTGAAGCATGATGGCGACAATGCCGAGAAGCACCGTGGTTTCTACGACGAGTATCTTGCTGTCATGGACCTGACGGCGGAGTTTTATCTGCAGACCGTCGACACGGTCTTCGTGCGCCAGGCCTTGCCCAAGGGCGAGATGACGCATCGCGGCACCAGGATCGATCCGTCGGCGATCCGCAACGTCGCGCTGTTCACGGTCGAAGGCGAAAACGACGACATATCGGGCCTTGGCCAGACCAAGGCGGCGCATGATCTGTGCCCCAACATCCCGGCAGACAGGCATGCCCACTACATGCAGCCGGCGGTTGGCCATTACGGCGTGTTCAACGGTTCGCGCTTCCGTTCCGAAATCGTGCCGCGCATCGTCGACTTCATCACCAGCTATGGCCGCCAGGAGCGTGTCGCGGTGAAACCGAAGCTGGTCCGCGCCGCCAAGAGATAATGCAAGGCCGCCCAAAATTGCGGGTTTTGGGACGATGACCTGCATAAACCAAGCTTAACGGCGATAAACCGTGAAATTGAACGGTAAAAGCCGGCTGGCTGGCCGATTCTGTTGCACAAGTGCCGCTGTCCAGCCCCTCGGGTAACCATGCCGACAATCCGACCGTCGTCGTAATTGACACGGACTGTAAATCCCCCTTAACCTTTCGTTAATAACAAAGGGTGAGCGGGGACAATGATTTCCTCATCGATGGCGCGACGGCTGCGCGTGTATGTGGCGGCCGGGCTGGCAATGACGGCGGGCTGGGCGGCACCGGCTTTTGCGGGTGGAGCGATGGCGACCGGGGGGCTCACCTCGCAGCCGATCGGCCACTATGATTTCTGCAAGCTGCATCCGGGCGAATGCTCGATCCGCCCGACCAATCTGGCGCCGGCCACGATGAGCGACGGGCTGATGCGCAAGCTTCTCAATGTCACCGCCAGGGTCAACGCCGCCGTCAAGCCGATGAGCGACATGGATATCTACGGCAAGGACGAGGTCTGGGCCTATCCCGACAAGGGCGTCGGCGATTGCGAGGACTATGTGCTGGAAAAGCGGCGCCAGCTTTCGCGCATGAGCATCTCGCTTGCCGATCTTCTGATCACCGTCGTGCGCAAGCCCGACGGCGAGGGTCACGCCGTGCTGACGGTGCGCACCGACGAGGGCGACTATGTGCTCGACAATCTGACCGACAAGGTCAAACCATGGGACGCGACCGGTTACCGCTTCCTCAAGCGGCAGGCGATCGACAACACCGGCCGCTGGGTCTCGATCCGCGGTGGCCAGCAGGTTCTGGTCGGCGCGGTGCAGTAGCTTCTGCACGAACAGGGCGGCATCGGCGATCCTTGGCGCCGCGCGCATCCTCTAATAATCTCGCATCTCTCCGTGAACCATTTCGCTCCGGCCAGCGACACACAGCCGTGAACCGAAACCAACCATGGAGACTTCAGATGACTGCTTTTCTGCGAAACACCCTTCTTGCCGCTCTCGCGGTGTCGAGCATGGCCGGATCCGCCATGGCCGATCAGACCACCACCAGCTGTGCCAAAACCAACCTCAACGATCTCTGGGCCGGCCGCTGTTGCGGTGATGCCGGGGCGTCGGACTGCCTGGGCGGCGGAAACAATGGCCATGGCGGAAATGGCGATCACGGCCGGGGCGGAAATGGCGGCACGGCCGGCAAGAAATGATCTCACCACTGTGCCCGCTGGCGCTCCGCCGGCGGGCAGTTTCCTTCTGAAGCAGGCGAACTTGCATCACGCTCGGATCGTCGGACTACGGCCGCTGGTTTAACGCCGCGCGGATCGATGCGGTGATGCGGCGAAGCTCGGCTTCGTCGAGTTTCTCGATGTTTTCCGCCAGCAGATTGGCAAGCTCGGTGGCGGCGGGGGAAAGACCCGACGTGTCGAGTTTAACACGCGGATGCGAGGCCTCGGCCAGCCGCGCCAGTTCCTCGGCATCGTCCCAGATGATGTTGAAATAGCCGATGATCTTCTGGATCAGCGTCCAGGTCGGGGCACCGCGCCTGCCATGTTCGAGCGCCGACAGATAGGCGGCGCTGACGCCGATCGCCGCCGCCATGTCCTTCTGGCGGACACCGCGTTCGCTCCTAAGCGTCCGCAGCTTCTCTCCGAACGGGGTCATGTCCCCACCCTCATGATAGAGCTCCTCACAGGCGCGCCCGCCGCAGGCGGATATAGAGCGCACCCGAACCGCCATGATTGCGGGCGGCATGGTCGTGGCTGGAGACCAGCGGCCGGAAGGCGGGCGTCGACAGCCAGGCCGGTACCGCGCGCCGCAACACGCCATCGCCGCCGGAGGACGAGCCCTTGCCGGTGATGACCAGGACATAGCGGACGCCGCCGGCATGCGCCCGGTGCAGGAATGAAAACAGCAGCGAATAGGCCTCGTCCTGGGTCAGGCCGTGCAGATCGACGCGGCCCTCGATCGGCAGCCGGCCCTTCGACAGCTTGTCCAAGGTCGGTTCGTCGAGCGCATGCGCGACATGCTGCGTCTTTGGTTTGGCTGCCCCGGGATTGGCCATGGGCTGAACCGGTTGCGGCTGACTTGGCCTGACCTCGGCAGGGATTTCAGGGATGTCGACGGCAAATTTGCCCTTCAGCGGCTTGGCCGTGCGCGCCACCAGGTTCCACAGAACCCGGTCGTCCTCGCTGAGCTTGTCCGGGCGCCGGGTCATCGGACCGCACCTGCAACGAGCGCGCGCGGGATCAGCGCATAAAAATCCGCGGCATTGCGGACCACGCCGGCGATCTCGCCCGCGGCATCGCCCGAACCGGCGAACAGGTCGCCCCGCGCGGACCCGGTGATGGCCGAGCCGGTGTCCTGCGCGATCATCAGCCGGCGGAACGGTTCTGCGTCGAAAGCAGTCAGCGTCGGTGCGTCGATGTAAAAAGGCGTGCCGAATGTATGCAGCAAGCGGTCGACGGCGATCGAGCGGCCCGGCGTCAGCGGCACCTTGGCGGCGGCGATCGGGCCAAGGGCCGCGTCCTCGACATCGGCCTCGCGGAAGAAGATGTAAGAGCGGTTCTGCCGCAGGATCTCGTCGACGCGGCCCGGATGCGCCTTGAACCAGGCGCGGATCGACTGCATCGTCACCTTCTCCAGCGGGATCTCGCCAAGCTCGCTCAAGATCTTGCCGGATCCGGTGAAGCGCTGGCCGGATTTGGCGGCATAGGTGACGCGGACAAGCCGGCCGTCGGTCATGGCGAGGCGTGCGGCACCTTGCACGTGAATGAAGAAGGCATCGACCTTGTCGGCCAGCCAGGCGATTTCCAGACCCTTGCCGTCGAGCGCGCCACGCTCGATCTCGCCACGGTCGGGATACTCGACCGGCCCGCTCGGCGTCTGGCGCGCGAAAGCGAGGTAGGGATCCAGGCCGGGCGGCCGGTTGCTCTCGTCGATATCGACGAGATCGGCCGGGCGCGACAGCAACGGCACCGAAAACCGATCCGTGCGCACCGGTGACGCCTCGACCTGCGGCTCATAGAAACCAGTGACGAGCCCGGCGCCGGCATGTTCGGCGGGGATAAGCGCCGGGACGAAATGGCGCTCGAAGAAGGCGCGGGCTTCCCCGCGGGTCGGCGACTGATTCGCCGGCGAAACGGTCCGGGCCTTGGCGTAGGCATCGGCAAAGGCGTCGAAGTCTATGCCGAGCGCACCACTGCGATAGGGTTTGGTCAGGACATGGAAGGCCGAGCGGCGAAAGGCGGCGAAAGCCGCCGAATGGTCGTCATCTCCCCAGCCGGGCAGGTCGCCGAAGGCTTTCTCGACAAAAAGAGGCGATAGCGACACCGGAGCCTCGCCGCGTGTTTCCGAACTAGTCTTCTTCCTCGGTGGCGACGAGCTTCCAGTTCGGGTCGCGCGAGCGCGTGTCGCGGGCGAAGGTCCAGACATCCTTGACCTCTGCGACGGTTTCCGGGTCGCCGTCGATGACCGCGCCGGCCTTGTCGCGGGTCGCCGAAATCAGCTCGCTGATGATGCGCAGCGTGACATGCGCCTCGCCGCCCTTCATCTCGGCCGAGACGATGTCGGCCTTGTCGATGCCGACGAAGGAGGACTGGATCTTTTCCGCCTTGGCCTCGCGCTCACCGATGGCGGCGACAAAGCCGTCATAGACCTCGCGCGACAACAGGTTCTTCAGCGTTTTGCGATCGCCGTCGGCATAGGCCATGACGATCATCTCGTAAGCCATCTTGGCGCCGTCGACGAAACCCTTCGGCTCGAAGGACGGATCATTGTCCTTGATCGTGCGCAGGCCCTTGTTGAGGTCGGTATCGGGCTTGGCGAATGCGTCGATCGCGGCATAGGTGTCGGGAGCCAGCTCGCCTGGCGGGCGCTTGCGCGGCAGCGAGACGACATTTTCTGATTTCTGGGCGGCATCCTTGTCGCCGGTGCGAGCCGCCGAATAGGGATCGAAGGGCGGCCGTTCGCTGCCGGTGCGGCGGCCCAGCACATTGCGCAGCTGGAAAAAGATGACCACCGCCGCAATCAGGAAGAAAATCGTGCCGAAGTCGAAGAATCCCATATCTTCCGCCAATCAATTCCTGCCCTGTGGCCGGACCGTCAGGCCCAATGGCCACGGTCGCATAGCGTTCAACATTCAAAGCATATAGAACGCAAGGCGCAATCATTCAAATCAAAGGCAGGCATACCTATCTAACAGCCTCAGTGCCAGCGGCGATTGCCAACTGGCGGCCAAAACAATCGAAACGTCATAACAATCGAAAAAAGGTTGGCAAGACTTGCGCATTTCGCTGCTTCCCTTCTTTCTCCTCGCGCTTCCGCTGCTGGAAATCGCCGGTTTCGTCATCGTCGGCCGTGAGGTCGGCGCGCTGGCGACGGTCGGCCTCGTGCTGGCCTCGAGCATCGCCGGCGTGCTTTTGCTCCGGTACCAGGGCTTTGGCGTGATGGCCCGCATCCGCACCGAGATGGCCGCCGGCCAGAACCCAAGCCGCCACCTTGCGCACGGCGCCATGATCGTGGTTGCGGCGGTCCTCCTGATCATCCCCGGCTTCATATCAGACATCATCGGCCTGCTGCTGTTCCTGCCGCCGTTGCGCGACTTTGCCTGGAACCGGTTCAAGGGCCGTATTGTCGTCGGCACCGATTTCTCGACCGGCGGTTTTCGCAGCCGCCAGCGCGACAGGGTCATCGACCTCGAAGACGGCGACTATTCGCGCGAGGACGATCTGAAGCGCGGCCCGGATCACAACTCGCCGTGGCGCCGCCTGAAGGACGATTAGGGCGCCGTCCCATCTATATCCGCAGCCGAGAAGCAAGGCGGCAAACCTTGTCTTGTCATCCCCGCCATGGTAGCGAACGCCCGATTTCAATTCGGTCAGCGACGCTGCCCAGGCAAGAGGACAAGGCTTATGGCCAGCAAGGATGACGCGCCGGTCGGCGCAGCCAACGGAAACGGCAATGCGGCGCAGCCGTCGCTCAACGTTCTGGCGCAATATGTGAAGGACCTGTCGTTCGAAAGCCCCGGCGCGCCGAATTCGCTGCGCGGCCGCGACAAGGCGCCGGGCATCGCCATCAACGTCAACGTCAACGCCAACCCGCTCTCCGACAAGCAGTTCGACGTCAATCTGACGCTGAACGCCAAGGCGTCCTTCGACCAGGAAGTGCTGTTCAATGTCGAGCTGGTCTATGGCGGCGTGTTCGCCATCGCAGGCTTTCCGCAGGAGCACATGCTGCCGATCCTGTTCATCGAATGCCCGCGCCTTTTGTTCCCGTTCGCCCGGCAGATCATCGCCGAGGCAACCCGCAATGGCGGCTTCCCGCCGCTGATGCTCGACCCGATCGACTTCGCCCAGATGTTCCAGCAGAAGCTGGCCGAGGACGAGGCGTCCAAGGTCAAGGTGAGCTGAGGCCTGCTGTCATCGTTGTTGTTTCTGAGAACACGGCCTTGTGCCGGGTTTTCTGTTTGGAACGCTGGCGGGGCAGCGCGCCTTCGAGGTTGGCTGAAGGCCCCTCGCGTCTTCGTCATCCTAGGGCGGAGCAAGGAGCGTAGCGACGCAGCGCAGACCCTAGGATCCATGCCGTGACATTCGCCTTAAAATGCAACGGATCAGAATGGCGCTTGTCCCCGCGCCTGTGCTCGCTACGCTAAAACCATGACCGGTTATGTCTACATGACTGCGAGCCAGAAAGGTGGCACCCCTCTATATCGGTGTCACCAACGACCTCGGTCGCCGCATGCCGGAGCACAAGTCGGGCCAAGGCTCTAATTTCACCAGCCGCTACGGTGTTCAGCGGTTGGTCTGGTACGAGGAGTTTTTCGACATCACCGATGCGATCCAACGTGAGAAGTCCCTGAAGCGCTGGCCGCGCCAATGGAAGATCGAATGATCGAAAAGGCCAATCCAGAGTGGTTCGAGCTGTTTCGCGGGGCGGGGTGGTAACGCTCGGTTTCTTGCACCGCCGGAACATATCATCACCGTCACGGCATGGATCCTAGGGTCTGCGCCGCGTCGCTTCGCTCCTTGCTTCGCCCTAGGATGACGAAGTTATCGGGTCCGCTGCCAATCTTGAGGGTCGGCCCTTCCAGCCTTGCCGCCATCGCTTCTCTAACTGCCAGCAGCAACCTTCAGCCACAACGCCTTCTCACCCAACGTCCCGACCATGCCGGCGTGCGCGGCGCGTTCGGCTTCGGTGAGGCGGGGCCGCAGGGGTGCCGGGCGCTGGCTGATGATGATCTCGATCTGGCGGACATTTTCGCCTTGCGCCGGCGCGGTGGCGCTGTCGAGGATAAGGGCCGCCTGCTTGCCGCCGATCAGCTCGATATAGACCTCGGCCAGCAATTCGGAATCGAGCAGGGCGCCGTGCTTGGTGCGCCTGGTGTTGTCGATGCCGTAACGCCGGCAGAGCGCATCGAGCGAATTGGGGCCCATCGGGTGCTTGCGGCGCGCCAGCGCCAGCGTGTCGACGACGAGGCCGTTGTCGATGACGGGGTGGCCCAGCCGGCCGAACTCGACGTTGAGGAAGCCGACGTCGAACGTCGCATTGTGGGCGACCAGCTTGGCGCCGTCGGTGAAGTCCAGCCATTCCTGCACAATCTCGGCAAAGGTCGGCTTGCCCGCGAGGTCCGCCGCGCTGATGCCGTGCACCGCCTGTGCCTCGGCATGGATCGCGCGCCCTTGCGGGTTGATGTAGTGGTGGAAGGTCTTTCCGGTCGGGAAGCGGTTGATCAACTCGACGCCGCCAAGCTCGATCACGCGGTCGTCGCGCGAATCGAGGCCGGTGGTTTCCGTGTCGAAGATGATCTCACGCATCGAATCAGTCGCTCCAAAGGAGCAGAATCATGAGACCGGAACAAAATGGCAATGGGAAACGAGCTGATCAGGGCAATCACTACAGGTTTGCGCTGCCCCTCATCGCACTGCCGGGCACTTCTCCCCCTATAGTGACGGGGAGAAGGACGCCTTCGCAAAGGATTTCGCCAATCTCCTGCGTTTGCAAGAGAGTAGCCGAGGTCGCGGCCAGCTCCTTCTCCCCGTCACTACACGGGGAGAAGATGATGCCGGCAGGCAGATGAGGGACGGCGCTGACGTTGACAGACGGCAGCCAGTGTCAATGGCCCGGCTTGCCGACCCCGATCAGTTCCGCAATGATCGCATTCACCTGATCCCGCGCGGCGTCCAGCCCCTGGCCGGTGTCGACGATGAAATCGGCCTGACGCCGCTTTTCCGCATCCGGCACCTGCTTAGTCAGGATCGACGCCAGCTTTTCCTCCGTCATGCCGGGCCGCGCCAGCACGCGGGCGCGCTGGGTCTCGGCCGACGCAGTGACGACGACGACCTTGTCGACGCGGTTGCGGCCGCCGGTTTCGAACAGCAGGGGAATATCGAGGACGGCGATCGGCGCGCCTGATCTACGATGCCTGGCCAGAAAGGCATCGGCGTCGGCGCGCACCAGCGGATGGATGATGGCCTCGAGCCGCTTCAGCGCGGCGGCGTCGCCGAGCACACGCGCGCCAAGCTTTGTCCGGTCGACCACCCCGGCAGATGTGGTGCCGGGAAAGGCGGCTTCGACCAGGGGCGCCGCCTTGCCGGCATAGAGGCGATGCACCGTCTCGTCGGAATCATGGACCGGCACGCCGGCGTCAGTGAACATCCTGGCCGTGGTCGACTTGCCCATGCCGATCGAGCCGGTGAGGCCGAGCACGATCATGGCTTCGGCGCCAGATCGGCGACGATCAGGGCCCGGAGTTCGGCCGTCACCCGCGGCCTGACGCCGAACCAGCGCTCGAAGCCGGGCACGGCCTGATGCAGCAGCATGCCGAGGCCGTCGACCGCCTTCAGCTTTCGCGCACGGGCGGCCGCGAGCAGCGGCGTCTCCAGCGGCACATAGACGATGTCGGTGACGACGGCGTGGTCGGGCAGCCGGGCGGGATCGGCCGACAGGCCTTCATTGCCATGCATGCCGAGCGCCGTGGTGTTTATCAGCAGGCCGGCATCGCCGAGCAGTTCATCCGTAGCCGCCATGCCATGCGCCGAGACACCGGCGCCGAAACGATCGCGCAGTTCCTGCGCCCGGGCCAGAGTGCGGTTGACGATGCGGATGTCGGCAACGCCGCGCTCCTTCAGCGCATGGATGACGGCGCGCGACGCGCCGCCGGCGCCAAGCACCACCGCCGGACCCTTGCTCGCCCAGCCCGGCGCATGATCGTCGAGGTTGGCGGCAAAGCCGTGCGCGTCGGTGTTGCCGCCACACAGGACGCCGTCCTCGAACCACAGCGTGTTGACGGCGCCGATTTCTTGCGCCGCCTGGTCGCGGCGTTCGGCCAATGCGAAAGCCGCTTCCTTGTGCGGGATGGTGATGTTGCCGCCGCGGAAGTCGTTTGCCTGCAGCGTTTTCACGAACGCGCCAAAATCCTGCGGCGCGACATCGATGGCCTGGTAGCTCCCGTCGATGCCATGTTTGGCCAGCCAGTGGCCATGGATCTTCGGCGAGCGCGAATGCTTGACCGGATGGCCTGACACGAAGGCCTTCTTTGACACCTCAGCCATCGATCGCTCCCAGGTCACGCAGTTCGGCCAGCAGCGGCAGAAGCGGCAGGCCGACAATGGTGAAATGATCGCCCTCGATTTTCTCGAACAATTGAATGCCTTCGCCTTCGATCTGATAGGCGCCGACGCTTCCCAGCGCCTTGGCGCCGACGCGGGCGAGGTGGCGGCCGATGAAGGCTGGGTCAAGCTTGCGCATGGTCATCGAAGCGATGCCGACATGCCGCCACAAAACCCTGCCATCGCGGACCAGCACGGCGGCGCTGTTCAACTGATGGGTCTTGCCCGACAGCGCCAGGAGATGACGGCGCGCGCCTTCCCTATCGGCCGGCTTGTGGAACACCTCGTCGCCGAGCGACAGCGTCTGGTCGCAGCCCAGAACCAGGGCGCCCGGCCTGCGCTCGCTGACTTCTGTGGCCTTGGCCTCGGCCAGCACCAGGGCGACGTCCTCGGGCGAGACGCCGCTATCCTGCAAAGGCCCCTCGAGCGCGCGCTCGTCGACTTCGGCCGGAACCGCCTCGACCTCGACGCCGGCGTTGACCAGCATCGCCTTGCGGAACGGGCTGCCGGAAGCGAGGATGAGTTTCTCGGTCATGGTTTTAAGCGCCTGATCAATTGTCTAACCGTTGTTGAGATTCTGGCTCCAACAGAAAACCGCTGGCACCTTCGACCACCGTCACGGCATGGATCCTAGGGTCTCCGCGACGTCGCTTCGCTCCTGCTCCGCCCTAGGATGACGAAGGCGTGATGGCTTTTTTGGCCAATCGCGGATGTCGGGTTTGGCATCTGCGCTGTCGAACAGCAGCTGGTGGCAATCGCAAACCTTCGAAATTGGCCGAGACAATCGTCCCTTCGTCATCCTAGGGCGAAGCAAGGAGCCAAGCGACGCGGCGCAGACCCTAGGATCCATGCCGTGACCTTCGAACTTCGCGGCGTCGAAATAGCCGGGCAAAACCTCACCCGGCTGCTGGCCTCATTTATCTCGTCTTCCCCCGCAGGGCAACGATGGCCGCCGCCGTTTCCTCGATCGAGCGGCGGCTGACGTCGATCATCGGCCAGCCATGGCGCGTGCAGATCTTGCGGGCATAGGCGAGCTCTTCGCTGATCGCCGCGCGGTCGACATAATCCGATGCCTCATACAAGCTGCTGTTGCCGAGGATGCGGTTTTGCCGGACATGCGAGATGCGCTCGGCGGTGGCGATCAGCCCGACGATCAGGGGCTTGCTGGCGGCAACCAGGCTTTCCGGCACCGGCACGCCGAGCACGATCGGGATGTTGGCGGTCTTGATGCCGCGGTTGGCGAGATAGATGCTGGTCGGCGTCTTCGACGTGCGAGAAATGCCGATCAGCACCACATCGGCATCGTCCATATTGAGCGGCAATTGGCCGTCATCATGGTCCATGGTGAAATTGAGCGCATCGATGCGGCGGAAATATTCGGCGTCGAGGACATGCTGGGCGCCGACGCGCCGGCCGGCCGGGGTGCCGAGATAGGACTGGAACACGGTCAGCACCGGCTCCAGCACCGATACACAGGGCAGGCCCATGGCCGCGCAGCGCTCGTCGATGCCGCGCGCCAGCTTCTGGTCGACGACCGTATAGAGGATGATGCCCGGTTCCTCCTCGATGTCCTCGAACACCTTCGCCACCTGCTTTTCGGTGCGGATCAGCGGATAGATATGCTCTATGGCGCGCGCGTCCTTATACTGCGCCGAAGCTGCCCGGCCGGCGGCAAGCAGCGTTTCGCCGGTCGCGTCGGAAATCAGGTGCAGGTGGAAGAAGCTCTGGGGTTTGTTCACAGGGGTCACCTGGGGCTGTGGGCTTCTGTGGATAAAGCGGGATGAAAAGACTGGCCTGTCGGAGGCGACTGTATCAGATGGCAGTTTGTCCACAATTCGATGCGCTGTCAGCTTCGTCGGGCGACTGGGGACAAGTTTGGGGACGGCTTTTTTCGACTACGGTCCGTCCACAGGACCCGCCTTTCACCGCTGTGCCTAACACTTTGACTCGATTGATCGATTCGGAGCTATCCCCAGAACCCTACATCTGGGAAAAAGAAGCACGCGACAATATGTTGGCTGGTGTTTTCCGGGGCAAAGCGGGACAGGTGACAACCACCAGAACCAACAGACTCTTAGAATCAGAAGAATCTTAGATATAAGAATCTTTGATTATAGAAGAGGCTGGGAGAAGCGAGCGCCCGATGCCCCAGAACCGGATCATGCTGGATGTCCTGAAGGGCAAGGCTCATTTTCCGCCTCCGCTCTGGATGATGCGTCAGGCCGGGCGCTATCTGCCGGAGTATCGGGAGACACGCAGGCGAGCAGGCTCGTTCCTGGACCTCTGCTACGATCCTGACCTTGCGGTCGAAGTGACCTTGCAGCCGATCGAGCGTTTTGGTTTCGATGCCTCGATCCTGTTTTCCGATATCCTTGTCGTTCCGCATGCGCTTGGCCGTGACGTGCGCTTCGAAGAGGGCAGAGGGCCGCTGCTGACGCCGATCACCGCGCCGGAGATTTTGGCTCTGGAAGGCAAGGTGTTTCACGTGAATCTCGAACCGGTCTACGAGACGGTTCGCCGGTTGCGGGCCAAACTGCCCGAAGAGACAACCCTGATAGGCTTCTGCGGCGCGCCGTGGACGGTGGCGACCTACATGATCGCCGGCCATGGCACACCCGACCAGGCGCCGGCGCGGCTTTTTGCCTATCGCGAGCCGGTGGCGTTTCAACGACTGCTGAAGGTGCTTGCCGAACATTCGGCCGCCTATCTCATCCGCCAGATCGAGGCGGGCGCGGATGTGGTGCAGATTTTCGATTCCTGGTCCGGCGTGCTGGACGATGAAACTTTCGACCTGTTCTGCGTTCAGCCAATGGCCGAGATCGTTGGCCGGGTGCGGGCGGTTCATCCCGATGTTCCGATCATCGGTTTTCCCAAGGGCGCCGGTTCGCGCTACCGGACCTATCGGCAAAAGACCGGCGTAACGGCGCTGGGGATCGACTGGACGGTGCCCTTGGTCGCGGCGAAGGAATTGCAGCGCTCAGGTGCGGTTCAGGGCAATCTCGATCCCTTGCGGCTCGTGGCTGGCGGCAAGGCGCTGTCGGATGGTGTCGAGGCGATCCTGAAGGCGCTGGGAGACGGGCCGCTGATCTTCAATCTCGGTCACGGCATCACGCCGGAGACGCCGATCGCTCATGTCGAGGCGATGGTGAAACAGGTGCGGAGCGCGACACGCTGATGGCTGAGATGAAAAACACGAACAGCACCGGCCAGGCGATGATGCGCATGACGATCGGTATCGCCGTGCTGGTCGTTTTCACCGCGCTTTTGTATTTCGCCGCACCCGACAGTTTCTATCCCTGGGCCAAGGCGATCCATATCCTCGCCGTCATCTCATGGATGGCGGGCATGCTCTATCTGCCGCGGCTGCTGGTCTATCACGCCGATGCCGAGAAGGGCTCGGTGCAGTCCGAGACCTTCAAGGTAATGGAGCGGCGCCTGCTGCGCGGCATCATCAACCCGGCGATGATCGTCACCTGGGTATTCGGCCTATGGCTCGCCTGGAAGGGTTTTGGTTTCCAGGGCGGCTGGCTTCACGCCAAGATCGGAGCGGTGCTTTTGCTGTCGGCCCTGCACGGCTATCTCTCGGGCGCGGTGCGCAAATTCGCCGATGACCGCAATGAAAAACCGGCCAGGCACTGGCGGATGGTCAACGAGATCCCCACATTGCTGATGATCGCAATCGTCATCCTGGTGGTGGTCAAGCCGTTCTGATGCATGCTGCTCAGAAACGACCAGGAGACAGCGACAGGCATTGACGCGTTTTAAGCCTTCATAGGGCACGCAAAACGCAGCTTGCTCTTTCACCCGACCGACGATAAAAGACGGGTCTTCCTTCCCGTCATGCGCCGCCCCTCGTTGTTTTCGGCCGCGCCCGGCATTTGTCGCATCCCGCCGATATTTTCCCAAAGCCTACCCAGACTCCATCTATTCAAGGTCCGTCTATGCAAGAAATGAAACTCGCCGAGTTCAAGAACAAGAAACCGCCAGAGCTGATCGCTTATGCCGAGTCGCTCGAGGTCGAAAACGCCAGCGTCATGCGCAAGCAGGAGCTGATGTTTGCGATCCTGAAGAAGCTGGCCGCCCAGGAGATCGAGATCATCGGTGATGGCGTGGTCGAGGTGCTGCAGGACGGTTTCGGCTTCCTGCGCTCCGCCAACGCCAATTATCTGCCAGGTCCCGACGACATCTATATTTCGCCGTCGCAGATCCGGCGCTTTTCGCTGAAGACCGGCGATACGGTCGAAGGGCCGATCCGCAGCCCGAAAGAGGGCGAGCGCTATTTCGCGCTGCTCAAGGTCAACACCATCAATTTCGACGATCCCGAGAAGATCCGTCACAAGATCCACTTCGACAATCTGACGCCGCTCTATCCGACCAAGCGGCTGAAGATGGAGATCGAGAATGTGACCACCAAGGACATCTCGGCCCGTGTGATCGACCTGGTAGCGCCGATCGGCAAGGGACAGCGCGCTTTGATCAACGCGCAGCCGCGTACCGGCAAGACGGTTCTGATGCAGAACATCGCCCACTCGATCACCGCCAACCATCCGGAATGCTATCTGATCGTGCTTCTGATAGACGAGCGGCCGGAAGAAGTGACCGACATGCAGCGCTCGGTGAAGGGCGAGGTGATCTCCTCGACCTTCGACGAGCCGGCCGTGCGCCACGTGCAGGTCGCCGAAATGGTCATCGAGAAGGCCAAGCGCCTGGTCGAACATGGCCGCGATGTCGTCATCCTGCTCGATTCGATCACCCGCCTCGGCCGCGCCTACAACACCGTCGTGCCGTCATCCGGCAAGGTGCTGACCGGTGGTGTCGACGCCAACGCCCTGCAGCGGCCGAAGCGCTTCTTCGGCGCCGCCCGCAACATCGAGGAAGGCGGCTCGCTGACCATCATCGCCACCGCGCTGATCGATACCGGCAGCCGCATGGACGAAGTCATCTTCGAAGAGTTCAAGGGCACCGGCAACTGCGAAATCCAGCTCGACCGCAAGGTGGCCGACAAGCGCATCTATCCGGCCATGGACATCTTGAAGTCCGGCACCCGCAAGGAAGACCTGCTGGTTTCCAAGCAGGATCTGCAGAAGATTTTTGTGCTGCGCCGCATCCTGGCGCCGATGGGAACCACCGACGCGATCGAGTTCCTGATCGATAAGCTCAAGCAGACCAAGACCAATGCGGATTTCTTCGATTCGATGAACACGTAAAGGTCAGGCCGAAATCTTCCGGTCTGTGTATTGAAGCCCCATTCCGCGAAACCGGGATGGGGTTTTTCATTGTCCGGCGGCAAGTCGCTTTCCCGATATCGGGCGGCTGTATGTGGCGGCAGACGATTTCGCGTTCATGCAAAGCTCGTGTCTGCAAACTGGAAGCAGCGACGTGAAGAAGACAATCCCGACCCTGATCGGCTTTTCGGCCATCCTGACCTGGTCCTTCCTGGCGCTGCTGTCGACCGCTGCGGGCTCGATCCCGCCGTTTCAGCTGGCAGCCATGACCTTCCTGCTCGGAGGGCTGGTCGGCGCCGGCAGCTGGATTTTCCGCCCAGGCGCGATCCGGTCGCTGCGGCAGCCATGGCCGGTCTGGGCGATAGGCACGGCGGGACTGTGCATCTACCACTGCGCCTATTTCTTTGCGATCCAGTCGGCGCCGCCGGTCGAGGTCAGCCTGATCGCCTATCTCTGGCCATTGCTGATCGTCGTCTTTGCAGCTTTCCTGCCCGGTGAGAGGCTGAAGGCTCACCACGTCGTGAGCGTCGTTCTCGGGCTTGCCGGCGCCATCGTGGTGATCACCAAGGGCGGCAATGTCGGCCTAGCCAATGGGGTGATGAAGGGCCATGTCATCGCGCTCTTCTGCGCCTTCATCTGGGCTGGCTATTCCGTCCTGTCACGCCGCTTCGGCCAGGTGCCGACGGATGTCGTGGCCGGTTATTGCTTCATCACGGCGGCGGTCGCTTTCTCGCTGCACCTGATGCTTGAGACCACGGTCTGGCCGCAGACGCCGACGCAGTGGACGGCTATCGTCATTCTGGGCACGATTCCTCTGGGAGCCGGCTTCTACGCCTGGGATTTTGGCTGCAAGCACGGTGACATCATGATCCTTGGCGCCCTGTCCTACGCCGCGCCGCTGTTGTCGGTCATCGTGCTGTTGCTGGCAGGCTTTGGTGTGTTTCACTGGTCGGTGGCGCTCGCCTGCGTGCTGATCACCATCGGTGCGGTGATCGCCGCCAAGGATTTGCTGTTCAAGCGCCGGCCGGCTGGTTCTTCGACCGAGGCGTTCTCCGAGCCGGCGCAAGGCGCCTGACCTATTGGTGGTTGAGAAGGCGTTCCAGCTCTTCGGGACCCGTGACGGCGGGAAGACAAACCTGGCCGGTGCAGAGCCAGGCGCCCGCTTTATCGGTCGGCGGCAGCATCCCGCCGGGTAGCAAGGGTCGATTCGTATCCGTACCGATCGGCACGATGATGTCCACCCGCCTTGGATCCGGGTTTTGATTCGCAACCGGAACAAGCTTTGGATCGCCCAGCGTATCGACGATGACCAGTTTGAGCGGCTCGATCGCCAGCGCGCAGGCGTTGACGATGCCAGCCTGGCCATAGGCTTGGTTTGCGGCACGGCCGGCGGCATGTTCGGCGACCTCCCAGGCTTTCTCGTGCAGCTCGAGATCGCCGGTGACGGAGGCGAGCCGGACCAGTGCTTCGATGATTTGGCCGGTGGCGGACGGAATGGCCTCGTCGACATCGCCGCGGATGCGGATCGGCACGTCGGTGCTGTCCGAGGCAGTCAGGTAATAACCTGCCTTTTCGGTATCGGCGTGCCAATGGTCGAGCTGCTCGACAAACTGGCCGGCCTGGTCGACATAGCTCCAATCCCCAGTGGCCTCGAACAGCGAGATGGCTGCGTTGGTCATGGCGGCATAGTCGCTGGACAAAGCAGGAAACAGTTTTCTGGCGCCGAGCATCGAATGCGGCAAGCGGCCGTCGCGGCTTGCAGCGCGGATATGGGCAAAGGCTTTTGCCGCCGCATCGATCCAGTCAGGCCGCGCCAGCGACCGGCCGGCTTCTGCAATCGCCGCGATCATCTGGCCGTTCCAGTCGGTGAGGGTCTTTGCGTCAAGGCCGGGCCTGACCCGCTCTTCCCGGACTGCAAGGAGTTTCCCCTTGAGCGGGCTGATCTCTTCGCGATCGATCACATATTGCGATTGCTGGGACAGGGTTTGGTGAACAACCGGCTTGCCTTCCCAGCCATGCGGGCTGGAGAGCGTGAAGTGATTGACAAACAAGGCGGAATCGTCACCGAGTGCGGCCTCGACCTCGTCTTTGCTCCAAGTGTAGAACAGCCCTTCCTCGCCGTCGCTGTCGGCGTCGAGACTGGCGGCAAATGCGCCGCCGTCGACGCGCATTTCGCGCAGCAGCCAGTCGATCGTCTCTTCGATTCGGACCCGGAACAACTCGTTGCCGCTTGCGGCATAGGCCCAGTTGCAGAAGCGGATCAGCTGGGCATTGTCGTAAAGCATCTTTTCGAAATGCGGCACCAGCCATTCGGCGTCGGTCGAGTAACGGCTGAGCCCGCCGCCGATATGGTCGTAGATGCCGCCGCTCACCATCTGCTCAAGACTGAGTAGGACGTCGTCGCGGTGGCTGGCGTTGCCGTCGCGCAGCCAGGACAGCCACAGCGTTTGCAGGAACGGCGCATTGGGGAATTTCGGCGCGCCGCTTAAGCCGCCGAGATCGCGGTCGATCATGCCGTCTATGCCCTTGGCAAGCTCAGCCAGCGTGCCGCGATCGAGCCCTGTTTTCGCATGCGAGCCGGCAAGCCGCGCCTCGACATGTAAGGTCAGGCCGTCGGCACTCTGGTTGAGGCTCGCCCGCTTCTCGCGCCAGGCCTTGTCCACCGCCTCCATCACCTGGATGAAACCGGGGCGGCCATAGCGTGGCTCGCGCGGAAAATAGGTGCCGCCCCAGAACGGCTTGCCGTCCGGCGTCAGGAACATGGTCAGCGGCCAGCCGCCTTGCTCGCCCATGGCGGAGAGTGCAGCCATATAGATCTGGTCGATGTCGGGACGCTCCTCGCGGTCGACCTTGATATTGACGAACAGACGGTTCATGACGGCGGCGACACCATCGTTCTCGAAGCTTTCATGCGCCATGACGTGGCACCAGTGGCAGGCGGCATAGCCGACCGAGAGCAGGATCGGCCTGTCCAGCGCCTTCGCCTCCTCGAGCGAAGCCGGCGACCAGGCGCGCCAGTGCACGGGATTGCCGCTGTGCTGCTGCAGATAGGGGCTTGCTTCTTCAGCGAGCAGGTTTTGCGCGGGCAACGTCACGATGGGCAAACTCGGATGGGTCGGATAGGCGTAAAGCTAGGGCGGTTCGGTAGAGCGGGCAAATGATTTCAGGCGGTTCCATCGTAGCGCTGTCGAGCGGCCGGCTTCCGGCCGGGGTTGGCGTCATCCGCATTTCCGGCCCGCAGACTCGATTCGTGGTCGAAACGATTGCCGGCAGCATGGTTAAGGACCGCTCGGCAGTTCTGCGCCGATTCAGGGCACCCGACGGGACCGTGCTCGACACCGGCCTGGTCGTTTTCTTTCGCGGTCCGGCCAGTTTCACCGGCGAGGACGTTGCGGAATTCCATGTTCACGGCGGTCGTGCCGTTGTGGCAAAAATGCTGGAGACGATCGCAGGCCTTGACGGCGTCAGGCACGCGGAACCCGGCGAATTCACGCGCCGGGCCTTTCTCAACGGCAAGGTCGACCTTGTCGAGACCGAGGCACTGGCGGATCTCGTCAATGCCGAGACCGAGGCGCAGCGGCGTTTTGCCGTTCAAAATGCCGAAGGCGTTCAGAGCGAACTCTATCTCGGCTGGCGCCGCAGACTGATCCATGCCCGCGCCATGATCGAGGCGGAAATCGATTTCGCCGATGAGGACGATGTCCCCGGTTCCGTTTCGGATACGGTCTGGTCCGATGTCAGGACGATGATCGGCGAGATCGATCGCCACATCGCCGGGTTTCGCGCCGCCGAGATCATTCGCGACGGCTTCGAGGTCGTGATCCTTGGCGCGCCCAACGCCGGTAAGTCGAGTCTGTTCAATGCCCTGGCCCGGCGGGATGCCGCTATAGTAACGGATGAACCCGGCACGACGCGGGATCTGCTTGAAGTGACACTTGATCTCCAGGGGCTGCGGGTCCGGCTTACCGATACGGCCGGGCTGCGCGATGCGCCGGGGAAGGTCGAGGCGATCGGCATCGAGAAGGCGAGGGCCAAGGCGTATGGCGCCGATCTCTTGCTGTTGCTGCAGGATGTTACGAATCCTGGGGATATTCGTTCATTGCCGACCGCGGCGCCGACCTTGCGCGTTGGCACCAAGCGCGATCTGCTGGAAGACCGCGCGGCGAGCGGGGCGATGGAAGACTACAACCTTGTCATTTCGGTAAAAAACGGGACGGGCGTGGAGAGACTGCTGGCGGAAATCGGCCGGCGAGCTGCCGAAGCAGCCGGCAGCGTCGGTGATGTTTTGCCATCGCGCCTGCGCCACGTCGAATTGCTTGGCGCAGCGAATAGGCACCTGCTTCGTGCAACCGACGGCCAGACTGTCGGGCAGGAATTGCGCGCCGAAGAGTTGCGGCTTGCCGCGGATCGCCTGGGCCGTATTGTCGGCGCCATCGACGTCGAGGAGATGCTGGATGTGATTTTCTCACAGTTCTGTATTGGGAAATGACTCACGTGAAACAGTGCGGTGTATCGCTTCGTCATCCACGGGCGAAGCAAGGAGCGCAGCGACGCAGCGCAGACCCGAGGATCCATGCCGCGACATCAAAGCAGCGGCCACGATGCAGAATTCTGCTCCGCTGTACCCTTTGGCCAAGGTCACGGCATGGATCCTCGGGTCTCCGCGACGCCGATTCGCGGACGCTCCGCCCGTGGATGACGAAGGCGGGGAGGCTTCGTCTGGGCCACCGCGCTGCGCTGCCTGTGTGACTCACGTGAAACGCGTCAGGCAGCCTTGGTGACTCACGTGAAACATGGAGCTGACAGCCCGCAAGGTTGTTTCACGTGAAACGACCCGCGGAGTTTTCTTGACAGCAAAGCCTCACGGGGACATGTGTCCCTGATTCATTTGAGTCTAGGACGTTTGGAAATGACCAATCACTATGATGTGGTTGTGGTGGGCGGTGGCCACGCCGGGTGCGAGGCGGCCAGCGCTGCAGCGCGCGCCGGTGCGAAGACCGCTTTGGTGACGCTGCGTTTCGACACGATCGGGGTCATGTCGTGCAATCCGGCGATCGGCGGGCTCGGCAAGGGTCACCTGGTCCGCGAGATCGATGCCATGGACGGCTTGATGGGGCGGGTGGCGGATGCTGCCGGTATCCAGTTCCGCCTGCTCAACCGCCGCAAGGGCCCAGCAGTACGCGGGCCGCGCACGCAGGCCGACCGAAAGCTCTATCGCCTCGCCATGCAGGAAGCGATTCGGCAGCAGAAAGATCTCGACGTGGTCGAAGGCGAGGTTCTGGACTTCGAAATCGACGATGGGCAGATCGTGGCCGTTCTCCTGGCCGATGGAAGGCGGCTTGCCTGTGGCGCTGTCGTTTTGACGACCGGAACTTTCCTGCGCGGACTTATCCATATCGGCGAGAAGAAGATTGTTGCCGGCCGCATGAACGAACAGGCCAGTCTTGGTCTGTCGGCGACGATGGACCGCGCCGGCTTCAAGCTCGGTCGGCTGAAGACCGGCACGCCGCCGCGGCTCGACGGCCGGACCATCGACTGGGCGTCGCTGGAAAGCCAGGCGGCGGATGAGAATCCTGTGCCGTTCTCGCTGATGACCGACCGCATCACCACGCCGCAGATCGAGTGCGGCATCACCCGCACGATGACGGCCACGCATGAGCTGATCCGCGCCAATCTCGGCCGCTCCGCCATGTATTCCGGCTCGATCGAAGGTGTCGGACCGCGCTACTGCCCGTCGATCGAGGACAAGATCGTCAAGTTCGGCGACAGGGACGGGCACCAGATCTTTCTGGAGCCGGAAGGGCTGGACGATGATACCGTTTATCCCAATGGTATTTCGACCTCGCTGCCCGAAGACGTACAGCTCGATATATTGAAAACCATCCCAGGGCTGGAGCGCGCAACCATGCTGCAGCCCGGCTATGCCATCGAGTATGATCACGTCGATCCGCGCGAACTGCATCAGACGCTGGAGACGAAGCGCATCAGTGGTCTTTTCCTCGCCGGGCAGATCAACGGCACGACCGGCTATGAGGAAGCAGCCGGGCAAGGCTTGCTCGCAGGCCTCAATGCGGCGCGGCGGGCGGCGGGGAGCGAGCAGATCGTGCTCAGCCGCACCGAAGCCTATATTGGGGTGATGGTCGACGACCTGACCAGCCGCGGCATCAGCGAACCCTACCGGATGTTCACCTCTCGGGCCGAATTCCGGCTGTCGCTGCGTGCCGACAATGCGGATGAACGACTGACGCCTCTGGCTGCGAAGCTGGGCATCGCTTCGGCACAGCGCATGCAACGCTACGGGCAGGTCATGCAAAGCCTGGATGAGGCGCGGGACTTGGCGAAGTCGCTCGCCCTGACGCCGAACGAGGCGGCGCGACACGGGCTGGACATCAACCGGGATGGCGTGCGCCGGTCCGGCTATGAATTGCTGTCCTATCCTGACGTCGATGTCGCTTGGCTGGCCGGCGTCGATCCGCGCTTTGCGGCGATCGACGGCAAGACGGCGGAGCGCCTCGAGACGGAAGCGAAGTATTCTGTCTATCTGGATCGTCAGAAAACTGACGTGGCGCAAATCCGGCATGAGGAGAGCCGGCTTATCCCCGAGACGGTCGATTTCGCCGGAGTGCCGGGTCTGTCGAACGAGCTGAAGCAGAAGATGCAGGCGCGGCGGCCGCGCTCCATCGCTGATGCCCAGCGCATGGAAGGCATGACGCCGGCGGCGCTGGCGATCATCGTCGCGCATGTCCGTCACGCGGAAAGCACCCAGCGCCCACAAAAGGAAGTTGCGTGAGTTCTATTTCCCTAGAGAGCCTGCAGGACGCGGCAGGCCCGGTTTCACGTGAAACATTCGATCGGCTGGTGGCCTTCGAGCAGATGTTCCAGAAATGGAATCGCAGCATCAATCTGGTGGCGCAATCGACGTCGGGCGATGTCTGGCAGCGCCATATCCTGGACAGCGCCCAACTCGGACGCATAGAACCGGTTGCCACGCGCTGGGTGGATCTCGGCTCGGGCGGCGGATTTCCGGGCCTTGTCATGGCTTTCCTGCTTGCCGAGCGCGACGGCGCCAGCATCGACCTGGTTGAAAGCAATCGCAAAAAGGCGTCCTTCCTGCAGACCGTCGTCGGGCAGTTCAGGCTGCCGGCGCGAGTCGTGGCGCGCCGCATCGATGACAGCCATGCGCTTGTTTCGACACCGCAAGTTGTCACGGCGCGGGCTTTGGCGTCGCTTTCGACCTTGCTGGACCTGTCGGCGCCATGGCTGACGTCAGGCGCGCGCGGCCTGTTCCACAAAGGCCGGGATTACCGCGCCGAAGTGGAAGAAAGCGTTCACCGATGGTCCTTCGATCTGGTAGAACATCCAAGTGTGACCGACCCGCATGGGGTCATCCTTGAACTGTCCAACCTGCGACCTGTCTGATCCGCGACGTGTCAGACGCTTTGGCGATCCCAAAATGAACTTCTGGCATAGACCCATGATGAAGAATGGCCCCCGAATCATCACCGTAGCCAACCAGAAGGGCGGTGTCGGCAAGACAACGACCGCCATCAATCTGGCGACCGCGCTGGCCGCGATCGGCGAAAAGGTGCTGATCGTCGATCTCGATCCGCAGGGAAATGCCAGCACCGGCCTCGGCATCGATCGCAAGGACCGCACGGTGTCCTCCTATGACGTGCTGACCGGCGAGCTTGAGCTGGAGGCCGCGGCCATCCCCACGGCGGTGCCCGGCCTGTCGATCGTGCCGTCGACGCTCGACCTGCTCGGCATCGAAATGGAGATCGCCTCGGCGCCCGACCGTGTGCTCAAGCTGCGCAATGCGCTGCGCGCTGCGACCGAGCGCGGCGCACCATTCGGCTATGTGCTGATCGACTGCCCGCCATCGCTCAATCTTTTGACTTTGAATTCAATGGCTGCGGCCGATTCTGTTCTTGTACCGCTGCAATGCGAGTTTTTCGCGCTCGAAGGTCTCAGCCAGTTGCTGGAGACGGTCGAGCAGGTGCGCCGCTCGATTAATCCGGATCTCACCATCCAGGGCATCGTGCTGACCATGTATGACGGCCGCAACAATCTCGCCAACCAGGTGGTGCAGGATGTGCGGGCGCATATGGGCGACAAGGTCTACGAGACCGTCATTCCGCGCAATGTGCGGGTGTCCGAGGCGCCGTCCTACGGCAAGCCGGCGATCCTCTATGATTTGAAGTGCTCCGGCAGCCAGGCCTATCTGCAACTGGCGTCGGAAGTGATCCGCCGCGAGCGCAAGTTGCGCGCCGCTTGATTAGGCCGGATGCATAGCTAAGAGCCGATTCGACACCGAAACGATTTGGAATAGCCAACTGGAATAAAGATGAGCGAAGACCTTTCAAGAAAGAGACTGGGGCGTGGGCTGGCAGCGCTGATCGGAGAGATCGATCGTCCGGCAGTCCCCGAAAAGCCTGGCATGAGCGCCGACGGCAAGGTGCCGATCGAGTTCCTGACCCCCAATCCGAAGAATCCGCGCCGGCATTTCGGCGATGCCGAGCTGACGGACCTTGCCCAATCGATCCGCGAACATGGCGTCGTCCAGCCGGTGGTGGCGCGGCCTTCGCCGACACAGGCCGGCCGCTACGAAATTATCGCCGGCGAGCGGCGCTGGCGCGCGGCGCAGCGCGCCGGGCTGTCCGAGATTCCGGTCATCATCCGCGAGGTCAACGACCGTACCGCGCTCGAACTGGCGATCATCGAGAACGTCCAGCGCACCGATCTCAATGCGGTCGAGGAGGCGCTTGGTTATCAGCAACTGATCGACGAGCACGGCTACACCCAGGCCGATCTCGGCCAGGTGATCGGCAAGAGCCGCAGCCATGTCGCCAACACGCTGCGGCTCTTGAAGCTGCCGGACGTGATCCGCGACATGCTGGTCGACGGCGCACTGTCGGCCGGCCACGCCCGCACTTTGGTGACGGCGGAAGATCCGGCCGGCCTTGCCAAGCGCATCGTCGAAGAGGGACTTTCGGTGCGCCAGGCCGAAGCGCTGGCGCAGATGCCGGCCGGCAGCAGCAGCGCCAGGGAAGCCAAGCCGGCGCCAAGTCCTGAGCAAAAGGACGCCGACACGCTGGCCCTGGAAAAGCTGTTGACCGACACGATCGGCATGATTGTGTCGGTGGACCACAAGGGCAGAGGCGGCGTGCTGCGGGTTTCGTACCGGTCGCTGGAACAGCTTGATGAGCTGTGCCGCAGGCTGAAGCAGGATCGGTAGTTAGCCGGCAAATTAACTCCTGGCTTAAGGTCCAGCTGAGCTGGTTGGCACGGGCTTGAGGCATAAAGGGCTGGCGGTTGCCGGCCCTTCTCTTTGCGGCGCCTATGTTTGGCGAACGCGGCGAAGCTGCCAATCTCCCCCCCTCGTGGGCAGGGCTATCGCATATGGATTCTTGCGAAGAAGAACCCCCACCCTAACCCTCCCGACAAGGGGGGAGGGAATGCTGCCGCGTGTCTTTTATTCTTCTTGGCGCCGAAAAGACAGGCGATTCTCCTGGGTCAGCGCCAACGGAAGTCTCCCTCCCCCTTGTGGGGAGGGGTTAGGGGTGGGGGCCGTGCCGGGCAGACATCTCAGGAATTCCATATGCGACAGCCCTGCACACGTGGGGGAGATGCCGGTAGGGCAGAGGGGGGCGTGAAGGAACGCCAGCTTTGGTCACTTTCGAATAGCTGACAAGCTGTCAGGTGGCGCATTCTAGCCAATAGAGACGCCGGCGGGACAGCGCCCCCCTCTGGCTTGCCAGCCATCTTCCCCCACGAGGGGGAGATCGCCAATCTCCTACCTTTGCGCCAGCCGGCTGCTTTCCACGGCAATGCCGAGCAGCGCCTGCCTTGCCAATGCGACGGAAAGATCCGGCCGCCGCCTGGTCTGCAGCACCGCCGTCTGGAGCCGGGTCAACGCGCGGCTGAGCGCGTCGACGTTCCAGCGTTCCAGCGCCTTCTCGACCAGCTTGCGCCTGGAGAAAAACACCGGCGGGCGGGCGGCGGCGACGACCGAGGCGGCGTTGCGGTTGCTGGACTCCATCTGGCCGCGCATGGTCTGGATCTGCTGCAACTGCCGCATTGCCGAGGACAGCACCAGAAAGGGCTGGCCGCCGGACTGGCAATGGCGGGTGAAGGCGATATCGAAGTCGCCGACCTTGCCTTCGAGAAGCGCGTCGACCGCGTCGTCGAAAGAGGCGCCGGAGACATCACCCGACATCGCCTTGACCTCTTCCAGGCCGATCTCGTTCTGGCCATGGGCGTAGAGCACGAGCTTTTCGATCTCGCCGCGCGAGGCCAGCCGGTCGCCGCCGAGATTGCGGCGCAGCGCCTGCCTCGCCTCCATGGTCATCGACATGCCGGCCTTGCTCAATTCGGCGTCGATGACGCCGTCGATGTCACGCGCCTCATCGCCATAGCACGGCAGCGCCATGGCACTGTCCGCCGCCTCGACGATGGCGCGCAGGCCGACACCCTTCTTGAGATCGCCGGCCTCGATGAGAATGATGGCATCGCGCGCGGGCTCCGCCGTCAGCGCCTTGACGTCGTCGGCCAATGCCTTCTGGCCGCTGGCATTGCGCACCCATAGCAGCCGCCGGTCGGAAAACATCGGCACGGTGCGGGCCTCGTCGAGCAGCCGGCCCTCGTCACGGTCGACCTCCGAACCCTCCAGCCTGACCACCGAAAACGGATCGTCGAGCGGCAGGCCGGTCTTGCCGGCAAACGCCTTCGCCCGCTCGGAGACGAGGCCGCGGTCGGGACCGTAAAGCAGGACGATCGAGATGCTCTGGTCCGGCCGCGCCAACCACCCATCGACCTCGTAAGCTTTCTTCTGTGCCATGGCGGGTTGGTTAGCATGATGCGGGGGCGGGGTGAATGGAGGTTGGTGCAAACGGTGAAGAGCATAATCTCCCTCCTTGTGGGGGAGATGTCCGGCAGGACAGAGGGGGCGCGCTGTCCCGCCGACTTCTCGGTCGATCAAGAATGCGCCCTCAAGCTTGTTTTCTACTGAACTTGTAAAGCGACGAGGTTAGCAATCCTTCACGCCCCCCCTCTGCCCTGCCGGGCATCTCCCCCACCAAGGGGGAGATTGGCAGCTTCGATGCCGGCACCTAAATCGCCTTATCTGACCCGAAACCCGGCACAACCTTCTCCCTAATTGCGCGCCGTCCCCCAACATCGACAAGAAATTTCGTCGACATATCTTCATCTTGGTTCTGGGGAGGCTGGATCGGCCGGCGCGGCCGGGACCGACGTCCGCAGGCTACCCCGACGAATTCGCACTGGCCTGGCGGCGCAGATATGCAAATATCGGCACCAGGCAACATTGGAGGACAGACGTCATGGCCGATGCTGGGATGTTGCGGTTTCACGTTCCGGAGCCGGAAGTGCGGCCGGGCGGAACGCCTGACTTTTCCAATGTGCCGATCCCGAAGGCCGGCTCGGTGCCGCGCCCCGAAATCTCTGTCGATCCGCGCGCGATCCGCGATCATGCCTTCTCGATCATCCGCGTGCTGAACCGCGCCGGCGAAGCCGTCGGCCCTTGGGCCGGCCTGCTTTCCAGCGACGAGCTTTTGGCGGGCCTGCGCCACATGATGACGCTGCGAACCTTCGACGCCCGCATGCAGATGGCGCAGCGCCAGGGCAAGACCTCGTTCTACATGCAGCATCTGGGCGAAGAGGCCGTGGCTTGTGCCTTCCGCAAGGCGCTCGAACCCGGCGACATGAATTTCCCGACCTACCGGCAGGCCGGCCTGCTCATCGCCGACGGCTATCCGATGGTCACGATGATGAACCAGATCTATTCCAACGAGGCCGATCCGCTGAAGGGCCGGCAATTGCCGGTCATGTATTCGTCGAAGGAGCACGGCTTCTTCTCGATCTCCGGCAATCTGGCGACGCAGTACATCCAGGCGGTCGGCTGGGCGATGGCCTCGGCGATATCGAACGATTCGCGCATCGCAGCCGCCTGGATCGGCGACGGCTCGACGGCCGAGTCCGACTTTCATTCGGCGTTGGTGTTCGCCTCCACCTATAAGGCGCCGGTCGTGCTCAACGTCGTCAACAACCAGTGGGCAATCTCGACCTTTCAAGGCATCGCGCGCGGCGGCTCGGGCACGTTTGCTGCCCGGGGCCTCGGCTTCGGCATCCCGTCATTGCGCGTCGACGGCAACGACTATCTCGCGGTGCATGCGGTTGCCAAATGGGCGGCGGAGCGGGCGCGCAGCAATCTCGGGCCGACGCTGGTCGAATATGTCACCTACCGTGCCGGCGCGCATTCGAGCTCGGACGACCCCTCGGCCTATCGGCCAAAGACCGAATCCGACGCCTGGCCGCTCGGCGATCCGATCGTGCGGCTGAAGAACCATCTCATCGCGCTCGGCGTCTGGTCGGACGAGCGGCACGCGCAGGCCGAGGCGGAAATCCTCGACACGGTAATCGCGGCGCAGAAGGAAGCGGAAAGCCACGGCACGCTGCATGCCGGCGGCAAGCCGTCGACGCGCGACATGTTCGAAGGGCTCTATGCCGAGATGCCGCCGCATCTCAGACGCCAGCGCCAGCAGGCGGGGGTTTGAGCCATGCCGAGACGGACCATGATCGAGGCCATTCGCGATGCCATGGACGTGTCGATGGGGCGCGACGACAAAGTCGTCGTGTTCGGCGAAGATGTCGGCTTCTTCGGCGGCGTATTCCGCTGCACGCAAGGCCTGCAGGCCAAATACGGCAAGAGCCGCTGCTTCGATGCGCCGATCAACGAATCCGGCATTGTCGGCTCGGCCATCGGCATGGCCGCCTATGGCCTGAAGCCGTGCGTGGAGATTCAGTTTGCCGACTACATGTATCCGGCCTACGACCAGCTGACGCAGGAAGCGGCACGGCTGCGTTACCGCTCCAACGGCGATTTCACCTGTCCGATCGTGGTGCGCATGCCGACCGGCGGCGGCATTTTTGGCGGCCAGACGCACAGCCAGAGCCCGGAAGCGCTGTTCACCCATGTGTCGGGACTGAAGACCGTGGTGCCGTCCAACCCACATGACGCCAAAGGGCTACTCATCGCGGCGATCGAAGACCCCGATCCGGTGATTTTTTTGGAGCCGAAGCGGCTCTACAACGGCCCTTTCGACGGCCATCACGACCGGCCGGTGACGCCGTGGTCGAAACATGAGCTCGGAGAGGTCGCCGACGGCCACTACACCGTGCCGCTCGGCAAGGCGGCGATCCGCCGGGCAGGCTCGGCCCTCACCGTGCTCGCCTACGGCACCATGGTCTATGTCGCGCAGGCCGCGGTCGAGGAAACCGGCATCGATGCCGAGATCATCGATCTCAGGACCCTTTTGCCGCTCGATCTCGACACGATCGTCGCCTCGGTCAAGAAGACCGGGCGCTGCGTCATCGTGCACGAGGCGACGCTGACGTCGGGCTTCGGCGCCGAACTGTCGGCCCTGGTGCAGGAAAACTGCTTCTATCACCTCGAAGCGCCGGTCGCTCGCGTTGCCGGCTGGGACACGCCCTATCCGCATGCGCAGGAATGGGACTATTTCCCCGGTCCCGCCCGGGTAGGCCGTGCTTTGCTTGAAACCATGGGGGCCTGAGATGGGCGAACACATCATCAAGCTGCCCGATGTCGGCGAGGGTGTCGCCGAAGCCGAGCTCGTCGAATGGCACGTCAAGATCGGCGACATGGTGCGCGAGGACACCGTGCTTGCCGCCGTCATGACCGACAAGGCGACGGTCGAAATCCCGTCGCCTGTCGACGGCGAAATCCTGTGGCTGGGCGCCGAGATCGGCGACACGGTGGCGATCGGCTCGCCCATCGTGCGGCTGAAGGTGGCAGGCGAGGGCAATGTTGCGGGTGGTGCGACGCCGGCAAAAGTCACGGCTGAGAGTACCCCCACCCCTAGCCCCTCACAAGGGGGAGGGGGACGCGCCACGGCCTCCAAGGGCGGAGCAAAATCTACTTCGCCATCATCAGAGTCCTCCGCAAAAAGCGTGCGAGCAGCGCAGACAGAATTCCCCTCCCCCTTGTGGGGAGGGGCTAGGGGCGGGGGTACTGCGCCGACGTCCGGAGTTGTCGCGCCCGCCGGCGCACCCCGGCCCGAGGGCGAAAGACCGTTGGCCTCTCCGGCCGTCCGTCTGCGGGCAAAAGAGGCGGGCATCGATCTCCGGCAGGTTGCGGGGAGCGGCCCTGCCGGGCGCATCGGCCATGAGGATATCGAGGCGTTCCTGGCGCGCGGCCCGCAGGTCGCCAGGACATCCGGTCTCGCCCGCAACGATACGATACAGGACATCAAGGTGGTCGGGCTGCGGCGCAAGATCGCCGAGAAGATGACGCTGTCCAAATCGCGCATCCCGCACATCACCTATGTCGAGGAGATCGACGTCACCGCGCTGGAGGAATTGCGCGCCGCACTCAACAAGGAGAAGCGCCCGGGCGCGGAGCGGCCGAAGCTGACGCTGCTGCCGTTCCTGATGCGGGCGATGGTCAAGGCGCTAGCGGACCAGCCCAACCTCAATTCGCTGTTCGACGACGAGGCCGGCATCATCCACCAGCATGGCGGCATCCATATCGGCATTGCCGCGCAGACGCCGTCGGGGCTGGTGGTGCCGGTGGTCAGGCATGCCGAGGCGCGCGACATCTGGGAATGCGGCACTGAGGTCATCAGGTTGGCCGAGGCTGCCAAGTCCGGCACCGCGACACGCGACGAGCTGTCCGGCTCGACCATCACCATCACCTCGCTCGGCGCCATGGGCGGCGTGGCGACGACGCCGGTGATCAACCATCCGGAAGTGGCGATCATCGGCGTCAACAAGATGATGGTGCGGCCGGTGTGGGACGGCACCCAGTTCATGCCGCGCAAGATGATGAACCTGTCGTCGAGCTTCGACCATCGCGTCATCGACGGCTGGGACGCGGCGGTGTTCATCCAGCGGATAAAGACGCTGCTGGAAACACCGGCGCTGATTTTCGTGGATTGAGGGGATGAGAACCGTCGCAAAGGCCCCCTCACCCGGATTGCCAGCCGAATTGCAAAGGCAATTCGGGGCAATCCGACCTCTCCCCGAGGGGAGAGGAGGTCGTCAGCGCAGGCGCCAGTCTCTTCTCCCCAGCGGGGAGAAGGTGGCCGCGAAGCGGCCGGATGAGGGGGCCTTCCTCACCAAAAAGAGCGTATCCCCATGAAAGAAATCTCCTGCAAGCTGCTGGTCATCGGCGCGGGTCCCGGTGGCTATGTCTGCGCCATCCGTGCCGGGCAGCTCGGCGTCGACACGGTGATCGTCGAGTCGGGCAAACCAGGCGGCACCTGTCTCAATGTCGGCTGTATCCCGTCCAAGGCGCTGATCCATGCGGCGGAAGAGTTCGAGAGGGTCTCACACATGGCGGGCGGCAAGAGCCCGCTTGGCATTTCGCTCACCGCACCGACGCTCGACCTGGCTAAGACGATCACTTGGAAGGACGGCATCGTGAGCCGGCTCAACAGCGGCGTCGCCGGCCTGCTCAAGAAGGCAGGAGTCAAGACCGTGCATGGCTGGGCGAGCTTTCGCGACGGCAAGACTGTGGAGGTCGAGACCGAGACGGGAAGCCAAGTGATCCGCGCCGAGGCGATCGTCATCGCCACCGGCTCGACGCCGGTCGAACTGCCGTTCCTGCCCTTTGGCGGTCCGGTGATTTCCTCAACCGAGGCGCTGGCACTCGGTGAGGTGCCAAAAAAACTTGCCGTCGTTGGTGGCGGCTATATCGGACTGGAACTCGGCATGGCCTTCGCCAAAATGGGCGCCAAAGTGACCGTGGTCGAGGCGTTGCCGCGCGTGCTGGCGCAATATGATGCGGAACTCACCCGGCCGGTGGTCAAGTGGCTCAACGCACTCGGCATCGAGGTGATGCTGGGTGCAAAGGCCAAGGGGCTGTCGACCAAAGGCGACGCGCTGCTGATCGAGACATCCGACGGCAAGAGCGCCAAGGTCGCCGCCGAAAAAATCCTGGTGACGGTCGGCCGCAAGCCGGTGACCGAAGGCTGGGGGCTCGACCAGATCGACCTTGATATGGCTGGAAAATTCATCCGCATCGACGAGCAGTGCCGCACCTCGATGCGCGGCATCTTTGCCATCGGTGACGTCACCGGTGAGCCGATGCTGGCGCACCGGGCGATGGCCCAGGGCGAGATGGTCGCCGAGATCATCGCCGGTCACAAGCGCAACTGGGACAAGCGCGCCATTCCCGCCGTTTGCTTCACCGATCCGGAACTCGTCACCGCTGGTCTTTCACCGGAAGAGGCCAGAGCTCTGGGCGGCGAGATCAAGATCGGCATGTTCCCGTTCGCCGCCAATGGCCGGGCGATGACGAAGCTGGGCGAAGACGGCTTCGTCCGCGTGGTGGCGCGGGCCGACAACCATCTGGTGCTTGGCATCCAGGCGGTCGGGAAAGGTGTGTCGGAACTGGCGGCGTCATTCGGGCTGGCGCTGGAGATGGGCGCGCGGCTGGAGGACATTGCCGGCACGATCCATGCGCATCCGACGCAGGGCGAAGGGTTCCAGGAAGCGGCGCTCAAGGCGCTGGGGCACGCGCTGCATATTTGAGGATGCTTACCCTCCCCCTTGTGGGGAGGGTCGATCCGCGAAGCGGAGCGGGGTGGGGGTCCTCGCCGACCGTCAGCGCTCACCCCACCCCGTCTCGCAGTCTACGCTTCGCTACGCATGCGAGCCGACCCTCCCCACAAGGGGGAGGGTGAAGAACTTCAGCTCGCCAGCCGGCTCACCATCTCGTGCTGGGCATAGGCGCGGCCGAAGCGGTTGGCTAGGAATGCGTCGAGCGCGATGTCTTCCTGCTTGACGAAGCCGGTCGCCGGCAGGCTGCCGTCGGCCAGCATGTCGAGCACGGCGCAGATGCCGGATGCGGTGGTGATCTGGATGGCGCTGCGCACCGTGTCGCCGACACGCTTCGAGTAGATCTTGTTGGCGTAGGTCTCCTGCAGCAGGCGGCCGTTCTTGCGGCCCGAGACGGTGACGAAGACGATGACCACATCCTGCAGCGTCGCCGGCAGGGCGCTCTCGAAAATGTCCTTCAGCACGTCGCGGCGGTGGCGCAGGCCAAGGTCGTTGAGCAGCGCCTTCATGATCGCGGCGTGGCCGGGATAGCGGATCGTGCGGTAGTTCAGCGTGCGCACCTTGCCCTTCAGCGTCTCGGCCAGCGTGCCGAGCCCACCGGAGGTGTTGAAGGCTTCGTAAGTGACGCCGTCGAGTGAGAATTCCTCGCGCTCCTCCAGCGGCGGCACCTCGACCAGTTCGCCCTCGACGATCGCCTCGCAGGGCTCGCAATATTCGTTGATGACGCCGTCGGTGCTCCAGGTCAGATTGTAGTTCAACGCATTGGACGGGTATTGCGGCAAAGCGCCGACGCGCATGCGCACGCTTTCGAGCGTGTCGAATCGGCTGGCGAGATCGTTGGCGACGATCGAGATGAAGCCCGGCGCCAGGCCGCATTGCGGAATGAAGGCGTTTCTGCCGGAGCGCGCCAATTCCTTGACGCGGCGGGTCGAGACGACATCCTCGGTCAGGTCGAGATAGTGCACGCCGGCACTGGCCGCTGCCTCGGCGATGCGGGTGGTCAGATGGAAGGGAGCGGCGCTGAGCACCGCGAATTTGCCGGCGAGGGCGGCTTCCAGCGTGCCGGATGCCTCGATGTCGAGCTCCAGCGTCGCGACCGTGGCCGGCAGTTCGGCGGAAGCGAGCTGTGCTGCCGAGCGGTCGACGAGCGTGACCTGATAATCCCCCGTGGCGGCGAGCATCTCGGCAATGGTCGAGCCGATCTTTCCGGCGCCGACAACGACAATTTTCTTCATGACCGATCCCTCACTGATTGTAAGCCCAGATTCGCAGCTTGCCCGTCGAATGGAAGCGTGGTTTTGTTCGAAACGAAACCATCTATTGGCTAGTCTGCCGAGAAGAATCGTCGAAATGCTCAGTGACGCCGAACAAGCCCTGCTTTCCCTGCTGCGCGAGAATGCGCGCGCCTCGACCGCCGAGCTGGCGCGGCGGCTTGGCGTCTCGCGGACCACGGTACAGAGCCGGATCGAACGGCTGGAGCAGCGCGGCATCATATCAGGCTATGGCGTGCGGCTGGCGCCGGACTACGAGCAGGGGCTGGTGCGGGCACATGTGCTGCTCACCGTGACGCCCAAGCTCGCCGACAAGGTGGTGCGCGCCCTGCGCGGCCTGGCGACGGTCAGGACGCTGCATTCGGTCAGCGGCAATTTCGACATGATCGTCATCGTCGACGCGCCGTCGATCCGCGACCTCGACATGCTGCTCGACCAGATCGGCGCCATGGACGGAGTCGAACGGACTTTGTCGTCGATCATCCTGTCGACGCGGATTGATCGGTGAGGGTCGACGCTGCCAATCTCCCCCCTTGCGGGGGAGATGGCCGGCAGGCCAGAGGGGGGTGCTCAGGCGCTAGCCTCGGCCATCTGCGCCGTGTGACAGATCGACAGGTCGGCGGGACAGCACCCCCCTCTGCCTTGCCAGGCATCTCCCCCGCAAGGGGGGAGATTGGCCGTCACTTCGGCTTTCGCCAATTTCCTTACCTCAGGCATTGGACGAATGGTTCATTTCGCCTACCAATCCAGCGCCGGCGGAAAGCTCACCGCCACCTCAAGGCCAGGCCGACAATCCTCAAGCGTAATCGATGCGCCATGCAGGTCGGCGATGGCCCTGACAAGGCTGAGACCCAGCCCGCTGCCCGGCGTCGAGCGGCTGTGGTCCAGCCGGTAAAGCCTCTGGAACACTTTCTCGCGCTCTTCCGCCGGAATGCCGGGACCGTTGTCGGCGACACCGGCAACGACGCGTTCGCCCTGGCGCGTCGCCGACAGCTTTATCGTCGTGCCCGATGGACAATGGCGTAGCGCGTTCTCGACCAGATTGGCGAACATCTGCGTCAACAGCTCGCGATCGCCATGGATCAGGTCCGTCGTTTCCTGTGATTGCGCCAACGACAGCGACTTTCCGTCGTCCTCGGCCACGTCGGCATAGATCTCGGCGATGGTTTGCAACACCTCGCCCAGATCGACATCGCTGAACCGCGCCCGGCGGGCGCCGGCCTCGATCTGCGCGATACGCAGCAGCGCATCGAAGGTCTCGTTGATCTGCAGGCTCTCGGCATGCGCCTCGGCCAGTTCAGCCGCGATCTTCTGGCCCGACAGATTCTTTTCCGATGCGGTGTCGAGGATCATCTGCAACCGGTTGAGGGGCGTCTTCAGATCGTGGGCGATGTTGGCGCTGACCTGTTTCATGCCTTCGACCAGTGCCGACAGGCGATCGAGCGCGGCATTGACCTGGCTGGAGACGATGTCGATGTCGTCGCCCTTGCCGGTCAGCGGAATGCGGGTGTCCAGCCGTCCATGCGAGACATCCACCATGGTGGCGGCGATGCCGTCGAGACGGCGCTGGACTCGCGAAGCCAGCAGGGCGCCGCCGGCGACCGCCAGCCCGGTGATGATCAGGGTTCCCCAGCCAAAGCTCATCAGCACGATCCTCTCCAGCTCCTCCGTCTCGGAAAGGCTGAAGGCGACGGTCAAGGTGTTGCCGCCGACCGGGCCGGAATAGGCGCGGTACTCGGCGCCGGGCGGCACGCCGGGCATTTCGGTGTCGAACATCGAGAAGCCGTCGGGAAGCCCTGCCGCGGTGAAGTTGCCGGCCAGGCGATTGCCCGTCGCGTCGGTCAGCGAAAACAGCTGCTCCTTCTTGAGGCTGCGCAGGGAGTGGCTGCCGACGGTCTCAACCAGCTCCTTGAGATCGTTCTCGGCATAGGTCGCGGCGACGACCGCGTAGGTCTCCTTGATGGTGTCGTCGAGCCGCTCGGCAAGATCGGCGCTCATCATCTGGTAGACGATGGCGCCAGACAGGACGAAGGCCAGCACGAACAGGAAGGCGAAGGTCAGGGCCAGCCGGAACGGCGTGCTGCGCAGCAGGCGGGACCATGTTCCGGTCATGACGGCGCGTGCAGGCTGTAGCCGGTGTTGCGGACGGTGTGGATGAGCTGGGTTTCGAAGGGCTTGTCGACCTTGGCCCGCAGCCGGCTGATATGGGTCTCGACGACGCTGGTCCTGGGATCGAAATGAAAATCCCAGACGCGCTCCAGAAGCATGGTGCGGGTGATGACACGGCCTTCGCCGCGCATCAGCACTTCCAGCAGGCTGAATTCCCGCGGCTGCAGGTCGATCGGCTGGCGCTGCCTGGTGACCCGCCGCATGATCAAGTCCATTTCGAGGTCGGCGACCCGCAGGACGGTTTTCTGCTCCTGCGCCGCTGGCCGCCGGCCAAGCGCGTTGATGCGGGCGAGAAGTTCGGAAAAGGCGAAGGGCTTGACCAGATAGTCGTCGCCGCCGGCCTCGAGCCCCTCGACGCGGTCGTCAATGCCGCCGACCGAGGTGAGAAAGATCGCCGGCGTCCGTACGCCCGCGGCGCGCACCGCCTTGACCATCGACAGGCCGTCGAGACCGGGGATCATCCGATCGGCGATGATCACGTCGTAATTGCCCCGGGTCGCCGCGAACAGCGCGTCATGTCCGTTGCGCAGCAGGTCGCAGACATGGCCGGCTTCGGTCAGTCCCCTGACGATATAGTCGGCCGTCCTGTGGTCGTCCTCGACGAGAAGCAGTCGCATGAAAGGTCCGGTCCGTTGCCGAGATGGAGAGGCTATCACCGGCACGGGCTTGTTCCTAGGATGTCACGACGCGCAGGTATGGTGGCGCTTTCGTCATACATTCGCGATTGGCGGAAGCTTTCCTGGCTTCGTCCTTGGGATGCCGTGACATCTCCGAGCCGCGTAGCGATGCGGAACCCGACGCCCGCGGGACAGCACCCCCCTCTGCCCTTCCGGGCATCTCCCCCGCAAGGGGGGAGATCGGCAGCTTCGATCCCCCCACCCCTCTTGCAACTCTTGCAACATTCGAGGATTGGCGAAAGCGGAGGTACAGTCAATCTCCCCCCTTGCGGGGGAGATGGCCGGCAGGCCAGAGGGGGGTGTGAAGGATCGCTACTGAAGAAAACTTCCATTCTGCTCTGCACTTGGTCAGCGCACGCACACGCTGAGGTCAATCCGATTCCAGGAGGATCTCATCGGCCTCGTCGCCCTTCAGGGTCATGTGCAGGACGAGCGCAATGATACAGCCGAGGAAGAGCAGGCTGGTGAAGATGGTGCCGAGACCCAGGCCGCCATGCCTGGCCGACCGCGACAGCAGGTCGCCGAAGGAAGCGCCGAGCGGCCGCGTCAGGATATAGGCGAGCCAGAAGGCTTGGATGCCGTCGAGACTGAGCAGCCAGTAGGCGAGCGCTATCAGCGCGATGACGCCGCCGAACAGCAGCCCCGATGTGAGATAGCCCATGTCGAAGCTTTCGGCGACGAGGTCGCCGGCGGCGGTGCCGAGCGCGAAGGTCAGCAGGATCGCCAGCCAGTAGAAGATCTCGCGCCTGGTGGTGAAGATGGTGTGGATCGACAGCGTCCTTTCGCTGGCGTACCAGACCGCGAATGTCGCAGCGAGCGCGACCGAGAAGGCGATGGTTGCCGTCTGCAGGCGCACGCCGAAACTGTCGACGAGGCTGTCCGTCACCAGCGTGCCGACGATGCTGATCAGCACCACCGCCAGCCAATAAGCCCACGGCACATAGCGTTTCCGCGCAAACTGCAGGACGAGGGCCGCGATCAGGATGCCGGTCATGATCAGCGAGGTGGCGGTCAGCCCAAGCCCGATTGTGTCGGCAAGATAATCCGCCGCGGTCTCGCCGGTGGTGACCGCCATCAGCTTGATCAGCCAGAAGTCGAGGGTGACGTCGGGAACCCTGTTGTGGCTCGGTGCGGCGGGTTGTTGCCTGTTGGGCGCGAGCATGGCTGAAGTCCAGAGGTCGACGGTTGCGGCGGGGCGGCGGCGATCCACCCCGCGCATCGTAAGCAAACGAGTTCACACCGGCCTGTCCGGCGGCATACAAATTCGTAAGAATGGCGCGCAAAAGGCATTGCGAATGCCTGGCGGTGCGTTTGATGGAATGCGGCGCCTTGCATCCGCCATCGCTGTTCAACGGCGCGCTGATGGCGGGCGCGATGCCGGGCCGCACGTTCGGCCCGACCCACCTGCGCTCTAGTGATCGGTGGTTCTAGCTGCCGAGCGGATGCGGCATGTAGCCGACGAAGCCAGCGATCTTCCAGCTGCCGCCGACCCTGCTGCAGAAATACAGCGTCTGCCATTTCAAGCGATCGACGCTGCCGTCCGCCTTGGCAACCGAGCCGTCGAATTTCTTGTGCAGCACAGCGCGGTCGCCGTCGACATCGATGTCGCGCATGTTGGTTACGCGAAACAGCGCCTCGCGCAGCGGCTCGGCGAATTTGGTCGCCGCCGTCTCCCTGGCCTGGCGCAGCCATTCGTCGCGGTAGACTTCGAGCCTTGGAAACTGCAGCCGCCAGGCGTCGGCGTTGTGCAGGAAATGCGCATGCATGCCGAAGAAGCTCTCGGCGACGAAATCATCCTCGACCATGGCCCAATCCTGGCCGATGAAGGCGTCGATGTCGCGCCGCACCAGCATTTCCCAGAGCGCGTGGCGATCGGTATCGCCTGATGGAAACGGGTTCTTGTCGTAAGTCATTGCTGGGTGTCTCCGCTCTGGCAAATGCGTCTGTGCGTTACAGCTCCCAAGTCGCCCGCCAGCGCGTACGATGCAAGCGCTCTTGTAATAAAGCAACGCGGATTTCGAAGAATGTTGCTTTCCAACAAGCCCCCTATGAGGATCGCCCCGATCGGCGTAAGTGTCGATCGAAGCGGGCGCTGCCATGGCACCCCGTCCTGTCATCAGAGGAGGCTTGTCCCTTGCCGAAACAGTATTTTGGAACATCGCATGTACCGTTGTCGCCAGCCGTGCGGGCCGGTGATCTCGTCTATGTCTCGGGCCAGGTTCCCGTCGGCAGCGACGGCATCGTGGTCAAGGGCGGCATATCGGAACAGACCGAGCAGGTGCTCGCCAACATCAAGGCCGCGCTGGCGCTGGCCGGCTGCACCATGGACGATGTGGTGAAGACCACGGTCTGGCTGGAGGATGCGCGCGATTTCGGCGCCTTCAACGCGGTCTATGCCCGGCACTTCCCCAAAGACCCGCCGGCCCGCACCACGGTCGAATCGCGGCTGATGATCGACATCAAGATCGAGGTCGAGGCGGTCGCCTACCGGCCTCTCTGAGCAAAAAGCAACGAAGCGGAGGTTACCCCAATGCAATTCGACCTCCTGCTGAAGGGCGGACGGCTGATCGATCCGGCGTCCGGGATCGATGCGCCGCGCGATGTCGCCATCGCCAATGGCCGCGTTGCCGCTGTCGATGCCGATATCCCGGTGACCAGCGCCGCGCAGATCGTCGATGCCGGCGGCTGCATCGTCACGCCGGGCCTGGTCGACCTGCACAGCCACGTCTATTGGGGCGGCACGTCGCTCGGCGTCGATGCCGACCGGCTGGCCGCCAAGAGCGGCACCACCACCTTCATCGATGCGGGCAGTGCGGGAGCCGGCAATTTCCTCGGCTTCCGCCGCCATGTCATGGAGCGGTCGAAGGTCCGCATCCTGGCCTATGTCAACATTTCCTTTGCCGGCATTTTCGGCTTCTCGCAGACGGTGTCGGTCGGCGAGTGCAGCGACCTCAGGCTGTGCGAACCGCGCGAGGTGGTCGCGGCGGTGCGTGAACACCGCGATGTCGTGGTCGGCGTAAAAGTCCGCTCCGGCAAGCATGCCGGCGGCACCAGCGGCATCGCCCCGGTGGATCTGGCGCTGGAGGCCGCCGACCAGGCTGGCCTGCCGCTGATGGCGCATATCGACGAGCCGCCGCCCGGCCGCTCGGAAGTGCTGCCGCGCCTGCGCAAGGGTGACATCCTCACCCACTGCTTCCGGCCGTTTCCCAATGCGCCGGTGTTCGCCTCCGGCGCGGTGCGGCCCGACATGCGGCTGGCGCGCGAGCGCGGCGTCATCTTCGACATCGGCCACGGCATGGGCTCGTTCGATTTCGCCGTCGCCCGCGCCATGCTTGAGGAAGGGCTGGCCCCGGACGTGATCTCGAGCGACGTGCATCTCTACTGCGTCGATGGGCCGGCCTTCGACATCCTGGTCTGCATGTCGAAGCTGCTGGCGCTCGGCATGCCGCTGGTCGAGGTCCTGCGCGCCGCCACGCAAGCGCCGGCGAGGGCGATCGCGCGGCCTGATCTCGGCACGCTGGCGGTGGGCACCGTCGGCGATGTCGCCGTGCTCCGCCAGCGCCCGGGCCGCTTCACCTTTGTAGATGCGGTCGGCGCGTCATTGGTCGCCGACCAGAGGCTGGTGTCGGAAGGCATCGTTATCGGCGGCACCTGGTGGCCGAACGAGGCGGTGAATGATGTCAGCGAGACGGAGCGTTTCGAGGCGCATGAACGGCATACGCATGTCGAGGTTGCGGCGAGGCATTTTGGGCATCGGCATGACTAGCTGATCTCGGCCGTCGGGGTTGTGCCTGCCTAGCGGCGGCTGCTGCACGCTGGGCGAGCGTGCTTCCCCCACTCCGTCGCCGCTTCGCGGCGCCACCTCTCCCCCCTCCGGAGGGAGAGGAAAAGCGCCAAGGCTGGCGAATTCGCGCCTTTCCTCTACCCCGTCGATCGGGGGAGAGGTGGCGAGCGAAGCTCGACGGAGTGGGGGTCGACCTTACCTGGCGTTGCTCACCGCCCCATACACCGGCGTCTCAATCCCTTCCCTCCGCGCCTTGATCTGCAGCGCCACATATTTCGAATAGAAGCGCGACAGCGCCAGATTGCCGCCGTGGAACCACAGTGCTTCCTGCGCGGTCGGCTTCCACATGTTGCGCAGCTCGCCTTGCCAGGGTCCGGGGTCGCCCTTGACGCCCGAGCCAAGACCCCAGCACGGGCCGACCTTGTCGGCGACTTGGCGCGAGACGATCGCGGCGACATTCTCGTTCATCGACTGATAGCCGGTGCAGGCGATGATGGCGTCGGCGGCGAGTTCACTGCCGTCCTCGAACAGGATGCCGCTCGGGGTCAGCGATTTGATGGCGACGCCGCTGCGGATGCCGATCTTGCCGTCGATGATCAGGTCGGAAGCGCCGACATCGATATAGTAGCCGGAGCCGGTGCGGTAGGCCTTCATCAGAAGGCCGGTCTCGTCGTCGCCGAAATCGAGGGCGAAGCCGGCGGCGCGCAAGCGGTCATAAAAGGCCGCGTCGCGCGCCTTGATCACCTCGTAAAGCGCCCGCTGGCCCTTGGGCACCAGCGCGAACGGTGTCGAGGCGACGATCATGTCGGCTTTCTCGGTGGTGATGCCGCGCGCCAGTGCGTCTTCCGAGAAGATCTCGAAGCCGACCTCCATCAGCGTGCTCGATTTGACCACCGTCGTCGGTGAACGCTGGATCATGGTGACCTCGGCGCCGCTTTCCCAGAGGTCGACGCAGACATCGTGGCCGGAGCTTGCCGCGCCGATGACAGCGACACGTCTGCCCCGGAATTTCTCGCCGCTGGCATACTGGCTGGAGTGCAGCAATTCGCCCTTGAACCGGTCGGCGCCCGGAAGATCGATCCGCCGTGGCGGGCCGTAGGCGCCGGTGGCGAAGACGATGTGCTTGGGCTTCAGCGTGATCTGCCGGCCGACGCGGTCGACCACCACGGTCCAGACTTTTTCGACCTCATCATAGGACGCGCTGAGGCATTTGGTGGCGACCCAGTAATTGAGCTCCATGACGTGCGTGTACATTTCCAGCCAGTCGCCCATCTTGTCCTTGGGCGTGAATACCGGCCAGTTTTCGGGGAAGGGGATGTAGGGCAGATGGTCGTACCAAACCGGATCGTGCAGCACGAGCGTGCGATAGCGGTTGCGCCAGGAATCGCCCGGCCGCGCATTTTTCTCGATGACGATGGTCGGCACGCCGAGCTGGCGCAGCCGCGCCCCCAGCATGATGCCGCCCTGGCCGCCGCCGATGACCAGGCAGTAGGGCTGTTCCTCGTTGCCGAGCTCGCGCGTCTCGCGCGCCCGCGCCTCCGACCAGGTTTCACGCTGGGGATCGGCCTTGTGGCGCACGCCGAGTGGCCGGTCTGCGCCCTTGCGCTCCTCGAATCCCCTGAGGTCCGTCATCGCGGTGAACAATGTCCGGCAGCGGCCGTCGCGCAGCCGCATGATGCCTTCGCCTGACGCCACCGCGGTTTCGAAGCTGAACCAAGCCTCGATGGTGCCCTCCTCCGAAGTTGCCTCGCCGATCAGCTGCCATGCCCTGGGCTTGGTCGTCGCCAGCGCAGCTTTCAGCATATCGGCGATCGCCTCGCGGCCTTCCATGGTGGTGATGTTCCAGGTGAAGGTCAGGAGATCGCGCCAGTAGCAATCATCGACAAACAGGTTGGTCGCGGCCGCCGCGTCTCCCGCTTCGAGTGCCTTGGCAAAGGACCCGAGCCATGCGGCTGCCTGTTTCGATGGGGCTATCTCGAGCATGTCTTTCCCTCTTCCTGCAACACGCCGCACACGGCGTAAAAATCTCAATTGTCGAACGCGGCGCCGCCCCTCATCCGCCTGCCGGCACCTTCTCCCCGTGAACGGGGAGGAGGGAGCTAATCCCCGAGCGGCTCCATCTCCTTGCCGGTGCGGTGGATCTGGGCGTTGTATTTGATGCGGCGCACCGTCTCGCGGGCCGAGCCGTCGAGCTTGTAGGCCGAGGCCACCGCCAAAAGGTCGATCGCCGCCAGGAAGGCGAAGCGCGAGGCCGTCGGCTTCAGCGTGTCGGGATATTCGGGCACCGCCACCGTCAGCCTGACGTCGCAGGCGCGGGCGAGTTCGGTGTCGGGCGCGGTCACGGCGATCGCGTTGGCGCGGTAATGCTTGGCGAGCTCGACGGCCTCGATCACCTCGCGGGTGCGTCCCGTGGCCGAAATGGCGATCACCAGATCGCCCGGCTTGAGCGTCGAGGCGGTCATGCGCATCAGATAGGGGTCGCACTGGGCGCTGACTGTGATGCCGTAGCGGAACAGCCGGTATTGGGTTTCCTGCGCCAGCGCCGAGGAGCTGCCGCCGAGGCCGAAGACCGTAACCTGGCGCGCCTTGGCGATCAGCTCGGCGGCTTTCTGCAGCTGCGCCGGGTCGATCTGCCGCTCGGCCTCCTGCAGCGCCCGGCGCGCCTCGCCGAACACGGCGTTCCAGAACGGCATGCCATTGTCATTGCTGACGGAGGGCGACTTGGCCAGATAGAGAGCGCCGACGACGAGGCTCTGCGCCAGCTTCAGCTTGAAGTCGCGCACGCCCTCGCAGCCGATAGCGCGGCAGAACCGGGTCACCGTCGGTTCGCTGACCCCGGCGCGCTGGGCAAGGGCGGCATTGGAGGCGTCGACGGCATATTTGACGTCGTCGAGCACGACATCGGCGACACGGCGTTCGGCCGGGCGCAATTCGCTATAGGAATCCTTGACCAGCGAGATGATGTCGGGAATGCGCCGGACAGGATCGCGCCCCTCGGCATCCTGGTCTGGAACAGGCTCGTCCTGGCTGCCAGCTTCGGTCATGGGGTCCTGGTCTTTCCCTGGGTTGCGAGGCTGCCGTCTTAGCATGTTTGCACGCCCTGGCTCCACGCGCCCGACCGCATCGCAACCGCAGCGTGTCGTTGGGGAAACCGCACCTTCTCTGCTTCCTTCCAGTCTGCGCGAATTCGGAAGTATGTAGGAAAGCAACACGTATTTCAAGGCTATGAAAATATCATTAAAACAACAAGATAGATATTCAGGACCATTTTTGTGATACGGGTACCAGCGCTCGCGCTTGACAGGAAAGTAGGATAGTTACAGACTGATTTTCGCGGGGATGAGCCAATGGATCATCGCGCAATCTTCCCGGGGGGCAGATGAACACGGGCGATGCAAAAAAGCCGAAGCTTGGCGTGCAGGCAGCGACCAAGATCTATCATACGGCCTCCGGCGACCTGCTGGCGCTGGACCGCTGCAGCCTCGATGTCAGCGCCAATGAAATCGTCTCGATCGTCGGTCCTTCCGGTTGCGGCAAGACCACGCTCTTGTGGTCGATGTCGGGCCTGCACAGCCTGACCAGCGGCGAGATCCGGCTCGACGGCAAGGCCATCACCGGTCCGCATCCCGATATCGGGATCGTTTTCCAGGAAGCGAACCTTCTGCCGTGGCGCAATCTCGATGCCAACATCCGCTTTCCCTTCGAGATCAAGGGCGAGAAGCCGGACCGGGCGTGGATCGCGCATCTGCTCAACCGGGTCGGGCTCGACGGCTTCGGCGGCAAATTTCCGCGCGAGTTGTCGGGCGGCATGCAGCAGCGCGCGGCGATCGTGCGGGCGCTGGCGCTGAAGCCCTCGGTGCTTTTGATGGACGAGCCGTTCGGCGCGCTCGACAGCTTCACCCGCGAGGAGATGAACCGGCTGGTCGAGGAGATCTGGCTCGACACCAAGACAACCATCGTCTTCATCACCCACTCGATCGAGGAGGCGATCTTCCTCTCCGACCGGGTCGTGGTGCTGAGCGCCCGGCCTGGCCGCGTCGCCAAGGAGTATCGCGTGCCGTTTCCCCGGCCGCGCTCGCTGGAGATCATGGCGACGAAGGAGGTCTTCGACCTCACCAACCGTATCAAGATGGACATTGTCGGCGAACGCACGCGGCCAAAAGCGCCGGAGCGCCCGAGCGCCGAGATCGTGAGGATCAGGCCGTGAGCGACACGATCCCGGAATTCTCCAAGTCCAAGTCTGGTGCCAAGTCGGGCGACGGCCATGAGGTCAGCCTGACCAATCTGTCGGCCTTCGCCAGCGGCCCCGGCATCAAGTCGGGCAAGGAGGTGGCGGCCATTCTTGCTGTGGCGGTGATCATCATCGGCGGCATCGAACTGGCGCTGCGGCTGTTTCATGTGCCGCTCTACATCATGCCGCCGCCGAGCTCGATCGCCTATGCGCTGTTCGACGAGTTTCCGCTGATCGCGCCGCATCTCGGCTACACGCTGGTCGAGCTGGTGTCCGGCTTCACCATCGGCGCCATCGTCGGCCTGGTGCTGGCCGCCGTCATCACCCAGTTCCCGTTCGCCGAGAAGATCGTCGCGCCCTACATCCTGCTCTTGGTCACCACGCCGATGCTGGCACTGGTGCCGCTTCTGATCCTGCGCTTCGGCTTCGGCTACACGCCGCGCATCATCGCGGTGGCGCTGGCCGCCGGGCCGATGGTGATGATCAATGCCGCGACCGGCTTTCGCCGCGTCGACAGCGCCAAGATCGCGCTGGCGCGCTCCTATGGCGCCAGCACCTTGCAGATCTTCTGGAAGATCCGCGCGCCGATGGCGCTGCCGATGATCCTGGTCGGGCTGATGATCGGCGCCATCTTCGGCCTGCTGACAGCGGTCGGCGCCGAAATGGTCGGCGGCGGTTTCGGCCTCGGCAACCGGCTGACGACCTATTCGTCGATGATCCAGATGCCGCAGTTCTTCGCCGTGGTGCTGATCCTGTCGACGCTCGGCATCCTGATCTACGTGCTGTTCTTCCTGATCGGCAAGAAGTGGGCGAGCTGGGAGGCTTGAACACAAGGATATGAACGCCCGGGAGGCGGGCGGCAAGAGACCGAAATCAAACAAAAAAGGGGAATGCCATGACCAAAAAAATCTCGATTAATCCGGCGGGGATCAGCCGCCGCACTTTCCTGCAGGTGACCGGCGCTGGGCTGGTGACGGCCACGGCGCTCGGCGCCACCGGCCTCAAGGCCAGGGCCGAACCCTACGGAAAATTCACCTGGATCTCGCCGCGCGGCACGCTCGAAGTGCTCGACGACTATCCCTACTGGGCGGCCAAGAAGGCCGGCTATTTCGATGGGCTGGACACCGATATGCAGCCGGGGCCGTCGGACGGCACCGCGACGGTGAAGTTCGTCGATGTCGGCCAGGCCGACATGGGCTTCCCGTCGCCCGGCGTGTTCTCCTTCGCCATCCAGAACGGCATGAAGCTGAAGTCGGTGTTCCATATGGGCGCGCGCGACACGTTCAGCATCGCCTTCCGCAAGGGCGAGGGATCGAACGATCTGAAGAAGCTGGAAGGCAAGACCATCCTGCTCGGCTCCGCCGCCTGGCAGTCGATCACCGACCCGCTGCTGGCCGCGCAAGGCGTCGACATCAAGAAGGTGAAATATGTCGAGGCCGGCTGGCCGACCTGGGGCACGGCGCTGGCCGGCGGCCAGGGCGACGCCGCTTTGGCATGGGAAGGGCTGCGTGCCGAATGGATCGCCAAGGGGCTCGACTTTGAATACTGGCTCGGCGTGCAGAATTCCAAGCTGCCGGCCAACACCTTCGTCGTGCGCGCCGCCGACCTCGAGGATGCCGACAAGAAGGCGTTGCTGGAAAAGTATCTGCGCGGCTGGGCGATGGGCCTCGAATTCGGCTACCAGAATCCCCGCGCGGCGGTCGAAGCGGTGTTCGAGCAGTTCCCGACGCTGGCCAAGAATCTCGGGCCCGAGCTCGGCACCACCTCGATCCTGCAGCAGATCAACGTCTTCCGCGGCGACATGGACAAGCGCGGCGGCTGGGGCTCGCACGACATGGCGAGCTGGCAGGGCTTTTTCGACGAGATCCACAAGATCGGCCAGATCACCGCTCCGGTGAAGGCCGAGGACGTCTGCACCAACGAGCTGATCGGTCCGGCCAATGATTTCGACAAGGCCAAGGTCAAGGCCGATGCCGACGGATACAAGTTGTCGGAAGGTTTTGCCGCGCTCGATGTCGAGAAGATCAAGGCGCATCTGTTCGATTCGGCGATCAAGTAGGGTTGCGCAAACGAGGTCGTGTCGCCGCCTCCCTTTGCACTGCCTTGGCTCCTTTCCTCTCCCTCCGGAGGGGGGAGAGGTGGCGCCGCGAAGCGGCGACGGAGCGGGGGAAGGCGTCCGCCAAACGCGCAGTAACCTCAGGCGGGCGCGAAGGTCGACCCCCACTCCGTCGAGCTTCGCTCGACACC